>JACQZW010000035.1 GCA_016213675.1 Acidobacteriota bacterium | reverse complement strand
GACGACCTGGTGAAGAAGAGCCTGATGGGCCGCCTGCTCGGGTCGCTCACCGGCTGCTGCTTCCAGCGCTGCGTCGGCATGGACGCCCTGGCCGCGCTGTCGATCGTCTGCTGGGACCTCGACCGGGCGCGCGGCACCGGCACCCACGCCCGCTTCGAGAAGTACCTCGCGTACGTCCAGGAGCACGACCTGGTCTGCGACGGCGCGATGACCGATCCCAAGGGCGACCGCTCGCTGCCGCCGCACGCGCAGGCAGACCCCGACCTCTTCCTCCATGTCGTCGCGGAGCGCCCCGACGGCATCGTGGTCCGCGGCGCCAAGGCGCACCAGACCGGCGCCGTGAACTCCCACGAGGTCATCGTCATGCCCACGATGGCCATGCGCGCCGGCGACGAGGACTACGCCGTCGCCTTCGCGGTGCCGAGCGACACCACGGGGATCAGCTACATCCTCGGTCGCCAGGCCTCGGACACCCGCCGGCTCGAGGGCGACACCTGGGACCGCGGCAACCTGCGCTTCGGCGGCCACGAGGCGCTCGTCGTGTTCGACGACGTCTTCGTCCCCTGGGAGCGGGTGTTCATGTTCCGCGAGGTCGAGTTCGCCGGCCGCCTGGTCGAGCAGTTCGCCTCGTACCACCGGCAGAGCTACGCCTGCAAGGTCGGCGTCGGCGACGTCCTGATCGGCGCCACCGCCTGCATGGCGGAATGGAACGGGGCGGCGAAGGCCTCGCACGTGCGCGACAAGATCGTCGAGATGTGCCACCTCAACGAGACGCTGTTCTGCGGCGCCGTCGCCTGTGCCGCGCAGGGGCACTGCGAGCCGTGCGGCACCTGGGCGGTCGACACCCTGCTCGCCAACGTGCACAAGCAGAACGTCACCCGCTTCCCGTACGAGATCGCCCGGCTCGCCCAGGACGTCGCCGGCGGGCTCATGGCCACCCTGCCGTCAGAGGCGGACTTCAAGTCGCCCGAGGTCGGGCCGGTCCTGGCGAAGTACTACCGGGGTGTCGCGGGGGTGCCCACCGAGCATCGGGCACGCATGCTCCGGCTCATCGAGAACCTCACGCTCGGCTCGGCCGCGGTCGGCTACCTCACCGAGTCGATGCACGGCGCCGGCTCGCCCCAGGCCCAGCGCGTCATGATCGGCCGCCAGGTCGACCTCGAGGCCCGCAAGCGCCTGGCCCGTCGCCTGTGCGGCATCGACGACGCCTGACCGCCCGCCGCGATCTCGTGAGCTCCAGCCGGGCCGCTTCCTCGAGGAAGTAACGCCATCAGGCGAGAGGGCGCGGTGCGACGCCCTCCGTCATCCTGAGGAGGAGCGCAGCGACGACGAAGGACCCCGTGGCGCCTGAGGTTTACCCTGACGTGCAGGGTGGCGCTCCAGGCGCGCCGAGATCGTGCGGAGGTTGCGTGGGTGGCGCGACGCGGGCTGCACGGCCATCAACCAGAGCTGCGGGAGGGGGCATGGAGGCTGGCTGGTGCCTTGGCCTGTGGTGGCCGCGGTGCCCCCGCATTGCCCCGGCCCTGCGGGCCTCCCAATGACGGAGTGGTCGGTGCTGCTTGGGAGTGCCGCACGGACGTTCCGTGCTGCCCCCCCGGGCGCCTACGGAACGGAAGGCAGCGTCCCCGGCGGCAGGCGGAGGAGGGGACAGATCTCGGCTCCGCTGAGCGTGTTGTTGTCCTCGTTGGACTCCAGCACCTTCCTCTCCCAGTCCATCTTGACGTCGAAGTAATGGCATGCTTCCAAACCGGGGAGCGCGAAGTTCAGTTCCGCATAGATTTGGCCCGGCGCCATCCCGGGGAACACCCACGAAGTCTGCGTGAACACCGCGACGGGCGAATCACATCGCATTCCCCTGACCATGAGCTTGGCTGGCGGTACGCGGGTCAGACGGTTGTTGTTCCGGGCGCTCAGGATCAGCCTTCCCTGAGCTACACGAGTCTTGAGCGGTTCGAGGTCAGGCAGGCCCCCGTAGTACCAGGCCGTGCAGGGTTCCTGGTGGATTCCTGGCGCCTCCCATTCCCTGGTGTTGCTTGTACCGGAAAGCCATTCTGTTTCGAGGTCTGCCTCGACCTCGGTCCAGGCCAGCACCGCCTGGTTCACGCCGCCCCGGTCGACCAGCTTCTCCCGCATGTAGCGGAATCCGACCCTCGTCCCGGCGGGAAGCGGAGGCCCTACGCTTCTCGCCACCCTGACGCTTGCGCTTCCCGGCAGTGGGGCGCAGGAGATCGGGTTCTTCTCTCCCAGTCTCACCGCTGCCGCCGCCGCTGGCTTGAACTTGAGCCGCTCGATGCCCCCGAACGCCGAGGCGAGTGGCAGCAGGCCCAGGACGATGGCTGCCGCCGCAATCCGTTTGTCGTTCATGGCGCGACTTCCCTTCGCCTTCCACAACGCCGGCCGCGGCCCGAACCGCACGGGGGGGGCGCGGCGAGTCGGGGATCGTGCCCCTAGCGCAGGGCCGGGAGTCCGGTCAGGACGGACGCGATCACCGAGGCGACGGTGGCAGCCAGGCAGGCGAACGCGGCGATCACGTGGTCGAGGCGCTCCTCGCGCCACGGGTCGAGGACGAACGACATCCCGTAGCCGCCGGCGAAGCCGCCGAGGTGCGCCCAGTTGTCCACCCCAGGCATGACGAAGCCGAACAGGCCGAAGATCAGGGCGTACGAGAGCGCCTGCCGGCCCACCGCGCTCGAGCCGCGCCGCTGGCCGTAGTGGACGATCGCGCCGAGCAGGCCGAAGATCGGCGCCGAGGCGCCGACCGTGAAGTGCGCGCCGCTCAGGAACCGCGGCAGGAACGGCAGGAAGTGGCCGACGCACGACGACAGCAGGAAGCCGGCCACCGACGAGGCGGTGTAGATGATCACCCTGCGGGCGGGGCCGTATGCGTCCGCCGTCGCCGGCGCGAGCTGGCGGACCCACATCATGTTGAACAGGATGTGGAGCAGCCCGCCGTGCAGCCACGCCGCCGACAGGACCGTCCACCAGCGGCCCAGCTCGAACACCGGGATCGAGCCGGAGGCACCGAGCACGAACAGGCTGTTCGTGGAGGGCCCGAGCAGGCCGAACAGCCCGCCCTGGCCGATCTCCGACGTGTCGAGCAGGACCGAGACGACGTAGAGCGTGACGCAGCCGGTCATCACCGCGGCGGTGAAGCCGAAGTCGTTGCCGAGCCGGCGCACCAGCGGCGCCAGGCCCCACATCCCGGGGCGCCACCGCCCGCAGTTGAGGCAGCGGTCGTCGTTGACGCCGACCAGCTTGCCACAGGAAGGACAGACCACCGCACCGGTTCGTTTCCGCCAGGCCATGCCCCCGATTGTACCGGCCGATCGCACCCTACGTCGTAGCGCGGGCGCCCTCGCCCGCGCGGCGGCGCCGTCAGAGGTGGACGAGGGTGAAGTCGAACGGGCACGTGCACAGGTACGACACGCGGGAGTACTCCTCGTGCGGCTGGTAGTCGGGGTGCGTCACACTCATGACGATCGTGCCCCCGGACAGCGGCTCGCAGCCGAAGTCGATGGTGTAGCGGCCGTCCGCGCCGGTGGTGGCGCTCAGGTCCCAGATGCTCACGGTGGCGCCGGCGATCGGCGCCCCGGTGTCCCGGTCCGTGACCGTGCCAAAAGGACGCACGCACGGGTCCCAGTAGAGGTCGCGCCGGTTGTCGCCGGCCTCGAGCCAGACCTCGTCCACGGTGGCCCGGGGCTCGCCCGGTGGGGTGACGCTGACGTTGAAGCTGCCGGGAGAGATGTCGGAGAACGCGAAGGCGCCGCCGCCGTCCGTGGTCGTCTGGTGGTGCGCGACGTTGTCCAGCTCGACGAGCGCGTCGGCAATCGGCGCCAGCTCGGGCCGGCGGAAGACGTGGCCCGAGAAGGTCGCGAGGGCGGGCGTCGGGACGGGTGTGGGGACGGATGTCGGCGTCGCCGTAGGGCTCGCGGGCGGTGTCGGCGTCGGTGCCGGCGAGGGAGTGGCCGTCGCGGATGGCGTTGAAGTCGGAGTCGCCGGCGGCAGCGGCTCGGTCGGGGACGAGCGGTCGCACGCGGGCAGGGCGAGGGTGGCAGCCAGGACGCCGAGCGCAACGGCTGATCTCATGCCCTCGTATACGGACCACCGAGCCGCGCCATTGGTTCCGGCCGCGCTGGACCGGACGACGTCGACGAGCTCGCCGGCGCCCTCGGCGATGGCCCGGGAGGAAGGCCGAAGCACAGCACGCGCCGGACCGCCGTCATCGCGGCGCCGCGCGGTCGCGGCGGAGTGTCGCGTAGAGGCACTCGCTGCCCCACGCGCCCTTGAACCACACGTTCTCCCGGAACACCCCCTCGAGGTGGAAGCCGAGGCGCTCCAGCAGCCTCCGCGACGCCTGGTTCTCCAGGTCGCACACCCCGATCACGCGGTGCAGCCCGAGGTCGTCGAACAGGTGGTCGACCAGCCGCGCGACGGCCTCGGCGGCGACGCCCTGCCGCTGGTGCTCGCGGGCGAGGGTGGCGCCGACCTGCGCCTGCCGGGGCTCGTCGGCGAGGACCTGGAACGCGCAGTCGCCGAGCATCGCGCCGTCGGCCCGGCGCTCGATCGCCGCCTGGAACCACGCGCCGGGGCGGCCCGGCTCCACCTGCATCATCGAGGTCACGAACGCCGTCGCCAGCTCGAGCGGGTACGGGGCGTCCCAGCCCTGGTAGCGGGCCACGAGCGGGTCGGAGCGGTACGCGGCGAACGTCGCCGCGTCGCCGTCCCGGAACGGCCGCAGCAGCAGTCTTGGGGTCTCGAGCAGGAACACCGGCGCGCTCCGATCGTCTCCCGCTTCATACGCCCGCGCCCCGCCGCGGTTCCACCCCCCGTGGCGCGGGCGCCCGAGCCCGCGTGCCCTGCGCCCTATCATGGAATCGATGTCGGACGACCGACTGTCGCTGCTCCGCCGCGGCCCCCGGTTCGCCGAGCTCGGCGACGACGAGCTGGCCGGCGCGCACGAGCTGGCGACCGAGCGCTCCTTCGCGTGCCGCGAGACGCTGTTCCGCGAGGGCGAGGAGGCCGAGGAGTTCCTCGTCGTGCTGGCCGGACGCGTCAAGCTCACCCAGCTCGGCTCCGACGGCCAGGAGGTCATCGCCCGCTTCCTCGGGCCCGGCGACATGTGCGCGGCGGTGGCGATCTTCCCGGGCGGCACCTATCCGGCGACCGCCGAGGCCGTCGAGGAGACGCGGGCGCTGGGCTGGCGCCGGGAGCCGATCGACGCACTGCTGCGCCGCTATCCGGCGTTCGCGGTACGGGCCATGCGCGTCCTCTCGGAGCGCGTGCGCGAGCTCCAGGACCGCGTGCGGGAGCTGTCCACCGAGCGGGTCGCGCAGCGCATCGCCCGCGCGCTCGTCCGCCTGGCGCGGCAGGTCGGGCGCCCGGTCGAAGAGGGCGTGCTGCTCGACCTGCCGCTGACCCGCGAGGACCTCGCGAACATGACCGGCACGACCCTCTACACCGTGAGCCGCGTGCTCACCGAGTGGGAGACCGCCGGGATCGTCCGGACCCGCCGCCGCCGCGTGGTGATCCGCCGGCCGCACGGGCTCGTGTCGATCGCCGAGGACCTCCCGGACCCCGCGCCCCCGGGCCAACGCGAGGGCTCCACCACGTAGCCCATTGGCGACCTCCCGGTTTCCCGCCCGCGCTCCTGCCCTCGAGTTTGCGCTGGCGCAACGACGCGGGCGCCGCCGCCGGACACACTGTGATCCGGAGGGCGGGATGGAGCGAGAGGGGATCGAGGGCGACATGACGGTGAGCCGGCTGCTGGCCTCGCGACCGGCCGTCGCAGTCGTCTTCGTCAGGCACGGCATGGCGTGCGTGGGGTGCGCGATGGCGCCGTTCGACACGCTCGCCGATGCGGCGGCCGCGTACGGCCTCGAGCCGCAGCCCTTCCTCGCCGATCTCGCGCACGCCACCGCCGGCACGCTGCTCCACGTCGCCGCATCCGGCCGCGACACGACCCGGTCGGGGTCCGCCCGGCCGCCGAGGAGGGACACCCAATGAACAGACAACACGCAACCACGCTCCTGATCGCCACCACGCTGCTCGCGGGGCTGCTGACCGCACGGCCCGCGGCCGCCCACTGCGACACCCTGGACGGACCGGTCGTCGTGGACGCCCGCGCCGCCCTCGAGCGGGGCGACGTCACGCCGGTGCTCAAGTGGGTGCAGCCCGCCGACGAGGCGGAGATCCGCGCCGCCTTCGACCGGACGGTCGCGGTGCGCGGCCTGTCGCCCGAGGCGCGCGCGCTCGCCGACACCTACTTCTTCGAGACGCTCGTGCGCGTCCACCGCGCCGGCGAGGGCGCGCCCTTCACCGGCCTCAAGCCCGCCGGCGGCGAGGTCGACCCGGGGATCGCCGCGGCCGACCGGGCCCTCGCGAGCGGCTCGGTGGACGCCCTCGTGAAGGCGATGAGCGCCCACGTCGCGGACGGCATCGGGCAGCGCTTCGCCCGCGTCGTCGAGACCGGCAAGCACGCCGCGCACGGCGTCGCCGCCGGCCGCGAGTACGTCGCCGCCTACGTCGACTACGTCCACTACGTCGAGCGCCTGCACGTCGCCGCCGTCTCCACGCACGCGCCCCACGCCGCCGAGGCGGCAGCCGCCCACCAGCACTGACCCCCGGCGCCACCCGGGCACTCCGGGATTCCGAGTGGCGCGGGCGCCCCCGCGCCTTCGCGGGAGCGCGATGTCGTCGTGAAAGCCCAATGTAGCGGCCGCCCGCCGGGCGGCCGGTCTCTTGCGCGCCGCGCTTGCACATCCGTCGACGGCCGGCCCGCGGCCGGCCGCTACGAACTACGAATCCTGCAAGCCCCGTAGCGCGGACGCCGTCGCCCGCGCGGAGGCGCGTTTGCGGCGCGGTGGTCATGGGATTACGATTCCGGGCAACACCACATCGTTGGCCGCGGGGGAGGACGCATGACGAAGACCATCCGGTTTCGCCTGAACGGCACGCCCACGACGATCGAGACCGACGGCGACCGCACGCTGCTGTGGGTGCTGCGCACTGACCTCTCCCTCACCGGGACCAAGTTCGGCTGCGGCGAGGGGATCTGCGGGTCGTGCACGGTGGTCGTCGGCGGCGAGGCGGTGCGCTCGTGCGCCGTCCCGGTGTCTTCGGTCGACGGCAAGGAGGTGCTCACCATCGAGGGCCTCGCCCAGGGCGGGGTGCTCCACCCGCTGCAGCAGGCGTTCGTCGAGCACGGCGGCATGCAGTGCGGCTACTGCACGCCGGGGATGATCATGAACGCCTACGCCCTCCTGCGCGCCGACCCCAAGCCGTCCCGGGAGGCGATCGTCAAGGGGATGGAGGAGAACCTCTGCCGCTGCGGCGCCCACCAGCGAATCGTCGCCGCGATCGAGGGCGTCGCCCGCGGGAAGGGAGGCGCGTCATGAGCGAGCGTTTCTCCATCGACCGGCGCGAGTTCATCAAGGTCGTCGGCGGCGGCGTGGTGGTGCTCGTCGGAATGGGCCCCTCCGCCCTGCTCGCCCAGGACCGTCGACGCGTCTACCCGGAGGACCTCAACGCCTACCTGCGCATCGGCGAGGACGGCCGCGTGACCGTGTTCACGGGCAAGATCGAGATGGGGCAGGGGGTGATGACCTCGCAGGCGCAGATGGTGGCGGAGGAGCTGCGCGTCGCCCTCGGTGCGGTCGAGATGGTCATGGGGGACACGGACCGGTGCCCGTGGGACATGGGCACCTTCGGCTCCCTGACGACGCGGATGTTCGGGCCGTTCCTGCGGGCCGCCGCGGCCGAGGCGCGGGCCGTCATGTTGCGCCTGGCGTCCGAGAAGCTGGGCGTCCCGCGGGGCAAGCTCGTCGTCGCCGACGGCGTCGTCTCCGTCGCGGGCGAGCCGGCGCGTCGGGTGACGTACGGCGAGCTCGCGCAGGGACGGCGGATCCTCCGCACCGTCGACGACACGGCGGTGCTGCGCAAGGTCTCGGAGTTCACGGTGATGGGCGGCTCGCCGCAGCGCTTCGACGCGGTCGCGAAGGTGACCGGGGCTGCGCAGTTCGCCGGCGACGTCGTCCGCCCCGGGATGCTGTTCGCCTGCGTCCTCCGGCCGCCCGCGCACGGCGCCAAGCTGACCCGGCTCGACGTCAACGCTGCCGCGAAGCTCCCCGGCGTCACGGTGGTCAACGAGGGCGGGTTGGTCGCCGCGCTGCACGCCGACCCGGAGGCGGCCGCCAAGGCGCTCGCCCGCATCGACGCGTCGTGGGAGACGCCGGCGCCTCCGTTCGACACCGAGACGGTCTTCGATCACCTCGTGAAGGCGGCGAAGCCGGGCGAGGCCGCGGGCGTGAAGGGGGACGTCGCCGCCGCGCGGGCTGCCGCGACGCGCCTGTTCGAATCGACCTTCCACAAGGGCTACGTGGCGCACGCGCCGATCGAGCCACACACCGCGGTGGCCGAGTCGAAGGACGGCAAGGTCACGGTCTGGGCGTCGACGCAGACGCCGTTCCCGACCCGCGAGCGCATCGCCCGCGAGCTGGGGCTCGCGAACGAGAACGTCCGGGTCATCACCCCGTTCGTCGGCGGCGGCTTCGGCGGAAAGAGCGCCGGCCTGCAGGCGAGCGAAGCCGCGCGCCTCGCGAAGATCACCGGCAAGCCGGTCCAGGTGAGGTGGAGCCGCGCCGAGGAGTTCTTCTACGACACCTTCGACCCCGCCGCCGTCGTGAAGCTGGTCACGGCGCTCGACGCCGCGGGCAGGATCACGCTGTGGGACTACCACGTCGTGGCCGCCGGCGACCGCGGTGCCGAGCTGTTCTACGACGTGCCGAACGCCTCGATCCGGGTGTCGGGCGGCTGGCGCGGCGAGGGCACCGAGCTCCACCTGTTCGGAGTCGGTCCCTGGCGGGCGCCCGGCGCCAACATGAACGTCTTCGCCAAGGAGTCGCAGGTCGACATCATGGCCGCGGCGGCGGGGATCGACCCGATCGAGCTGCGGCTCCGCAACATGACCGACGGGCGGATGCGGCGGGTCCTCGAGGCGGCTGCCGCGGCGTACGGCTGGAAGCCTCGTGCCGTGCCGGCGAGGACGGGCCGCGGGCGCGGGGTGGCGTGCGGGGTCGACGCCGGCAGCTACGTCGCCCTGATCGCCGATGTCGCCGTCGACCGCGGCACCGGGACGGTCGAGGTCGAGCGGGTCGTCGCGGCGCAGGAGATGGGCGTGGTCGTGAACCCCGAGGGCGCGAAGATGCAGATGGAAGGGTGCATCACCCAGGGGCTCGGCTACGCGCTCACCGAGGAGCTGCGATTCCGCGGCGGCGAGATCCTCGACCGCAACTTCGACACCTACGCGCTGCCGCGCTTCTCGTGGCTGCCGCGGATCGAGACGGTGTTGGTTCGCAACGACGGGCTGGATCCGCAGGGGGGCGGCGAGCCGGCCATCGTCCCGATGGGCGGTGCGATCGCCAACGCCGTCTTCGACGCGACCGGCGTCCGTTTCTACCGCCTGCCGCTGACCGCCGCGCGCGTCCGCGCCGCCCTCGCGAAGCCGGCGTAGCGCCCGCCCGCGCTCGGTCCTCCCTGCACGGCCCGCGGGGCGCGAGCTCCGCGCGCCTTTCCGCAAGCGCGACCTGGGTCGGTGAGGTTCGTGCGCTCGACGCCGCGACCTCCAGGTCAGCCCGACAGGAAGCCGTGGACTTTGGCCCTGGGCAGGTCCTTCATCTGCTTGAAGAACTCCGCCTCGGTGATCCGGGTGGGCCACTCGAGGTCGACCGCCAGCAACCAATCGCCGTCGGCACCTTCCCGTCGCACGCGCACGGCCTGCAGGCGGATGAGGTAGTTCAGGTCACGTGTGAGCGCCTTGAACGGGTTCTTGACGGAGTACAGGTGCCTCGTCTTTTCGGTCAGCATCGGGAGTTGGAGCTCACCCTCGTCCAGCAGCAGGTTGAGCAGTTGGACGTGGCGCGCCGACATCACGCGCTTGCGCGGCGAGCGCAGGCGCCCGAAGAGGTCCGTGACGGTGTTGCGAAAGAGCGCTTTTGCCACGTGCTGCCGGATCTCCTCGAACAGCAGGCCGCATTGGACCTCGATGCCCGCCAGTGCGAACTTGAGGAATGGTGTGAGGTCGTGGTCGGCTCCCCTGGCCTGATTGAGAGCTTCGAGGTAGGCGGTCTTGTGCTCGTAGTAGTAGTTCGACATCGCGATGAAGAGCGTGTCGCGCAGCCCGGTCCGCTGGAGCATGAGCGCCTCGACCGCCCGCGCGGTCCGGCCGTTGCCGTCGAGAAACGGATGCATCGCGCCGAGGTGGTAGTGCAGCGCAAGCGCCTGGACGAGCGGGTCGTGGCCGGCGAAGGTGGTCCTGGCCGCATCCGACAATGCGCGGAAGGCGGCCGCACACTCCCGGCCTCCCTCCGCACCTCGATGCCGGGGAGCGCCGAACGTCACGTTCTCGCCTGCCTGGCGCAGGGCGCCGGGCGGGCAGTGATCGTCGTCGCAGCCGGTCACGAGCCGCCGGTGCACCTCGAGCACGAGCCGCTCGTCCACGGGCCTGTCGCCAGGAAGCGCAGCGATCCAGCGGTAGGTGGCCACGGCGGCCGCAGCCTGCCGCTGTGATCGCGTTGCCAACTGCTCCGGAGTCTCCAGCATCGCGGCGTCGAGCTCCTTTTCGGTGAACTCGGCGCCCTCGATCCGGGAGGTGCCCGCCACCTCTCGCTTGAGCTGGATCCTCTGAAGTCCATCCGCCCAGCTCTTCTGATAGGGCATCTTGGTCAACGCGAGGACCGCCGCCTTGGCGCCGAGCAGCTCGGCCAGTACGGCTGCGGCGTCGTAGCGTATCCACGAGCTCGGCATCGTGTAGCGTATGGTCATGGCACGATTGTAGTCGCTCTCGTTTCCACGTCAATGATCGACAACGTTACTTGCATACCATAGCCATACAATTGCTTATTAACAGAAATGCGCGGCAATCCGAGTTGTCGTGTCCGTTCTCGTTTCCATCTCGTTTCCACGACTGCGCCCGTGAAACCACCCCCCACGGCCTCGGTCCTTCCTGTACGGCCTGTCGGGCGCGAGCTCCGCGCGCGCCCTTCCGGGAGCGCGGTGACGCCGTGAAAGCGCAATGTAGCGGCCGCCCGCCGGGCGGCCGGTCTCTTGCTCACCGCACCTGCACATCCGCCGACGGCCGGCCCGCGGCCGGCCGCTACGAACGACGAACCCTGCAGGTCCCGTGGCGCGGGCGCCCTCTCCCGCGCGTGGTCGGAGGTACGGGTAGTGACGGCGGGTTCGACGATCCCGTCCCCGATCGGTCGCCTTCCTCGAGTGTGTGCTGAGGGCTTTGTGCTGACTTCATCGGCGCGGTCGCCGCGCTTTTCTCACGGGTGCGTCCTCGAAGTCCTCGTCACGTACCACGCGGCCGGCCTCCACGTCGGCGAGCCCCTCGCCGACCGCCGCGACGAACCGGCCATGCTCCTGGAGGCGGTCGTACTCCTCCGGCGCGACGAGGACGGCGGCGGGGCGGCCGTTCTGCGTGATCACCACGGCGCGCCCGCTCGCCCGCAGGCGGCGCAGCACCTGCGCCGCCTGCGCCCGGAACTCGCCCAGCGGCACGATGTCCTCGGAGACCCTCAGTGGCGTAACCTCGGACTTGTTAACAGTATCGTTCATGGAGTCGAATATAGATCCATGGCCGATGGCGATCAATCCCCGTGCCGCCAGGCCGCGGGCGCCCATGCCGAGCGGCCTCCCCTGCGCGCGATGTAGCGGCCGCCCGCCGCGCGGCCGGCCTCGCGCCCGCCGCGCCTGCATGTCCGGTCGGTTCGGCGTTGTTGCGGCGAGCGAAGGGGCGGGCAGGTGGAGGTCCCACCCGACCCGCCCCCGGCGCCGCCGTCTCGGCTACTTCTTCTCTCCGCCCTTTGCCCACTCGAGTGCCTTGTCGAGGTTGAAGGTGATGCCAGCGATGCCCTTCCAACTAACCTCGCCGTCACGGCGGACCTGTCCGTTCCCGAGGTCCTTGTCGTCGTGTGTCCGGATGAAGCCGGCGAACGGCGAGAACGCATCCAGCTCGAAGCCGAACTTCTTCAACGACTTCAGCCGCCAACCGAGAGCCGCGCCGATGGTCTTTCCCGGCGTGCCAGACGCCTCTGCGAGGAGCTTCAGGACCGGCCCGTTGGCGTCGGCCAGCGCAAGGTCGCAGAAGCAGTAGTCCACCCCGAGCAGAAAACGGCTCGGCCGCTCTTTGAGGTCGAGCTTCTTCGTCTCGTCGTTGTACTTCAGCTCGGAGACCTTGCTCAGGGCGATGTTGGCGGACAGGGAGAGGTGCTCCTTGGGTCCGGTGACGATCGTGACCGACGCTTGTCGGACATCCTTCGACGAGTCCTTCTCGCCGCTGGCGGCTCGTTCCTTTGCCACGTTGTTCGCGATCGCCTTGAGGGCATCCGCGATCTTGGCGAGGTCAGTCGGGGTCCGGGATCTCGACTCCTCCTGTGGCTCCTTGACCGTGCTGTAGGCCGCGGTGAGGGTCAGATTCGCCCGAGTAAGGGTCAAGGTTCGAACCACGCCAAGGAGCTCGATCGGTTTCGGTTTTACCTGTATCTTCTCAGTCTTGGTCAAGACGAGGCGCAACAGCGTTCCCAGGTCCTGCTCGATCCGTGTCTGGCGAGCCTCCTCCTTGAAGGTCAGCGAGACGCAGGGCACCATGGCGCTCGGGGCGTCAGCGGGGTAGAAGACCAGCACGGCGACCCTCTCGCCGCGGATGCTCACGAACCGAGTCCCGCTTCCAGGCTTCACCGTCCCGCGCAGGGCCTCCAGGAAATCGGTCCGAGTGGACTTCTCTTGGACGTCCGCGTAGGGGGTGTTGGGCTTGAGTCCTAGAAGCCGAGTCCTAACCTCAGATGTCGCGGGCATCGAGTACACCTTGCTGTTCTTGGTCGTGAAGTCAGCGATCACCACGAAATCGTAGCTACCAGTCGCGAGCCATTCCTTCTCCTCGTCACTGGGTTGCACCGGTTCGCAGTCCTGCGACCAGCCCGTGCGAGCCAGGGCAACGCTCAAGCCGAGCAAGAACACGATCACGAGGTGCCGATAGCATCGGTTCAGAGTCATTTCTCGTTCTCCTTCGTCATGCGTGGGTGCGAGACCGCAGCGTTCGTCTGGGTGTGGGTGGTTCGTGGTGATTCGCCGGGGAGGTCCCTTCCCGGCCGCACCCTCACCGACTACGGCGACGCCGCGGCGACGCTTCTCCCATGCTCCACCGCTGTCTTGATCCTCTCCGGGTCGAAATCCGTCGAGCTGTTGTCCGCGCCGAACCAGATCGTGGGGGCGAGGACGTGGATGGGGACGTGGCGCTTGTGCACCTCCTTGAGCGCGTCGCGCAGCGCGGTCGAGGCCTTGCGGACGGCGGCCGGGATGGTGGCGGCCGACGCGGCGGCGGTCAGTGCGTCGACGGCGGCGGCGACGCGGTTCCAGTCGAGGGCGCCGCGGATGTCGTCGAGGTAGATCTCGTCGGTGAGGATGTCGAGCGTGCGCTTCAGCACGTCGAGGCCGCTCACCGCGGTGCCGAGCCAGTTCTCGTCCCACCGCTTCGGATCGTGCGGCTGCACCGCCGAGTCGGGCAGCTCGCCGTTCGGCTCGGGGATGACGCGGCTCGTCAGCAGCACGTAGAGCTCGTCGGGCTTCGCCTTGAACGCCGACGACAGCGGCGTGATGTTGCGCACGCCGCCGTCCACCAGCACGTCTTTCCTGATCCGGACGAGCGGGAAGACGACCGGGATCGCCGTCGAGGCGACGACCTTCTCGACGAAGTCGTCGTCGGCCGGCGTCCACTCCTCGTACGTGCCCGAGACGAGCGAGACCGTGCCCACCGCGAAGTCCCGCCCCGAGGCGCGCAGGGCCTCGATGGAGAGGTGCTTCTTGATCAGCGCGCGCAGCGGCTTGACCGAGAACAGGCTGTCGGCGCCGGCGACCAGGCCCGCGAAGCCGCCCGGGCGCTCGGCGTAGACGCTGTGGTTGCCCCTGATCTCCCTGGTCCACAGGTCGTGGAGCTTGCCGACCTGCGCGCGCAGGTTGGCGATCGACTCCTGCGCGTTGGTGCCCACCGGCGCCTGCGCGAGGAACGCCGCGTTGAGTGCGCCGACGCTGACGCCGCGCAGGATCGTGAAGTCAAGGCCTTGAGTGCCGACGAGCTCCAGGAGCATGCCGACCTGGAACGCCCCACGCGCACCGCCGCCGCCGAGAACGAGCGCCCGTGCCATACGACCTCCTCATGCCAACCACCGGTATCGCGTCCACCGCCGTTTCCGGCCCGAGCTCAAGCCGGCTGTGCTGCACCGCCATCCCAATCGGAAACCCCGAGGTACCGCCCATCGCCGAGCGCCAGCCACCACCGGTCGCCGGCAAATGGTCCGGCGGCCACGGCTGGCAGGTCTGGGCCTGCGGGGGTGCGCGCGCTCTGTCGAACATCGAGGACTGCAGCGAAACTACGGCCGGGACGAGCGGATGTCAAGCGGCTGCGACATGGGGACTGGCGCTCCCTCAAGCGAGTGTGTGATCCTCGATGTCATGAAGCGACGCCTTGCCCACAGCCTGCTTGCGGTGTGCGCCCTCGTTGTCGGCGATGCCTCTGCGGCCACCGAACGGTGGCACGTGGCCCAGAACGACCACTTCCTCGTCATCGGCAACGGCGGCCCAAAACAGGTGAGGCTGGTGGCCCAGGAGCTGGAGCAGCTCCGCGACGTCTTCCAGTCGGTCCTGGGCCTGCGCGTCCAGAGTGCCCGCCCCTTCCTGGTCCTCGCGGCTGAAGACCAGGACAGCCTGCGGAAGCTCGTTCCCTGGTTCTGGGATCGGCGGCGAGGCAGCCTGCCCGCAGGGGTCTTCCTGGCTGGCGAGGAGAAGGACTGGGCCATCCTGCGCGCCGACCTGGAAAGCCCGACCCTCATCATCTACCACGAGTACGCACACCTCCTCACGCGGCTGAGCCTGGGCCCGCTGCCACTCTGGCTGGACGAGGGCCTGGCGCAGTTCTTCGCTTCGACCAAGGTGGGAGACCACGAAGTCCAGACCGGCGAGATCGACCCCAACGATGTCATCTTGCTCAGGAGGCAACTCCCGCTACCGGTCGCGACGCTCTTGGCGGTGAACTTCGGTTCGGCGGAGTACACCGAGCGGGACCGGGTCGGAGGCTTCTACGCCGAGTCCGCGATCCTGACGCACTACCTGCTTCTGGGGGACGACGCCAAGCACAGGCCGCGGCTCGACTCGTTCCTGAAGCTCGTCGACGAGGGCGTGAGCGAGCAGGACGCCCTGGTCCGAGCGTTTGGTGGCGCCGCGGCCCTGGAGGGTGAACTCCGCCGATATGTCCGCCGCCTCCTCTTCCCCGTCATCAGGGTCCCGGCGGCGGTCTCAGAGGAGGTCATTCCACTCCGCGAGTTGCGTCCCGCCGAGGCGGCAGCGTTCCTCGCCGACTTCCTCTTGCACACAGGACAGGTGAAGCAGGCGCAAGGGTATGTCGAGGAGGCGTTGCGCACGGAGCCGAACCTGGCTCTTGGCCACCTTCAGCGCGGCTCGCTCCTGCTTCACGAGGGCCGCCATGACGAGGCAACCTCGGCGTTCGCCGAGGCTCGCCGGCTTGCGCCGCGGGACGCTCTGAGTCAGTACCGGTTCGGTGCCCTGGGACGACCGCCGCTGGCTGACGCTGCGGCTCGCGAGGAAGCGCTGCGTGCAGCCGTTCGCCTGGCCCCTGGCTTTGCACCGCCGCGGGGCGCGCTGGCCCGGCTCCTCGCTGACGAGGGGCGGTCACTCGAAGAGGCCCTCGGGCTCGCGGTCGAAGCCGCTAGGCTCGACCCGCGCTCGGTTACCTACCGAGTGACGTTGGTGGGACTGGCGACTCGACTCGGCCGCACGCAGGACGCAGAGCGCGAAGAGAAGCAGCTACTCAGGGTCGTGAGCACCGATCCCCGAGCGCTCGCAGGCCTGGTCGAGCATTACGAATCGGACGGCAAACCCGACCTGGGGGAGGCGGTGCTGCGTCGCGTGCGAACTCAGAGCCCGCGAAACCTCATCGCGATCCAGATGTTGGCGTCGTTTCTCGAGCGCCGAGGGAGGCCAGACGAGGCTGAGGCGGCCCTCAGGGAAGGGTTGCTCGTCGAGCGTCGCTCCACGACGTTGCTCAACAACCTCGCCTATCTCAACGCTGACCGCGGCGTGAATCTCCCTGAAGCTCTCGATCTCGCCGACAAGGCCCTGAAGATCGAGCCGAACGCCCCCAACGTCCAGGACACCAAAGGCTGGGTACTGTTCCGCATGGGACGCCTGCGCGAGGCCGAGGAATGGACGCGAAAGGCCCTATCGGCCTCAGAGGACCCCGTGGTGCGTGAGCATCTCGGCGACATCCTCGAGAAGGGCGGACGCCCCGACGAGGCGCTGGCTGAGTGGCGGGCGGCATTGGCCAACGGCAACGCGAACGAAGACCAGCGTAGGATCTTGGCTGCCAAGGTCGCGCGGGCGGAGGCGAGCGCACCGCCTGCGCACTAGGGCGACCGCGCTGGGCGCTCGTGGCGCGTTTGGGTGGTCGAGCCTTCCCGCCCCGCGTTGCTCAGGCACCGAGCGAGAGAGCGCGGCAAACGGCCGCCACGATCCCCGGCCGGTGCACGGCCGATGGGCCGCGCGCTCCGCGGCTGGCGTACGCTCACGTCATGCGCACACTCGGGATCGACCTCGCGTCCGCCGACAAGGAGACAGCGCTCTGCATGCTCGCGTGGCACGGCGGCGGCGCCACGGTGACCGACCTCAAGGTTGACGTCTCGGACGACGCGATCTGCGAGACGCACACCCGGGCCGACGTGACCGGCATCGACTGCCCGTTCGGCTGGCCGGAGGCGTTCCGCGCGATGGTGGCGGAGCACGCTCCGGCTGAGGCGCGGTGGCCTGACGCGCGCGACCACCTGCGCTTTCGCCTGACCGACCTCCGCGTCCGCGAGGCGATCAAGCGGTGGCCGCTCTCCGTCTCGTCTGACCTTATCGCGGTACCGGCGATGCGCTGCCACCTGCTGCTCCGGCGGCTCCAGGTGACCGACCGCGCAGGGGACGGCCGTGTCTTCGAGGTCTACCCGGCGGCCTCGCTCGATCTGTGGGGCTTCCCCAGCCGTGGCTACAAGGGAGCCAAGGGACGGGCGACGCTCGCAAAGCTGGTGTCGGGCCTTTCGCGGCGTTTCCCCTGGCTCGACCTAGCCGGTTTTCGGGGCCAACTGGCCGAGAAGGACCACGCGTTCGACGCCCTGGTCGCCTCGCTGACGGCCCGCGCGGCCGCGCTCCGCCTCACGTCGGTGCCGGCGGCCGACGAGCGGCCCGTGGCTGCCAAGGAGGGCTGGATCGCACTGCCAGTAGAGGGCTCGCTCGACAGGCTGGTCGACGGAGGTCAAGAGGATCCGGAATAGGACCGGCCGGACCGTTCGTGGACCCAGCGCTTCGTGGGCCGCGCCCCGCGGTTCTGATCGATCCGCTTCGGCCCGCCGTTCCGGATGGAGCCGGTGGGAATGAACGGGCTGAGTGCTTCAGTCGGCAGCTACGAGCCAGGCGAAGGAGGCAGCCTCGGCGGCGGATCCGGCGAAGGTCGTCACGGTTGCAGCCAGTGCTCGGCCGAGCGGGACAGGAACTCCTCGAGGGCGATCCCGTCGCCACCGACCAACAGGCCGCGCGTGGGCCGGAACGCGGCAGCGAAGGCCTCCATACCCGGCAGCGCGTCGCGCCGCCGGCCGCTCTTCACCTCGATCGCGACCAGGGTCCTGCCGGCGCGCGCCACGAAATCGACCTCGCGGTTGCGCTCGCGCCAGTACAGCAGCTCGCAGGCGCCCCGCGCCGCCGCGTTGGCGAGATGTGCGCCCACGGCGGACTCGACCAAGCGCCCGTAGAACTCGCGATCCGCGCGGACCTCGTCCGGCGCGAGGCCGGCGATGGCGGTCATCAACGCGGTGTTGAGCACCTGCAGTTTCGGGCTGGACGCCCGCTGGCGCACCGCTCCGGCGGCGTGCTTCCGCAATCCGGTGAGCATCCCCGCCGCGGCCAGCAGATCGAGGTAGTGCGCGAGCGTCGTGGTGTTGCCCGCGTCGTGGAGCTGGCCGAGCATCTTCGTGTACGACAGCACCTGCCCGGAGTACCGGCACCCCAGCTCGAACAGGCGGCGGAGCAGCGCGGGCTTGTCCACGCGCGTGAGCAGCAAGACGTCGCGCGCGATCGTGGTCTCCACCAGCGCGTCGAGGACGTAGCGCCGCCAGCGGTCGGGCTCGCCGGCGAGCGGCGCGGCGCCCGGGTAGCCGCCGAAGTAGAGATACTGGTCCACCGTGAAGCCGAACGCGCTGCGCATCTCCGCGAACGACCAGTGCGGCAGGTGCAACACCTCGAACCGGCCGGCCAGGCTCTCGGTGAGCCCCTTCTGGATGAGCAGCGGCGCGGAGCCGAGGAGCACCACCTTGAGCAGGGAGCGCCGGCGGGTGTCCTCGTCCCAGAGCCGCTTCACGGACTCAGACCACCCGGCGACCTTCTGCACCTCGTCGAGCACGAGGAGGCCCGGCTCCGCGCCAATCTCGAGGCGGGCGGCCTCCCATTGCTGGGCGATCCACTCGCCGCCGCGAAGCGTCGGCTCGTCGGCGCTGGCGTACCGGACCGGCACCCCGGCGCCCTCGGCGACCTGCTGAACCAGCGTGGTCTTGCCGACCTGCCGCGCGCCGGCCACGACCTGGATGAACCGCCGCGGTTCCGCGAGTCGCCGGCCGAGCTCGGCCGCGTAGGGCCGCGTGAAGGCTTTCGACGATTTACTCATGACGATGAGTAATATTACTCAACGCCCCAGGCAAGTCAACGACAGCTCCGGTACCGACCACGTCCGGAACCCGAGCCGGCGAACCGGGTGGCAAGAGCCGGCCGGCCTGGTGCCCACGTCTACTGTTCAGAGGTGCTATGTCGCGCTGCTGCCCTCCGTGAGTAGCGCCTCAAGACCAGCAGCGATCACCTCGTGGAACAGCTCGATCCGGCCGGCGATCTTGACGCGGCTCGCCGGTTTCCTTGCCTCGTCGAGGCCGCGCAGCGCCACGAGTCGGCGGAAGGCGTCGAGGTCCTCGGGTAGGAGTACAGGGTTGTGCAGCAGCTCCTCGTGGCACTCGTAGCAGAAGACCGCGGTCGGATCCTCGACAGGCCAGGGGCTCGTCTTGAAGATCGCCGGCCTGACAGTGCGCGGTCGGTTCGCCGACCTGCCGAAGAACCGCTGGGGGACGAAGTGGTGCTTGGTCGCATGCGAGCGGCCCCTCTGTGTTGGCTCCGCATAGCGTCCTTGCCGATGCACCACACAGCCGCACAGTGCACATGATTCGCTCATACTTGCGAGTGTACGTTGCTCGGGCAACGTGTTCCCCACGCCAGGGTCCATGGCCGGGTAGCCGGTTCAAGCCGTCACGGAACGTGGCACAATCGCGCAGATGGTCGCCCCACAGATGAAACTCCGGCCGGCACGGCGATGAGCACGAAGAAAGGGCTCTCCGAGCGGGACATCTGCACGCAGTTCATCACGCCGGCTCTGACCGCGGCGGGGTGGGACCTCGCGACCCAGATACGTGAGGAGGTCTACTTCACCAAGGGACGGATCATCGTCCGCGGCAAGCTCGTCACGCGCGGCAAGCCCAAGCGCTCCGACTACATCCTCTACGTCCGGCCCAACATTCCGATCGCCGTCATCGAAGCGAAGGACAACACCCATGCCGTCGGCGACGGGATACAGCAGGCGTTCGAGTACGCCGAATCGCTGCAAATCCCGTTCGTGTTCTCGTCGAACGGTGACGCGTTCCTCTTCCGCGACCGGACGGGGCAGGCCGGCATCGTCGAGACCGAGCTCGCGCTCGATGCATTCCCGTCGCCGGCGCAACTCTGGGCGTGGTACCGGGCGTGGAAAGGCCTGGCGCCGGACCAGGAGGCGGTTGTCCTCCAGGACTACCACGAGGACACTGGCGGCAAGGAACCGCGCTACTACCAGCGCAACGCGATCAACCAGACCGTCGAGGCGATCGCCAAGGGTCAGGACCGCATCCTGCTCGTCATGGCGACTGGCACCGGCAAGACCTACACGGCGTTCCAGATCATCTGGCGCCTTTGGAAAGCCGGGGTCAAGAAGCGCATCCTCTTCCTCGCCGACCGCAACGTCCTCGTCGATCAGACGATGGTCAACGACTTCCGTCCGTTCGGAAAGGCGATGGCGAAGCTCTCGACCACGAGCAAGACGATCGAGCGCAGCGACGGCACGGAGATCGCGCTCCAGACCGCAGTGGACAAGAAGCTGCGCCGCATCGACACCTCCTACGAGATCTACCTCGCGCTCTACCAGGCGATCACCGGTCCCGAGGACCGACAGAAGCTCTACCGTGAGCTGTCGCCGGAGTTCTTCGACCTCATCGTCGTCGACGAGTGCCACCGCGGCAGCGCGGCAGAGGACTCGGCCTGGCGCGAGATCCTCGACTACTTCGCCTCGGCCACGCAGATCGGCCTCACCGCCACGCCGAAGGAGACCGAGTACGTCTCCAACATCCACTACTTCGGCGAGCCGGTCTACACCTACTCGCTCAAGCAGGGCATCCACGACGGCTTCCTCGCCCCGTACAAGGTCGTCAAGGTCCATTTCGACGTCGACATCGACGGCTACCGCCCGCACAAGGGCGAGACCGACCGCTATGGCTACGAGATCGAGGACCGCATCTACAACCAGAAGGACTTCGATCGCAGCCTCGTCATCGACGAGCGCACCAAGCGTGTCGCGGCGAAGGTGACTGCGTTCCTCAAGGAGAGCGGCGACCGCTTCCAGAAGACCATCGTCTTCTGCGTCGACACCGAGCACGCCGCGCGCATGCGCCAGGCGTTCGTCAACGAGAATGCGGACCTCGTGCGGGACCACGAACGCTACGTCATGCGCATCACCGGCGACGACGCGGAGGGCTGCGCCGAGCTCAGCAACTTCCTCGACCCGGAGGCGAGGCTCCCGGTCGTCGTCACGACCTCACGGCTACTCTCCACGGGCGTCGACGCGCAGACCTGCCGACTCATCGTGCTCGATCGCGAGGTCGGCTCGATGACCGAGTTCAAACAGATCGTCGGCCGCGGTACTCGCGTCCACGAGGACAGCAAGAAGTACTACTTCACCCTGATCGACTTCCGGAAGGCGACGCACCACTTCGCCGACCCCGACTTCGACGGCGAGCCGGTGCAGATCTACGAGCCCGGCGAGGACGACCCGGTTGCACCGCCCGACGACCTGCCGCCGGAGGATGCCGAGACGCCGCCGGAACCGGACGAGGACGAGGAAGTGCTCGTCGATCCCGTGCCGCCCGACATCACGATTCCGCCGGGCGACGACGGCCCCCGCAAGTACTACATCGACGGCAGCGAGGTTGTGATCGTCGCGGAACGTGTCGAGTACCTCGACGAGGACGGCAAGCTGGTCACGGAAAGCCTGCGCGACTACTCGAAGAAGGCGATGCGCAAGCGCTTCGCCAGCCTCGACGAGTTCCTCCGCCGGTGGCGCGGTACGGCCCGCAAGCGGGCGGTCATCGAGGAGATCGAGAGCGAGGGGCTGCGCCTCGAAGTCATCGCGGAGGAGGCGAAGCTCGACCTCGATCCCTTCGACCTCGTCTGCCACATCGCCTTCGACCAACCGCCGCTGACGCGCCGCGAGCGGGCGGCCAATGTGCGCACGCGCGACGTCTTCGCCACGTACGGCCCGCAGGCACGCGCGGTGCTGGATGCGCTGCTCGCAAAGTACGAGGACGGCGAGATGATCGACTTCGACGACCCCGGTACGCTGCGGGTCGTCCCGTTCAACACGATGGGCACGCCGCTCGAGCTGATGCGGGCGTTCGGTGGCAAGGACGAGTTCATGAAAGCAGCCCAGGGGCTGGAAGACGCCCTCTACACCGAGGTGGCCTGACCCATGGCCGTTCGCACGATCGTCAAGTCGATCCAGGACATCATGCGCCAGGACGTCGGCGTGGACGGCGACGCCCAGCGCATCTCGCAGCTCTGCTGGATGTTCTTCCTCAAGATCATCGACGACCAGGACCGTGAGTTGGAGGCGCTGCGCGAGGGCTATCGCTCGCCGATCCCCGGACCGCTGCAGTGGCGCACCTGGGCGTCCGACCCGGAGGGCATGACCGGCGAGGAGCTGATGGGCTTCGTCAACACCAGCCTCTTCCCCGGCCTGAAGGGCCTCAAAGGCACCGCCGACGACGGCCGCCGCCGCGTCGTCCGCGAGGTCTTCGAGGACGCCTACAACTACATGAAGTCCGGCCAGCTCATGCGCCAGGTTCTCAACAAGATCCAGGGGATCGACTTCAACAGCCTGACGGAGCGCCAGCACTTCGGCGACATCTACGAGCAGATCCTCAACGACCTGCAGAGCGCCGGCAACGCGGGGGAGTACTACACGCCCCGCGCCGTCACCGGCTTCATGGCCAACCGCATCGACCCCAAGCCCGGCGAGATTCTCTTCGATCCCGCCTGCGGCACGGGCGGCTTCCTCACCTGCGCGATCCGCCACATGCGCGAGCGCTACGTGAAGTCCGCCGAGGACGAGCAGCGGATGCAGCACTCGTTGCGCGCCACGGAGAAGAAGCAGCTCCCGCACATGCTGTGCGTGACCAACATGCTGCTTCACGGCATCGACGACCCGTCCTTCGTCCGCCACGACAACACGCTGGCCCGTCCCTACGTCAGCTATGTGGCCGCCGACCGCGTCGACATCGTCCTCACCAACCCGCCCTTCGGCGGGCGCGAGGAGGACGGCATCGAGTCGAACTTCCCCAAGCACTTCCAGACCCGCGAGACCGCCGACCAGTTCCTCGCCCTCATCGTCCGCCTGCTCAAGCCCGGCGGCCGGGCCGCCGTGGTCCTGCCCGACGGCACGCTGTTCGGCGAGGGCGTCAAGACGCGCCTCAAGCAGCACCTGCTCGAGGAGTGCAACCTGCACACGATCGTCCGGCTGCCCAACAGCGTCTTCAAGCCGTACGCCTCACTCGGCACCAACCTGCTTTTCTTCGAGAAGGGCACACCCACCAGCGAGGTCTGGTTCTACGAGCACCGCGTCCCCGAGGGCCAGAAGGCCTACTCGATGACCAAGCCGATCCGCCTCGAGCACCTCCAGGGCTGCATCGACTGGTGGGACGCGCGCACCGAGACCGAGGTCGCCTGGAAGGTCACGATCGACGACACCAAGGCCCGCGGCTACAACCTCGACATCAAGAACCCTCACGTCGACGAGGAGGACCACGGCGACCCCGAGGAGCTGCTTGCCAAGCTCGAGGCCAGCGAGGCGGAGACCGCGAAGCTGCGCGATAGGCTCAAGGCGATGCTCGCCGAGGCGCTGCTGCGGTGAGCGCGGTGGTCACGAAGAGCGCGCTGCTCGAGCACTTCGAGCGTATCAGCGAGGCGCCGGATGCTGTCACTAGGCTACGGCGCTTCGTGCTCGACCTTGCTGTCCAGGGGAGGCTGGTTGAGCAGGACCCGAGCGACGAGCCAGCGGCCCTCCTCCTAGAGAGGATTGCCGAGCAGAAGTGCAGCCCAGGAGCCGCCCCCGAAAGACTCAGGCAGCGAACCGGCGACAGGGCCGGCCATCCCCTGCCCCGGGGTTGGGCGGCAACCTCGCTGGGCGGCGTGACCGCCTGCCTGGATTTCATGCGGCAGCCAGTCAACGCGACGGAACGCGCTCGGCGGATTGCAGGCAGGAGCGAGGCGGATCTCTACCCGTACTTCGGCGCGACCCAGCAGCAGGGCTGGATCGACGGCTATCTTTTTGACGAAGAGCTGCTGCTTCTTGGTGAAGATGGCGCCCCGTTCCTCGACCCCCTGCGTCCGAAGGCTTATCTGGTCGCCGGAAAGACGTGGGTCAACAACCATGCGCACGTGTTTCGCGGCATCCTGGTTTCGCCACCCTTCCTGTCGCACTGCCTTAACACCGCTGACTACACGGGCAGGATCATGGGCGCGACCCGTGGGAAGCTGAACCAAAGCAAGGCGCTCGAAATCCCGATAGCTCTCCCACCTCTTGCAGAGCAGTACCGCATCGAGGCCAAGGTGGACGAGCTGACGGCCCTGTGCGACGAGTTGGAGGTGGCGCAAGCCAAGCGTGAGAAGCGCCGCGATCGCCTGGTCACCGCATCGCTCCACGCCCTATCCAACGGCGAAGGCACCTCCGAGCCCGCTAGCTCCCAAGTGCGCCTGGAGAGCACTCGCTTCTACCTGAAGCACTGCCCGCGCCTCACCACCCGCCCCGAGCACATCCAGCAACTCCGCCAAACCATCCTCGACCTCGCCGTCCGCGGCCGCCTCGTGCAGCAAGCACCAGATGACGAGCCGGCGGCGGCCCTCATTGCTCGGATTCTGTCCGGCCCCAGGGCGAGGCGAGCCGGAGCTGCCTCCGAGTCGGGCTCAGTGGAAGGCGACCCCAGCTGGTTCTCAATACCGGAGTGCTGGGACTGGGCACGGCTAGAAGCTCTCATTGTGTTTGGCCCTCAGAACGGGGTATCGCCACGACCATCAACCCGGCCTGATGCACCAAGAGCAGTGACGTTGACGGCAACGACGCAGGGATACTTCGACGCGGCCAAGTTCAAATATGTTGAGGCGGACTTCCCAGCAGGTTCCGAATACTGGCTGAGCCCGGGCGACCTGCTGTTCCAGCGTGGCAATACCCGCGACTACGTTGGTCTCGCGGCGATCTACGACGGCGAACCGAATCAGTTTCTCTTCCCCGACCTTATGATCAAAGTCAGGGTGTCACCCGAGCTGGACCTCCGCTATTTTCACCTGGCAACGATTGCCCCGTACGCACGGCGCTACTTCTCATCCGTGGCGACAGGCGCGCAGGCCTCCATGCCCAAGATCAACCATGCTGCGCTATTGGCGCTGCCCATTCCGGTGCCGCCCCTGGCCGAACAGCACCGCATCGTGGCCAAGTTCGATGAACTGATGACGCTCTGCGATGCGCTTGAAGCGGGGTTCACCGTGATGCAAGACCAGGGCAGGAGACTGCTAGTCGCGTCGTTGTTCGTGGCACTTGGCCATTGCCCACCGTAGCTCACAATCGCCGGTCGCGCGAAAGGTTGTAGCGGCGCTCCCGCTCTAAGAACGCCCTTTCGCCGCCTTCGAGAATTCGGCAGACATCTTCGCGTGTCCGTGGGTCCTCTAGCCCTCCGCTCGTGTAGTGAATCTGCGGGAGGCCCGCTGTCGATGTTCGCTCTGCGTGCGCCACGATGACCTGGTCGGCGTCGCCGTTTACCACGAGGTTGGGGTTGTGCGTAACGATTATCACCTGTCGCCTTGTCTTCGCCTCGCGGAAGTAGCTGCGAAGCTGGTCGTAGACAGACTGGGGGTCAAGATTCTCCTCCGGCTGGTCCACAACGAGGGGCCTAGTATCCCATTGGTCAACAGCGAGATAGAGCATCAGCAGCACAATCCCCCGCATCCCCGGGGAGAGTCGAGTGAGATCAACGCCGTCGAAGAGCACCCCATACTCCAACGACACGTGCGAGGTAGAGAATAGCCACTTCCCGATCTGCTCAAGGGACGTGTCGTCTCGCTTGGCAGAGACGAGGTCCCTACCGTGTTTCGTGAGAAAGGACTGCATCGCCCCGGCACACTCATCCGCGCCGCCGCTGCGCCAAACGGGCAGGAGTCCCTCTTCTACCTGGGCCCGGAGGCTCCCTCGTCCCTGGAACGGGCCGCTCCTCCGAAGGTCCAGTAGGTCCTCTCCTTCCGCGACCCAGGCGTCGGCGTTGACTGCGCGACGGACGAAGAAGTCCAGGCGCTCCATATCGGCTTCACCGGACCTGAGCCGCACCAGCAGGGGCGCGTAGAGCTGTGCCAGCGCCTTCTCCTCCTCGACGTACGTCGCGAAGACGCGGCCGTAGGCGTCGCGCCGATCCTCCTGGGCCTTCTTCCTACGAGTCTCAGCGTCATTCAGGTCCCTCAAGGTGCCATCGAGAGCATCCAACCGACGTCTCGTTTCGGCTAACTTCTCTGCCTTTAGGGCGAGTTTCTTGGCTCGGTCCGCCGCCATGCCCACGGAAGCCTCCAGTTCGGTCGCCTGTGCGCGAAGCCGGGCCAAATCCCATGAAATGAACTTGTTCTCGTCGGTGGCCGATGGGGACTGAACGGCGGAAATCTGGGCTTCCAGGCGGCTCCGGGCCGGAGCAACCAAGTCCTCAGCGTTCTGCGCGAACCGCGGGCGTAGCTGGGACCAGTCGGAGGCAGAAAGACCGCACTCGCTGTAGCGCTTCTCGAGAGCACTGAAACTACTCGCGGCGGTGCGCCCGAATTGTTCGTACTCCGCCGCGAACGCCGCGAGCAACTGGACCTTGGCCTTGAGACCCTCGATTTGCTTTGTTCGCTCAGCGATGACCTTCTTGATTGAAGCCAGCCGGGCCGCGTCGTCCCTCTTCTCCTTCGGCACCAGGGCTCGCTGCTCCCGCTCTTGGGTCTCCAGCAGCGCCGCCAGGCCCGCGCGCTCCTTCTGCTTCGCTGGCAGCAGCTTGATTTTGGCATCCTCCTCCGATACCGCCCTGGTCATGCGGTCGATCTCACCCAGCTCGGCTCGACGCAACCGGGAGAGGTGGTCGACTCTTGCCTGACGGAGCTCGTCGAACGATGTTGCGCCAAGGCGGTCGCCAGGCTCGGTCGCCTCGAACACGACCGATTCGATCTCCTCGATCAGCGCACCCGCCAGGCCCTCGGACGAGCAGAGGCGGTCGACAAACCGCTGCGACAGGTACCTTACGGCCGGCGAAGCCTGAATGGGGGAGCCAGCCTCCGCCAGTTGTGCCGTCTGCGTCTCATTACTCGCCCATCGGAGCGTCGCCGACCCAGCACCCAGGAGCTCTCGCGCCTTGAGAAGGAACGAAGCCTCATCGGAGATCTCCGCACCTGCCCCGTGCGCGATCATGTCCGCCAGGGCGGTCTTGCCGCTGCCCTTAGGCCCAATGACCGCAACCAGGCCGGGATTGAGTGGGACCCTCGGGGTCGCGAGCCACGGTGCGTCGGCGACCGCCAGTTCCGCTAGGGCTTCGCTGGGCGAGGGGCCCGGCGGTGCTTGCGGCCCGATGAACACCCTTGCCTCGGGCTCGATCAAGGTCTGCCTCAATCCGGCGAAGGTCAACTCGGAGCGAATCCAGCAGTAGCGATCATCATCAGGCCTAAGCACTTTCTCCAACTGGTGCGCATCACTTCCGTGAAGACAGGGCTTGAGAGCGTAGTAGGTCTTCTCAATGAGCTCGATTGGATGACTGGGATTCTTGCCGAGCCAGAAGTCACGGTCGACGGGACGTGACGAAAAGACAATGTCGGCGAGACTTTCCAGCTCCGCCCGCGTTGCCTTGAATGCGTCGTCCTTCTGTAGTCCCGCAGTGCCGTCCGCCGTCCGCCCGGAAACGGCGACCAAACAGTTCTCTTTCGCCCACGAGTCCTTCCGCAACAAGTCCCTCAGTTCGGTGGGGTTCAGCTTGAACTGCTTTGCACCTTCGACTAGGGCGCCTCGTTCATCAGTTTGGGCCGGATCCCATGCTTGCCCCAGTTGGATGAGATCGTCCCGGCTACACCTGTACTGGCGCCCGTGTAGTTCAAACGTAAGGGCCGCGAGTACACGCTCGATCTCTTGCTCGTGGTGCGGGTCGACTGGTGAAAACAGGAGGTGGAGGTTGATCGGTCGATGCTTCCCGGTCTCCACGGTCAAGCGAAACTCGATATTCGGAAAGACCAGCCGAACGCTGGGGACTCTTCCCTGCGCCTGGCGCCGGCGGAACTCGCGGTAGCTGTCTAGGACGCAGTAGTCCGTGATGCCCAGGGCCTCTACCTGAGGCGTGGTGGCCTCGATGATCGTGAGGTAGCCATCCCAATCCCCACCAAAGCCGTCGTTGAAGAGGGTCCCCGGCACGTGGACATGCGGATCCCATCTGTGCCACTCGGACCCGATGTTCCAGGCCTGTAGGCTTGCCGTGCCGAAATCGCGCCTATCATCTGCGTTCCCCATTAGCTTTGCCTCGATCCTCCTGAGGTGGTCCGTGTGAACCAGTCAACTGCTGCCCAACCAAGTGGCTACGGCGTGACGGCAAGAGCCCTGCCCTGCTCAGCTGCGTGTTTAGAGAGCTCGTTCTGGATTTCCGGTACTGCCCTCAATGCAAGGTGGTCGCGTGCATGCACTGCCCATTTCGGGAGCTCTTCTATTGCCCGCCGCAACCAGCGCGCCGCCTCCGCACCCTGTCCCTGGGCTGCGTGTGCGACGGCGAGGAGGAACTTGGCTTCACCGCCGTACTTGTGCTCGGCTGCGGGCATCAACTCATCAATGGCATCTCCTGGCCGCCCCATCTCCACGAGCATCTGCGCCAGGTTGCATCGATGGAAGTAGATGTCAGAAGGCATTGGATGCCCAGGTTCGACAGGCGTTGCCGCGATGGCCTCGGCAAGGAGCGAGAGCGCTTTGGCAGGTTCCGCGTCCAACCTATGGAGGATCACTCTGCAGCGCGTTGTGGCTTCCTCTGAGGGAAGCAAGTTGTCGACCGACGAACGGAACGTACTCAGCAATTCGGCCCGGTGGGGGTCGGATGATGGAAGCGCCATGATCAGCCTACCGGCCG
This sequence comes from Acidobacteriota bacterium, assembly GCA_016213675.1. Lineage (GTDB taxonomy): Bacteria > Acidobacteriota > Thermoanaerobaculia > Thermoanaerobaculales > Thermoanaerobaculaceae > JACQZW01. Next base: position 1,651 of record JACQZW010000035.1, on the reverse strand, counting down.
TGTGAACTTCTACTGACCCATGAGAGTGCCTGAGCTCGAACGCTGCTGCCCCAACTGCGTCGCCGGGGCGGCCACGGTCGATGCAGTTCGCCACGTAGGTGTTCACAAGCCGGAACCACCCCTCTGGGAGATCTGGCGGCGGGGTAGCGAGCAACCTTGTGACATCAGGCAGAAGAAGGTCATGGACATCATCGAGTCGGCCGAGGTCCCTCTGGAGGGCGGCGACGGAAACGCGGGCAGTGAGATCCCCGGAATGCAGGAGGGGAAGCGAGATCTGAAGGGCTTCATGGTGCCGCCCCAGCTTCCTCAGGAGAGTGGAAGCGCGAAGAGCACAATCCCGATCGGCCCCGACCAGGTCCCAGTTCTTCTCGATGAAGGCCAAGCCGTCGGGGTAGTGGCGACAGGTGACGGCGAGCCGGAGAAACAACCGCAGTGTTTCAACGCTCTTGTCGTCCTCCAGCAACTCCTCGATCGCCTTCCAAGCCGCGATTCGGTTGTCTGCACGGCTTCTCTTTGCGGAGTAGAGGCACTCGATTATCGCGCGCCTCTCGATGGGGCTCTTGTCCCTCAGCCGCGCAACGCTTCCGTCCCATCGGTACTCGGCTAGGGCCTCATCGTACGCGCCATACGTTCGCAGCGCGAGAATCTCCGCGGTCTTCAGGACGTGCGACTCGGCTCTGCTTTGCGCTTCCTTCAGCATGCGGGGCAAGGACTCATGTACCGCTCCACCCACGATCTCATCGATACGCTTTGCCAGTACAGAACGTAGCCAACCTTTGATGGTCTGATAGCCGAAGATGCCGATGAAGGTCAGCAGCAATCCAAGGGCAGTAACGGACCAGAACGCGAGCCTCCGCATAAGTGACAGTCCATCCTCTAGTGCGGTGACTCGACCGGCGAGGCCGGGAGGCTCTAACGTTGCGGCGGCAGGCTCGCCAGCAGTCACTCCGACAGCCGCAGTCGGTGTCGCGACAGGCGCCGTGTGTCCAGGAGCTAACCCGTCGGCGAGTGCAGGGCCCACCAATGCCAGGAATGTTACGGCAGCCACTGCTCGGAGTAGGGGAGAATCGATTCGCATCTGAATCCTCCTGTCATGTGCTTCCCGGCGTCATGGCGTTGGAGTCCCTGCCAACACCTGGCCAGGCTATGTGTGGCGTGCCTTCGGCTGCGGATTGGGGCCTCGGAGGTTTCATCACAATTTCTCGAAGTATGCCTTGATCCTCTGCGCCATGAGCTTCCGGCGCTCGGCGAGGAACGTAGGGTAGTCCTCCACGGACATGTGCTCGATTCCGTCAGGGATGCAGTGCATGCGGAGGTTTTCGCGCAGATCGTCGAGGTCGGTGATGTTGCCGTAGCGCTTGCGTCCGCCGCGGCACTGCTCGGCGAGCTGGGCGAAGTAGACGGCGGGCGCCTTGCTGCCGATCGCGATGTTGATCTCGCTCTGGGCCACGACGTAGTTGGCGATCTGGTTGTAATGGCTGCGCGACAGGCCCTCGCTCTTCAGGAAGGAGCGCGGGAAGACGTGGTGGACGTCGGACTTGACCTCGAGCAGGTCGAGCGCCTTGATGTGGCTGGACAGGAACCCCTTGTCGCCGAGGACGACCTGGGCGGCCTGGAACACGCGGAAGTAGGGGCTCGAGGCGACCGAGGT
>JACQZW010000032.1 GCA_016213675.1 Acidobacteriota bacterium | reverse complement strand
GCGAGCCCGCGCCGAGGGGGCCGCGCACCCCAGGGGCCAGATGAGGGGACGGACCTTGGTCCGTGATTCGGGGCAAGCCGTGGGGGTGGCCCGCCAAGCTAGACGGGATCGCTTCGTCGCTGCGCTCCTCGCGATGACGACCAGGAGTCGGAGGGCGCGCCTTCACCCCGACCCTCGCCCAGCGTGAGAGGACGCCCCCGCCCAACCGCAGGGTGGGCAAGTTGGGGACGGACCTCGGTCCGTGACTGGCGGCACGTCTGGGGGCAGGGCCGCCAAGCCACGAGCGGCCTTACCGGTCAGGTTTGACAACTCGCCGGCGGCTCCGTAGAGTGCGACCACAGGATGGACAGGGGGCGCGTCGTTGCGGTGATCCCGGCCCGGTTCGGTTCTACCCGCTTTCCGGGCAAGCCCCTGACCCTCATCCTCGGCACCCCGATGATCGCCCACGTGGTCACCCGTGCGCGCGAGGCGCGCTGCTTCGCGGAGGTCGTGGTCGCCACCGACGACGAGCGCATCGCCGTCGTCGCCCGCGCGGCCGGCGCCCTGGTGGCGATGACCGGCGAGGCGCGCTCGGGGACCGACCGTGTCGCGCAGGCGGTGCGCGACCTCGACGCCGAGGTCGTGCTCAACGTGCAGGGCGACGAGCCGGCGCTGCCGCCGGAGAACCTCAGGGTGGTCGCCGAGCACCTCCGCGCGCACCCCGAGGTGCCGCTGGCGACGCTCGCGCTTCCCGCCACCGACGACGACCTGGCCAACCCCAACGTCGTCAAGGTCGTCACCGACCTCACCGGGCGGGCGCTCTACTTCTCCCGCGCGCCGATCCCCTACCCGCGCAACCCGGTCGCGGGTGTCGCGCGCAAGCACGTCGGCCTCTACGGGTTCCAGCGCGCTGCGCTCGTCGAGTTCACCGGCTGGCCGGAGACCGACCTCGAGCGCGTCGAGGGCCTCGAGCAGCTCCGCGCCCTCGCCCACGGCATGGCGATCGCCGTGCTGCCCGCGGCGGGCGAGTCGGTGTCCGTCGACGTCCCGGAGGACATCCCGCGCGCCGAAGCCGCATTGAAGAAGATCGGCAGAGGGGAGAGGGTCGAGGGATGAGCAGCGCTCCCATCCTCCGAAAGACGCTCCCGCTGCTCTCCCCTCCCCGCTCTATCCTCTCCCCGTGCGTCCCGAAAGGTGGTGGCTGATGGCGACGAAATACGTGTTCGTGACCGGCGGCGTGGTGTCGTCCCTCGGCAAGGGGATCGCGGCGGCGTCGATCGGGAGCCTCCTCGAGGCGCACGGCTACAAGGTGACGCTGATGAAGTGCGACCCCTACATCAACGTCGACCCGGGCACCATGTCGCCGTTCCAGCACGGCGAGGTGTACGTCACCGACGACGGCGCCGAGACCGACCTCGACCTCGGCCACTACGAGCGCTTCACCAACGTCGTGACGGGCAAGAAGAACAACATCACGACCGGCCGCGTCTACCAGTCGGTAATCGAGAAGGAGCGGCGCGGCGACTACCTCGGCTCCACGGTGCAGGTCATCCCGCACATCACCGACGAGATCAAGGTGGCGCTCCGCGCGGTGGCCGAGGACAACGACGTCGTGATCGTCGAGATCGGCGGCACGGTCGGCGACATCGAGTCGCTGCCCTTCCTCGAGGCGCTCCGCCAGTTCCGCCAGGACTGCGGCCGCGGCAACGCGATCAACGTCCACGTCACGCTGGTTCCGTACCTCAAGGCCTCCGACGAGCTGAAGACCAAGCCGACCCAGCACTCGGTGAAGGAGCTGCTGTCGATCGGGATCCAGCCGGACCTGCTGGTCTGCCGCACTGACCGTCGCCTGCCCGAGGAGATGCGGCGCAAGATCGCGCTGTTCTGCAACGTCGAAGAGCGCGCGGTGATCCCGGCCCGCACCGTCGACACGATCTACGAGGTCCCCCTCCAGTTCGCCGCCGAGGGGACCGACCGGATCCTCCTCGAGATGCTCAGCCTGTCGCCGGGCCAGCGCGACCTCACGAAGTGGCAGACCATCGTCGAGAAGCTGCGCAACCCTGCGCGCACCGTGCGCATCGGCATCGTCGGCAAGTACGTCAACCTCCAGGACTCCTACAAATCGCTCAACGAGGCGCTGCTGCACGGCGGCATCGCCAACGACGCCAAGGTCGAGCTGGTCTTCATCGACTCCGAGAAGCTCGAGGAGGAGGCGTACGTCGAGGAGCTCTTCCAGGTCGACGGCATCCTCGTCCCCGGCGGCTTCGGCAAGCGCGGCATCGAGGGGATGATCAAGGCCATCGAGTTCGCCCGCGGCAAGAAGATCCCCTACTTCGGCATCTGCCTCGGCCTGCAGACCGCGGTCATCGAGTTCGCCCGCAACGCCTGCCACCTCGATCGCGCCAACTCCTCGGAGTTCGTCCAGGACCCGCCGTACAAGGTGATCTACAAGATGCGCGAGCTGGTCGGCGTGGACGCGATGGGCGGCACGATGCGCCTCGGCAAGTACCCGTGCCAGCTCAAGCCCGGGTCGCAGGCGTGGCGTGCCTACAGCGCCGACACGATCTGGGAGCGCCACCGCCACCGCTACGAGGTCAACCAGGACTACGTGCAGATCCTCGAGCAGAACGGGATGCAGGTCACCGGCCGCTCGCCGGACCGCATCTTCGTCGAGATGATCGAGATCCCCGATCACCCGTGGTTCGTCGCCTGCCAGTTCCACCCCGAGCTGAAGTCCAAGCCGTTCGCTCCCCACCCGCTCTTCGTCGCGTTCGTCAAGGCCTCGCTGGAGAACCGGCAGCGGCGCGAGGAGAGCGAGCGGAAGCTCGCCGAGGCCGCCGGCGAGGTGTTCCCGGCCGAGGCCGGGACCGAGCCCGCGACGAGCGAGGCAGCGAATGAGCAGAGGTAAGCGGGGTTCGGACCACCCGGCCGACCGCCCGACCCCCGCCCAGGAGACAGTGACGCTGGCGAAGGGGGTGAAGATCGGGGCGGGGCGGCCGCTGGTGTTCATCGCCGGGCCGTGCGTCATCGAGTCTCCCGAGCATGTCCTGCGGATGGCCCGAACCCTGCGCGGCATCGCCGCGGAGCTCGGCCTCACCTTGGTCTTCAAGGCGTCGTACGACAAGGCCAACCGCTCGTCGCTCGCCTCCTACCGCGGTCCCGGGATGGACGAGGGGCTGGCCGCCCTCGCCGAGGTCCGTCGCGCCACCGGGCTGGCCGTCCTCACCGACGTCCACGAGCCCGAGCAGGCCGCCGTCGCGGGCGCCGTCGTCGATGTCCTGCAGGTGCCGGCGTTCCTCTGCCGCCAGACCGACCTCCTGCTCGCCTGCGGCGCGACAGGCAAGCCGGTCAACGTGAAGAAGGGGCAGTTCATGGCCCCGCACGACATGGCGCACCCGGTCGACAAGGTGCGCTCGACTGGGAACCGCGCGGTGACGCTCACCGAGCGAGGCTCGTCGTTCGGCTACAACAACCTGGTCGTCGACCTGCGGTCGCTCGCGATCATGCGCCGCATCGCCCCGGTGATCTTCGACGTCACCCACTCGCTGCAGCTCCCCGGCGGCCTCGGCGACGCCACCGGCGGGGTCAAGGAGTTCGCGCTCCACCTCGCGCGCGGCGCGGTGGCGGCGGGCTGCGACGGCATCTTCGCCGAGGTCCACGACGACCCGGCGCACGCCCTCTCGGACGCGCCGACGCAGCTCTCGATCGACGAGTTCCGCACCCTGGTGACACAGGTGCTGGCGATCCGCGCCGCCTACGACGCCACGGTCGGAAGCTGACTGACCAAGGCAGTCCCGAGTCTCGAGCCTCGGGCATCAACCCTCAAGCCCCAGGCCTCAAGCCCTTCCTCGGCCTTCGGCTGTCTGTGCCGCCGCGTCCTGTATGACCCGCCAAAGGTCGGCGACGTGCTCGCGCTCGGTCGGGATCGCGCCGACCGAGAGGCGCACCATCCAGCGGCCGCCGAGCATCGCCGGCGTCACGTAGGCGTCGCCGGAGCGGTTGACCCGGTCGACCCAAGCCAGGGTGTGGCGATCCAGCGCCTCGCCGGCGAGGCCGGCCGGCTCGTGCCGGACGCACACCGTCTGCAGCGGGACCGGCGCCAGCACGCGCCACGGCTCCGTCGCGGCGACCTCGGCGGCGAGCCAGGCGGCGTTGGCGAGGTCGCGGCGCAGCCGAGCCTGCAGCCCGGCGACGCCCGCCTCGCGGATCAGGCACCACAGCTTGAGGGCGCGGAAGCGGCGGCCGAGCGGGATTCCCCAGTCGCGCAGGTTCTTCACGCGGCTGTCCACCGCGCTCTGCAGGTAGCTCGGGTTGGTGCTCATCACCCGCACCAGGTGCTCCGGGTCGCGGACGTAGTAGAGCGAGCAGTCGAACGCCGCGCCGAGCCACTTGTGGGCGTTGAGCACCAGGGAGTCGGCGCCCTCGATCCCCTGCCACATCCAGCGGCACTCGGGGAGGATCATCGCCGAGCCGGCCATCGCGGCGTCGACGTGGAGCCAGACGCCGGCCTGCCGGGCCACCGCGGCGATGTCGGCAATCGGGTCGAGCGCGGTGGTGGTCGTCGTCCCGGTCGTCGCGACCACCGCGCACGGCCTGCGCCCCGCGGCGAGGTCGGCGGCGATCGCCTCGGCCAGGGCGTCCGGCCGCATCGCGTGCCGCGCGTCGGTGGCGACACGCCGGAGGTTGTCCCGCCCGAACCCGGCGAGCAGCGCCGCCTTGTCCACCGAGCTGTGCGCGTGGGCCGACGCGTAGACCACGAGCGGGGCTCCCTCGCCCTGCAGGCCGCCCCGGGCCAGCGAGTAGCCCGAGGCGCGCTCGCGGGCGCACAGGAGCGCGACCAGCGTGCTCGTCGAGGCGGTGTCCTGGATGACGCCGGAGAACTCCTCGGGGAGGGCGACCATCTGCCGCACCCAGTCGGTGACGACCTCCTCGACCTCGGTGAGGGCGGGGCTGGACTGCCACGACAGCCCGAGCGCGCCGAGGCCGGTGGACAGGACATCGCCGAGCACCGACGCGAGGCTCCCGTTGGCGGGGAAGAAGCCGAAGAAGCGCGGGTGCTGCCAGTGCGACAGGCCGGGGAGGACGATGCGGTCGAGGTCGGCGAGCACGGCCGCGAACGCCTCCGGCTGCTCGGGCGGCGTCGGCGGCAACTGCGCGCGCACCGCGCCGGGCTCGACGGGCGACATCACCGGGAGGTCGGCGACGCGCGCCCGGTAGTCGGCGATCCAGTCCACGACCAGGTGACCCTGCCGGCGGAACTCCTCGTGGTCCATGTCGTCCTCCTCAGGAGGAAGGGTACAGGGAACCGGGGACAGAGACTGCTCGACCCGAACCGCCCGCGGGCGGCCGTTACACGTGCGGTGCCGGCGCGACGAGCCGCAGCGCCACGTGCTCGTCGGCGAAGACGATCTCGCCACCCGACGCCGTGCGCCCGGGCGGCTCGACGACGAGGACCGCGCCGGGCGCTCGCGGGGCGTGGTTCGGCCCGTAGATCCGCACCAGGTCGGGCGCCACCGACACCTTGACGCCGGCCTTCTCGAGGTGCAAGACCAGCCCGGCGGCGAGGCCCCAGGCATCGGGGTGGTCGATGCGCAGCTCGACCTCGCGGAGTCCCCTCTCGGCGATCCCGGAGCGGCACGCCTCGGCGGCGGTCGCCACGCGCCGGTAGACGGCGCCCTCGGCCTGCCGGCTCAGCGGGACGACCTGGAGGACCCGCCACGTGCTGAGTGCCGTCAGCCCGAGGCCGGCGCCGAGCGCGAGCGCGCCGCCCACGAGGCATGCGG
>JACQZW010000033.1 GCA_016213675.1 Acidobacteriota bacterium | reverse complement strand
GGGCGCCGAAGTAGAAGCGGCGGGCGAGGAGGATGCCGGAGACCGCGACGCCGACCGACAGGGCGATGAGCAGCCACTCGATGCCGAGCGAGACGTGGTGGGAGGCCTCGACGCCCGGCGCGACGTGGTGGAGGAACCCCTCGAACCAGTTGAGGTCGACGTTGAAGGTCAGCGCCTTGCCGACCCCCAGGAAGCCGACGAGGATCGAGCCGACCGCGAGCACCTGCAGCGGCACGGTCATCGACTTCGGCGACTCATGGAGATGGTGTTCTTGTTCATGAGTGCCGCGGAAGGAGCCGTGGAACGTCATGTGGACGAGCCGGAACATGTAGAACGCCGTCATGAACGCGCCCGCGAGCCCGAGGACCCAGAGGACCAGGTAGACGGTGCCGTAGCCCGAGAGGTTCCCCGCCCCGGCGGCGAACACCTTGCCGAGGATCTCGTCCTTGGAGAAGAACCCGGCGAACACCGGGATCCCGGCGAGCGCCAGCGTCGCCACGACGAACGTCCAGTAGGTGGTCGGCATGTGCCGCTTCAGCCCGCCCATCTTCCGCATGTCCTGCTCGCCGCCGACGGCGTGGATCACCGAGCCGCTCCCGAGGAACAGGCAGGCCTTGAAGAAGGCGTGGGTGAAGACGTGGAAGATCGCCGCGGCGAACGCCCCCGACCCGGCGGCGAGGAACATGTAGCCGAGCTGCGAGACGGTCGAGTACGCGAGGACCTTCTTGATGTCGTTCTGCGCGAGCCCGATGGTCGCCGCGAAGACGGCGGTCAACCCCCCGACGATGGCGACGACGAGCATCGCCGTGGGCGAGAGCCGGAAGATGAAGTTGGTCCGCGCGACCATGTAGACGCCGGCGGTGACCATGGTGGCGGCGTGGATCAGCGCCGACACCGGGGTCGGCCCGGCCATGGCGTCCGGCAGCCAGACGTAGAGCGGGAGCTGGGCCGACTTGCCGACGGCGCCGACGAACAGGAGCAGCGCGATGGGCGTGGCGTAGGCCGCGACCTTGGCCGGCTCGGCGGCGATGACGGCCTCCATGCCCGCGAAGTCCACGGTCCCGAACACCTGGAACGCCAGGAAGATGGCGAGCAGGAACCCGAAGTCGCCGATGCGGTTGACGATGAACGCCTTCTTGCCCGCCGCGGCGCACCAGTCCTTCTCGAAGTAAAACCCGATCAGCAGGTAGCTGCACAGCCCGACGCCTTCCCAGCCGACGAACAGGACGGCGAGGTTGGCCCCGAGGACCAGCGTGAGCATCGCGAACATGAACAGGTTCAGGTACGCGAAGTACCGCGCGTACGCCTTCTCGCTCTCGCCGTGCATGTACCCCACCGAGTACACGTGGATCAGGAACCCCACGAACGTCACGAAGAACAGCATCGTCGCCGACAGCGGATCGATGCGCAGGGCGAAATCGACGGCGATGTCGCCGGCAGCCACCCAGCCGAAGACCTTCTGGACGACCGTCTCGCCGTGCGTGCCGGCGTACTCGAAGAGGATGGCGAAGGAAACCAGGAGGGTCAGGGCGATCGAGCCGACGCCGACCATCGAGGTCTGACGATGGCTGAAGCGCTGGGCGCCGGCGAGGAGAAGGATGGCGCCGGCCAGTGGCAGGGCGGGTACGAGCCAGAGCAGTTCGAGCATCGCCACCTCCTACCAGCGCATGATGGACAGACGGTCCACATCGATCGACTGGATCCGGCGGTAGATCGCCACCAGGAGGGCCAGTCCGACGGCGACCTCGGCCGCTGCCACAGCCATCACGAAGAACACGAAGACCTGGCCGTCGAGCTGACCGTGCTGCCGGGAGTAGGCGGCAAGGGTCAGGTTCGCCGCATTGAGCATGAGCTCGATGCCGAGCAGGATCGAGATGCCGCTGCGGCGCAGTAGCACGCCGCCGGCCCCGATGGCGAAGAGCAACGAGGCGAGGATCACGAAGTGGGTGGTCGGGATCGCCATGTCAGTGCTTCCTCTTGACCAGGACCAGTGCGCCCACCAGGGCAGCCAGCAGCAGGACCGAGATGAGCTCAAACGCGAAGAGGTAGGGTCCGACGAGCAGGCGACCGAGGGCGACCGCGTTCCCGTCGATGGGGGCGACGCCCGGGGTCACGCGGACGGCCAGGAGAAGGAAGAGCGCGCCAGCGCCGGTGATCGCCGCCAACGCCAGTCCGGCGACCCGCTGAACCGGCCGCGGTTCGGGGGTTGGCTGTTCGGATGGGGCGTTGAGAAGCATCACCACGAACAGGAAGAGCACCATGATGGCGCCGGCGTAGACGAGAATCTGCGCCGCTGCCAGGAAGCTCGCGCCGAGCAGGGCATAGTTGACCGCGACGCAGAAGAAGGTGACGACGAGGGACAGGACGTTGACGACCGGGGAGCGGTGGGAAACCGCCACCAACGCCGACACGACCGCGACGGCCGCCGCCACGTAGAAGACGACGAGCTCCATCACCACCCCCTCTCTGGAGGTTGAGAGTCGAGAGTTGAGCGTCGAGCGGCAACGACTGCGTTTCGAGCGGTGTCGGGTCGGGCGCCCGGAATCTCGACCCTCGACCCTTGACTCTTGACTGTCATCGGAGCCATCCCATGGTCATCGCGATGCCGACCCACACGAGGTTGAGCGTCGCCAGCGGCAGGAGGCCCTTCCAGCCGAGCTGCATGAGCTGGTCGTAGCGGAAGCGCGGCAGCGACCAGCGGACCCAGACGAACAGCCAGAGGAAGAAGCACATCTTGGCGACGAACACCGCCGTCGATACGAACAGGCCGAGCCAGCCCGTCAGCGTCACGCCGGGGAGCGTCCCGCCGCCGAAGAACAGCGTGACCGTCAGGGCCGAGGCCGTCGCCATGTTGAGGTACTCGGCCATGAAGAAGCAGGCGAACTTCATCGAGGAGTACTCGACGTGATAGCCGGCGACCAGCTCGGTCTCAGCCTCGGCGAGGTCGAACGGCAGCCGGTTGGTCTCGGCGAATGCCGCCACGAGGAAGACGGCGAAGCCGATCACCTGGGTGACGGCGTTCCAGTGCCAGACCGCTCCGCTCTGCCGCGCCACGACGTCGGAAAGGTGCAGCGAGCCCGTCGCCATCAGCACGCCCAGCACCGCCAACGTCATCGCCAGCTCGTACGAGATGAGCTGCGCCGAGGAGCGCAGCCCGCCGAGCAGCGAGTACTTGTTGTTCGAGGACCAGCCGGCCAGGACGATCCCGTAGACGCTTAGCGAGCCGATCGCGAGAAGGTAGAGCACGCCGACGTTGAGGTCCGGCGCGACGATGAGCCCGCGGAGGGGGACTCCGAATAGGGAGACGTCGTGGCCGGCGCCGAAGGGGATGACGATGAACGTCACCATGGCCACGCCGAGGGAGATCAGCGGCGCGAGGTAGTACAGGCCCTTGTTGGCGGCGGCTGGAGTGACGTCCTCCTTGAAGATCAGCTTGACGACGTCGATGACCGGCTGGAAGAGCCCCAGCGGACCGACGCGATTGGGCCCGAGCCGATCCTGGATGAAGGCGGCGCCGCGTCGTTCGACCCAGACCATGATCGGCACGGTCGTGACCATGGCCAGGGCCACCACGACCACCTTGGCCGTTGTGACCGCGAGTTCAGCCCACATGCTGACGCTCCCTGAACGAGTCGTCCCCCGAACCAGCCAGCTTGTCCCAGTCCAGCCCGGCGAAACCCTTTTCTCGACCCGACATCAACGCGAAGACCGACCCCACGTCGGGGAGGTCGAGCGTCGTGGCTCCGAGCTCGCGGGCCAGCACCGTGAGGAGGAACCACAGTGGGCGGGCTTCGGCGGGGGGGCCGTAGGGTTGCGCGAGGGTCGGTACCGTGGGCGACATGCCGCCGTGGGCAGTCCGCCGCACGTCGCCGGGCGGCTCGAACGCGGCGGAGAATCGTTGCACGGCGCCGGTCGAGGACGTCAACGTCCCGTCGTGACACGCCATCGAGGTCGTGGGCAGGAGCCAGGAGGCGACGTTGGCGATGGGGTGTTCGGTGCGGGCGAAGGCGACGGTCGGGCTCACCCGCAGCAACTGGAGCGCCTCTTCCTCGGCCAGCACGGGATGTGCCGTCGGGTCGAGGACGATCGTGAGGTCGGCGGCGCCGTAGAGGAACCTCGAAAGCCCGGCCGGATCGACGATTCGCAGCCCCAGCCTCCGGGCCCCCTGGCTGTTGGGGTGAGCGTCCGTGGAACGCAGCCACTCGCCGCGGCCGTTCTTCATGCGCCGATGCTCACCTGCCCAGACCGGAACGACCATTTCGCCCTTCAGGTGGCCGACGAACAGCTCGCGGGCCAGGAAGAGCTCTTCGTTCGACAGGTTCGCGGAGCCGACGACCCGCAGGGTGTGGGCGGCCTTGAGGTCGAACCCGAGGGCACGCAGTGCCTCGCTCCAGGTCACTCGGGAGAGCTGACCCGCCGCCCGGTGGTGGGGATGGAGGTACGACTGCGCGTTGAGGGAATCGGCCAGGAAGCGGCCGTGATCGCACAGCCAGGTGGCATTGATTTCGGGGTTCTCCCGGGGAGTGAAGCGGTAGACGACCCGCTCGTGGTGGTTGAGGAACAGGTTGCACCCGATGGAGCAGCCCGGGCAGACCGACGGCGTCGCCCGGAGCTTCCAGGCCCGTTTGCGAAAGCGGAAGTCACGAACCGTGAGGGCACCCACCGGACAGACGTCCGCGGCACAGGCGGAGAACGGATCGGTGAACGGCTCCCCGTTGAAGGTGTCGATGTACGCGCTGTTGCCCCGGGATTTGTAGGTCAACGCAGCCGTCTCGGAGATCTCCCGGGTGAAGCGGATACAGCGGGAGCAGTGGATGCAGCGGTTCTGGTTCTGGATCACGTGCGGCCCGATCAGCCGTCGCTCGTAGCCGGGGAAGGTCCTCCGCGTCTCGACCATGTGGGTGGCGAACTGCCCCCCCTGCTCGGTGGCGGCATGGTCCTGCAGGAGACACTCGCCGGCCTGGTCGCACACCGGGCAGTCGAGGGGATGGTTGGCGAGGAGGAACTCCATGACCGCCTCGCGGGCTTCCTTCGTTCGTTCCGAGGTCTCCGACTTGACGACCATGCCGTCCGTCGCCGGCGTGGCACAGGCGATGGCCAGGCGGGGCTGCCCGACGACCTCGACCATGCAGATGCGGCACTGGCCGACGACGGAGAGGTAGGGGTGGTAACAGAAGTAGGGCACCTCGACGCCGGCGGCGCGGGCGGCCTCGATCAGATTGGTCCCGGGCGGGACCTCCACTTCGCGGCCGTCGATGGTCAGCTTCGGCATGTCCTCTCTCCTAGCTCCCGAAACCGGGACGCGACCCGGCCCACGGGAGGACGGGGAGCTTCTTCTGCGGCACGGTGGAAGCCGCCCGGATGTGGCGCTCGAACTCCTCGGGGAACTTCTTGACGATACTCGAGATCGGCAACGAGAACGCATCGCCGAGCGGACAGATGGTCATCCCTTGCGAGGCGAACCGGCAGATCCGTAGCAGTGTCTCCGGATCAGCCGGCCGCCCGTGCCCAGCGACGATGCGGTCCAGGATGTCGCGGGCCCAGTCGGAGCCCTCCCGGCAGGGTGTGCACTGGCCGCACGACTCGTGGGCATAGAAATGAGCGAGGTTGGCGGCGGTCTCGACCATGTCGACGCTGTCGTCGAGAACGATGACTCCGCCAGATCCGAGCATCGTTCCGGCCTCTGCGCAGGCATCGAAGTCGGCCCTGACGTCGACCTCCGAGGCTCTCATGACCGGCGCCGACGACCCGCCGGGGAAGAAGGCCTTGAGGGTGTGGCCCTCGCGGATCCCACCGCAGGGACCTTCGATGATCTCGCGAAAAGTCACTCCCATCGGCAGCTCGTAGACGCCGGGCCGCTTGACGTGGCCCGACACGCAGTAGAGCTTCGTGCCGGTGTTCTTCGGCCTGCCGATCGAGGCGAACCACTTGGCTCCCTTGGTGAGGATGTGCGGGAGGCACGCGAGCGTCTCGACGTTGTTCACCACCGTCGGCTTACCGAACACCCCGACCACCGCAGGGAAGGGTGGCTTAAGGCGGGGGAATCCGCGTTTCCCCTCGATGGACTCGATGAGGGCCGTCTCCTCGCCGCAGATGTAGGCGCCGGCACCGCGGTGCACCCAGATGTCCAGGTCGTAGCCGGAACCCTTGACGTTCCTCCCGAGCCAGCCCTGCCGGTGGGCTTCGCCGATCGCGTCCTCCAGGAGCGCGGCCCAGCGGACGAACTCACCGCGGATGTAGATGTACGCGGTGTTGGACCTGATCGCGTAGGAGGCGATGGCGATTCCCTCGAGGACCATGTGGGGATCGTGCTCGATGATCTCACGGTCCTTGAACGTGCCCGGCTCCGACTCGTCGGCGTTGCAGATCAGGTAGCGCGGACCTGGGTGATCCTTCGGGACGAAGCTCCACTTGCGGCCGGTGGGGAAGCCGGCGCCGCCCCGCCCGCGCAGCTCGGACTCGATGGTCTCCTGAACCACCGCGTCCGGCGTCATCGACAGCGCCTTCGCGAAACCCGACCAGCCGCCTGCGGCCAGGTAGGTGTCGATGGAGCGTGAGTTCGGCACTCCGCGGGCGCGCAGCAGGACGGATTCCATCCTCAGGACCTCCCCTTTAGGTCGTCGAGTACGGCGTCGAGGCGCTCGATGGTGAGGTTCTCGTAGTAATCGTCGTTGATCTGCACGACCGGTGCTGTGCCACAGGCGCCGAGGCACTGCACGCCGACCAGTTGAAAGACCCCGTCGGGGGTCTTCTCACCGGGCTTGATGCCGAGCCGACTCTCGAGATGGTGGAGGAGCTCCTTGCCGCCGCAAACCGCGCAGGACAGCGTCTCGCACGCCTGCAGCACGAACTTCGCCGGCGGCTTCGTGTAGAACATCGTGTAGAACGTGGCCACGCCCTCGACGTAGGCAGGGCTCTCACCGAGTCGATCGGCGACGGCGCGGATCACTCCTGGAGCCAGCCAGCCGTAGCGTTCCTGGCAGAGCCAGAGCACCGGGATGAGCGTGGCCCGCGTGGTCGGATACCGTTTGAGGAGCTCGAGGATGCGCTCCTCCATCGTCGCGTCGAAGGTGGTGTTCTCGAGTTGTTCGGTTGGGACGGAGAGGATCGGCTTCGTGCTCACGACTCGCTCCCGCGGCGGGACCAGTCGAACGCGCCCTCGCGCCAGAGGTAGACATAGCCGACGGAAAGGAGAACAAGGAAGACGAGCCCGTCGACGATCACCAGTTTGTTGCCCTCGGCGAGCAGCTCGCGCACCGAGACGGCCCAGGGGAGCAGGAACGCGACCTCGACGTCGAACACGATGAAGACCATCGCCACGACGAAGAACTTCACTGAAACGCGCTTACGCGAGCCATCCAGCAGGGGCATCCCGCTCTCGTACGTCTCGGTCTTGCGCACTGCCCGCAGCTTGCCCCGCCCCAGCATCCACGACAGCCCCACCAGGGTGACGGCGACAAGGCCGGCGAATCCGAAGGCGAGGATTACTGGAATGTACTGGGCGCTCATGACTCCCCCCTCGTGCCCAAATTCACATGCGTAGTATCCACAATCCCCCGCTATCGTCAAGTAAATCGCCGCTCCGTCGACCTGTCGCCGCGAGGAGTTCGAGGACGAGCCGCGCTAGACTGCGTTGCGGTGGCGAAGCCACGGACCGGAGGCCGTCAATGAGCGCAATCGTCCTCGATGATGTCGACCGCAAGGAGCTGCTCGACCGCTTCCTGCGCTACGTGCAGGTGGACACCCAGTCCGACGAGAACTCGACGTCGAGCCCGTCGACCGAACGGCAGAAGGAGCTCTCGAAGCTGCTCGCCGACCAGCTACGCGCGCTGGGCGTGCTCGATGCCCGCGTCGACGAGTGGGGATATGTGTGGGGCTCGGTCCCGGGCAACCTGCCGGCCGGGCATCCAGCCGCCTCCAAGGTGCCGGCGATCGGCCTGATCGCACACGTCGACACCTATCACGGAACGCTCGGAGTCGGGGTCAAGCCGCAGGTGATCGACGATTACCGTGGTGAGGACATCGTGCTCCAGGGAGCCCAGGATCAGGTCTTGAGGGTGGCCGACAACCCGAACCTCGGCCGGTGTGTCGGGCACACCCTGATCACCTCTGACGGGACGACGCTGCTCGGCGCCGATGACAAGGCCGGGATCGCCGAGATCATGACGGTAGTGGCCTGGCTCGGCAAGCATCCCGAGTTCCTGCACGGTCCGGTGAGGATCGCCTTCACCACCGACGAGGAGGTCGGGCGCGGCACCGAGCACTTCGACGTCGCCGCCTTCGGCGCCGACTACGCCTACACCCTCGACGGCTCGGATCTCGGCGAGATCGAGGACGAGACGTTCTGCGCGGACTCCGCCGTGGTCACAATCGTCGGGCACGACGTCCACCCCGGTTACGCCAAGGGGAAGATGACGAACGCGGTGAGGGTCGCGGCCGCGATCGTCGGCAGGCTCCCGGTGGAGTTCCTTCCCGAGACCACGGAGGACCGGGAACCGTACCTGCACGCCTACGACGTGCGGGGTGACGTGACCAGGTGCGAGATCAAGCTCCTCGTCCGGGCCTTCTCCGTCGAGGAGCTCAGAGAACGCGAGGACGTCCTGCGTCAGGTCGTGTCCGAGGTGGAACGGGAGTTCCCCGGCGCGCGCGTCCAGGTCGAGACTCGGGAATCCTATCGCAACATGGGGTACAAGATCGCCGAGGATCCCAAGGTGCTCGAATACGCGTTCGAGGCCGTCCGGCGACTCGGCATCGAACCCGTCAGACGTGCGATCCGCGGCGGCACCGACGGCGCACGTCTTTCGTTCGTGGGGCTGTTGACCCCGAACGTCTGGGCGGGCGGCCAGAGCTTCCACTCCGTGCAGGAGTGGGTGTCGCTGGAGTGGATGGCCAAGGCGAGCGAGGCGACCCTCACGCTGTTGTCCGTGTGGGTCGAGCGTTCGGCCTGAGCTGAATTCGCTCCGGGTTTCGGGATCGGCGTCTAGGGGGCCGACAGCGCGAGGTTGTTCGCGTGTGCCGCGCTTCCGCGGATCATGGCCTGGAACGACTCGAAGCCAGGCTGCTCTTTCGGGTGCCATGGCTCCCGGGAGATCCTGCAGCGCACGAATCCGCCGAGGAGCTGACACACCCACAGGCGGGACAGTTCCTGCGGCGGATGTCCCTTCCCCAGGGCGCTCAGCTCCTGAAGCTGGCCGAAGTAGGTGGAAACCCGCTGGAAATACTCGTGCATGAACGCGTTGGCCGCCTCGCGAAGTGCCGCGTCGCGACCGGCAGCCGCGGTGAGGAGCAGCTCGAGGAGTATTCCCTGGTGTCCCTCGAACCGGGTAACGTGTGACGCGATCTGGTGTGCGACGGTGTCGGCGGGGATGCCCGCGGCCGGCGTGAGCTCGACGACCATCGTGGAGAAGACGTACTCCGCCTGGCCCTGCAATACCGCGGCCAGAATCGCCCCCTTGCCGGGGAAGTAGCGGTACAGCGCCGCCTCGGTGAAGCCCATCCGCCTGGCCAGCGTCGCGGTGGTGACACCGGAGACCCCCCGATCCTCGGCCAGTTCCGTCGCCCTCGTGATGATCTCGTCGGTCCTGGAATGGGGGTTAGTCATGCTAACTAATATACACTCGTGTGAAGCACATGGCAAACAGTCAGATTCCTGTCATTGCCCGAGCCGCCTGACCTTCGGGCTGGCGACGGCTGGGCGGCGGCCGGGGCCTCACTCCTGCAGGATGTCGCTGAGCCGCACCTCGGATCGGTCCAGCGAGCGCAGCAGGCGCATCACGACCTGGGCATCGCCGATCGGTGTCACGGCGTCGGCCATGGCGCCCTCGAGTAGCGTCCGGGCCGCCTGGAGTGCCTCGCCGCTTTCCGGCGCGACCAACAGCAACCGGCGGCAGAGGTCGAACGTCTCGCCGCGCGGCGCCGGCCCCGATCGCAGGCGCGCGAGCACCGACGTCCAGCTCTCGAGTTCGGTCCGGGAAGGCACGAGCGGAGTGTATCATCGGGCGCAGTGTTCGCCCGCGTGGCCTTCCCTCTCGCCCTTCCCGAGGCGCTGTCCTACGCGGTGCCGGCGGACCTGGAGCCGATCACGGCTCCCGGGGTGCGGGTGCGAGCCAAGCTCCGCGGGGTGTCCCGGGTCGGCCTCGTGCTGGAGCTGACCGACGATCCTGGTTGCGAGCTCTCGCGGGTGATGTCGATCGACGAGACACTCGACCCAGAGCCACTGGTCCCGCCGGCGATCCTGTCGTTGATCGCTTTCGCCGCCGACTACTACGTGGCGCCGGTCGGCCTGGTTGCCCGAGCCGCCGTCCCGACGCAGCTCCTCCGCCTTCCCGCGCCACTGGTGCACGTCGGCCCGCGCGCCCGGGAGGTGCTCACGTCGGCCGGCACCGACGAGCGGCGGCTGGTGGAGCGAGTCCTGGCCGCGGGTCGTGTGTCCCTCGCGCGCTTGCGGGTCGAGGGCTGGACCCTGGACGCGCTGCGTTCGACGCTGGCCGTCCTGGAGGCTCGCCACGCAGTGCGCGTTGACAACCGGGCTCCCTCGATGACCCCCGGTGGAACCGTGATGGCGGTCGCCTTGGCGGGCCTTGACCCGGCCGAGCGGCAAAGGCGCGTCGGGCGGGCGCCTGCCCAGGGTCGGGTCGTCGCGTACCTCGAGGAGCTCGACCGGCCCGCCCTGGAGGGCGAGCTGCGCGAGGCCTGCGGGTGCTCGGGCGGCGTGGTCGCCGAGCTCGTCCGGAAGGGGGTCCTGCGCCGGTTCCAGCAGGGCCGGCAAGGCCTGCCTCGCAGGTGGGAGCTTGCTCCCCCGGCTCCGCCCGAGCACCTCACCTCGCACCAGGAGCGCGTCCTCGGCAGCCTCCTCAAGGACATCGGAGGCGGGGAGTACCGCGCCACCCTGCTCCTCGGCGTGACGGGTTCCGGCAAGACCGAGGTCTATCTGCGTCTGGCCTTGGCGGCGGCGGAGCAAGGCCTCCAGACGCTCATCATGGTCCCGGAGATCGGGCTCACGCCGGCGCTCGCCGGCCTGCTCTCGGCACGCTTCGGCGAGCGCGTCGCCGTGCTGCACTCTTCGATGGCCGAGGGCGAGCGCTTTGCCGCCTGGGAGCGGGCCCGGCGCGGCGAGGTCGACGTGGTGGCCGGACCCCGCTCGGCGCTGTGGGCGCCGCTGCGTCGTCTCGGAGCCGTGGTGGTCGACGAGGAGCAGGACACCTCTTACAAGCAGGAGGAGGACCCGCGCTACAACGCCCGTGACCTCGCGTTGGTGCTCGCCCGGCAGCAGCGAGTCCCCGTGGTCCTGGCCTCGGCGACGCCTGCCCTCGACACGTTGGCGCTGGCGGCCAAGGGTCGGCTCCGAGTGCTGGAGCTTCCGGAACGGGTGAGCGGCAGCCGGCTCCCGGCGGTCGAGGTGGTGGACCTGCGAGGCGAGGAGGGCGAGCCCGGAGAGCACGGCCAGAGGTTCCTGTCCCGCCGGCTGCGCGAGCTGCTGGCCGGAGTCCTGGAGCGTGGCGAGCAGGCGATTCTCCTGGTCAACCGGCGCGGCTGGGCGCCGGTGTTGTTGTGCCGCGACTGCGGGCACCAGGCATCGTGTCCGGACTGCTCGATCCCGATGACGGTCCATCGGCGCCGTGGCGCGTTGCTCTGCCACTACTGCGGCCACCGCCGCGAGATCCCGAATGTGTGCGCGCGTTGTGGAGGGGCGGTCCTCGACCATGTGGGCGCGGGGACCGAGAAGATCGCGACCAAGGTGAGGGAGCTCCATCCGGCGGCGCGGGTCGATATTCTCGATCGCGACACGGCTCGCTCGCCTGCTCAGCTCGTCGGCACCTTGGAGCGCTTCGCGACCGGAGGCAGCGACGTCTTGGTCGGGACGCAGATGGTGTCGAAGGGGCACCACTTCCCGAACGTCACGCTGACCGGAGTCGTCAACGCCGACAACCTCCTGGGCTTTCCGGACTTTCGGGGTGCCGAGCGGACCTTTCAGATGCTCACTCAGGTCGCCGGCCGCGCCGGCCGAGGGGACCGGCCGGGTCTCGTGGTGATCCAGTCCTACCACCCCGATCACCACGCGATACGTGCCGCGGTAACCCAGGACGCCAAGGCATTCGCCGAGGAGGAGATGCGCTACCGGCGCGCCTTCGGTTACCCGCCCTTCGCGCGGGTGGCCCTGGTCCGCTTCGAGTCTGCGTCGGAGAGCGCCGCCCAGGCGGCCGCTCAGGCGGCTGCCGGCGCCCTCGAGCCACGAGCGGAAGGGCTTCGCGTCCTCGGTCCGGCGCCGTCGCCGGTGGTCCGCCTGCGGGGCAAGTGGCGGTTTCAATTGATGCTGCTCGCTGCGACGCGGGCGCCGCTTCGGGAGGCGTTGGGCCGGGTCGTCGCGATAACCGTGCCGAACCACGTGCGCCGCGTGGTCGATGTCGATCCGCAGAGCACGGTGTAGGCCCGTTCGATGTGAGCGAGAGCCGGACGGGCGGTGGCCGCTCAGTGGCTCCGACTCAGCCGGCGGCCAGTGCGCGGCTCAGGCGGCGGGCACCCTCGGCCATCTCGTCCCCCTGCGCGAAGGTGAAGCAGAAACGCGCGAAGGGCCCGCCATCGGCCGGCTCTCCGATGGTCTCGCCTGGATCCGGGTAGAAGGCGGGGCCCGGCAGGAAGGCAACGCCCTCCTCGACGGCCCGGGAGAACAGACGGGTACTGTCGCCGGCCGCCAGGCGGAGCCAGAAGAAGAAGCCTCCCTCCGGTTCGAGGCCGTGCAGCGCTCCGGCCGGCAGGTGCCGGTGGAACGCCTCGGCCATGGCCGCTGCCTTCGTCGCGTAGTGCGCCCGGATCTTCGCCAGATGGCGGTCGAGGTGACCCCGGCGGGTGTACTCGGCAACCAGTGCCTGGGTGACGACCGAGGTGCAGAGATCCATGCCCTGCTTGGCGATCGCCATCCGTCTGATCAGGGCAGGTTCGCCGACCGCCCAGGCGACACGCACCCCGGGGGCGAGAATCTTCGAGAACGACGAGGCATAGAGGACGCCCTTTCCTTCCGCGAGCTTGAACACGGTGGTCAGCGGATCTCCGCGGTAGCGCAGCTCGCCGTACGGGTCGTCCTCGAAGACCGGGATCCCATGCTCGGCCGCCACGCCTGCGAGCGACCTGCGTCGTTCGAGTGACAGGCACGCGCCCGAGGGGTTGGAGAAGTTGGTGATCGTGTAGATCAGCCTGGGTCGCTCCCCGGTCTCGCGGCGGCATCGCTCGATCACCTCGGGGAGGAGATCGACACGCATGCCGTCGGTGTCGCACGGGACGATCGCGAAGCGGGCGCCGGCGCCGCGGAACGTGTGCAGTGCGCCAGGGTACGTGGGTGCTTCCACGATGACGACATCTCCGGGGTCGATGAGGCAGCGGGCGATCATGTCCATGACCTGCTGCGACCCGGAGGCGATCAGGACCTCTTCCGGCGCGACCGGACGGCCCAGCGGTTGTTCCATGCGGCGGCGAATTTGCTCGACGAGCGGCCGGTACCCCTCGGTGGCCCCGTACTGCAGGACCACGCGACCGTCGTCGCGCAGCACGTCGCCGCACTCGGCGAACTCGGCCACCGGGAAGATGGCCGGGTCCGGCAGGCCGCCGGCGAACGAGATCATTCCGGGGCGTTGCGTCATGACGAACAGCTCGCGGATCGGCGAGGGCTTCATTCCCTCGGCGATGCGAGAGAAGGTGTAGTCGAATGCCACGGGCCACCTCAGTGCCGCATGCGCGGCGCCACCCATCTTACCCGCGGCGGTGTGACCGGCCCTCGCGTTGGCACGACCACGAACGCCTCCTTCCCCCGACCCTGAATAGGCAGTGGCCGATCGTCGAGGTCGTGGTAGCTTGACGGCGGGTCGCGAGCCGGACTGCAACGTGACCCGGGGGCTGGGTCGGTGCATGTCCGAGGTGGGGGACAGGTCGTCCCCGGGAGATGGCGCGAATTTGAGAGCCGTCGCAATGGTAGATCTCGGCGTCGAGCGGGGAGATGGCACGATGATTGCTTTGTTGCTGCGGCGGAGGGTTCGAGTCATGAACTCCAGGTTCCTTGCTATCGGTGGGTTGCTAACGGTTGCCGTGACGGCTCTGGCACAGGAGCAGACACCGGCGCCGAGCTTCGTCAGCCAGGTCAACGTCAACAACGTGACAGTGGACGTCCAGGTCCGAGACTCCAGCGGGGTGCCTGTCCAGGGACTCGGCCGGGGCGACTTCCGGGTTGTGGAGGACGGGAAGGAGCAGGCGCTGACCAACTTCCTCTCCGTCAACGGTGGAGAGGTCGACTCGGCAGGGGACCCGTCCCTCGTCGGCCAGCCCGCGGCTCGACAGGTGATCATCTTCTTCGACCTCTACCTGATGACCGAGCCGGACAAGCGGCGACTGGTGGAGGGCCTCATCGAACGCTTTGCGACCGGTGTCCCGCCGGCCCTTACCGTCGGGGTGGTCTCGTTCGACGGCACCCTGCGCGTTCACACCGCGCCGTCCTCGAGCCGCGAGAAGATCGTCGGCGCTCTCAAGGAGGTCTCGCGGACTCCCGCCACCGGCTTGCAGCGCCAGATGCACCTCTCATCGCTCGACGTCAGCGACATGCCCCGGCGCGAGACGTGGACCAGCTACGAGTACCGCCACCGGCAGAACGCCGAGTACTGGGACGAGTTGCGCCGCATGGTCGCGCGGGTCGAGTCGGCGTTCACGGCCACCGTCCAGCGGTTCTCGGCCACCGACGCGCGAAAGGTGGTCGTCCTGGTGTCCCCCGGCTTCCCGCGGGCCCAGAACGTGCCGATCTACCGCGACTACGACTTCTATCTCGACGCCCCCGTCGAGTATCGCAACGTCGGGCTGCTCGGCAGGGCTGCGATGCTGGCCAGTGAGCTTGAGTACACCGTCTACACGCTCGATGCCTCGGGCAACCAGCTCCTCGATACAGCCTCCGATGTGGGAAACCGGCAGCCGGCCAACTTCAACGATGTAGCGGACGCAACGTTCTGGCGGGAGGCGGACCGTAAGGACAACCTGATCAAGGCGGCGGAGCTTACGGGTGGGGAAGCGATCTTCACCACCGACTCGTCGGCCGCCCTGGCCGACGTCGAGCGGCTCACGGCCACCTACTACTCTTTGGGTTATCAGCCTGACCACGCCGGCGACGGGAAGAGTCACGCAATCAAGGTCGAGGTGATCGGCCATCCGGACTACGAGCTGACCCACCGCACCAGCTACGTGGACCGACCGTTCGAGCAACGCGAGGCCGAGCGGTCGCGGGCGGCCCTGCTGACCGGTGAGAGTGCCAACCCCCTGGGAGTGGTCTTGGCTCTCGACAAGCCTAAGAGCAACTTCAAGTTCGGCGCTCAGGGCATGAAGGTGTTCACCGTCGCGGCCGAGCTTCGCATCCCCTACGCGCACCTCGTGATGATCCCCCGCGGCGACATCGCCTGGGGGCAGGTGCAGGTCGTCGTGGTCGGCGTCGACACCAGCGGGAACCAGTCGGAGCTCACCCACCAGAAGCTGCCGATCGAGCTCCCGGCGGACAAGCTCGAAGAGGCGCGGGCGAGAGGCTACTACGCGTACAGGTTCAGCCTGAGGTTGGAGGGCGGCGCGACTTCGGTTCGCATCGCCGTCGATGACGTGCTGGCCCACAGCACGTCGACGGTGCTCGCCGACCTCAAGCTGTGAGGGCCGTGTTCCAAGGACGAGCAGCGGGCGGGCGCCTGGCCGCCCGCTGCTTTGCTAGACTCCAACATCGACGGAGGTTCCAGTGCAACCGCCCTACGTTCTCGCTGTCTCTTCCTGTCTGATCGCTGCCCTGGCGGCGGCTCAGACCCCGCAGCCCAGCCCGGTGGCCAGTGAGCCTGCGGAGAAGCCACCTGCCGCCGAGGCGCCGGCTTCGCAGATCGGCGGGCTCCGCTTCGTGGACGTCGCCGAGGTGACCATCGTCAACGTGGATGTCGGAGTGACCGACAGGAACGGCCCGGTCGTCGGCCTGACGAAGGACGACTTCGAGGTCTTCCAGGATGGCAAGTTGCAGGACCTCACAAACTTCTATCTCTTTACCCGAGCGAGTGCGGCACCGGACGCGACGGCCGGTCCCACGCCGACCCCGGCGCCAGCGCAGCCGACCCCGGCCCCGGCCTTCGAGCCGCCACCTCGCGAGCCGCGCTTCCTCGCCGTCTATGTGGACAACGAGAACATCACGCCTTTCAACCGGAACCGTGTGCTCAACAAGACCAACGACTTCCTGCGTTCGTTCCTGAAGCCGCCCGACAAGGCCATGATCGTCTCGTACCAGCGAAGCCTGAAGGTGCAACAGCCCTTCACCTCGGACCCGGAAGAGTGCGTCGAGGCCCTGAGGTTGCTGCGAACCTACACCGGTGGCAGGACCGAGGTGAACTCGTCCCGGCGACAGATCGAGGACGCGATCAACAACTACGCCGACAAGGGCGGGTCCATGGAGCAGGCGCTGGGCGACGCGCGCGCCTTCGCTCGCGAGGGGCGTAACAACCTGATGTTCACCGTCGGTGGCATCAAGGAGCTCATCGGCATGATGAGCGGACTCCCGGGGAAGAAGTCGGTGATCTACGTGTCCGACGGCCTGCCGATGCGTCCCGGTCTCGAGCTGTTCTACGGCATTCAGGAGAAGTACTCCGACCCCGGTGTGATCTCGCAGACCATGGATTTCGACGCGACCGACCTGTTCCGCAGCCTCGTGACCACGGCCAATGCGTCCAGTGTGACCTTGTACACCATCGACGCCCGCGGGCTCGAGGCCGAGCTCGGCTCCGAGGCCGAGAATCGCGTGGCCCGTTCGACACTCGCAGCCTCGGTCGCGCGGACCAATTACCAGGACTCACTCGTCTACATGGCACAGCAAACCGGGGGGATGGCCATCATCAACAGCAACGACGTGGCTTCGGGGTTGGAGAAGATCGCCAACGACCTTCAAACGTACTACTCGCTGGGTTATCGGCTCGTCCCCTCCGGCCAGGACCGATCGCACGTAGTCTCGGTGAAGGTCAAGGGGCATCCCGACTACCGGTTGACCTACCAGAAAAGATTCATCGAGAAGAGTCTCGCGACACGCATTGGCGACCGGGTGATGTCCGGTCTGAGCTTCGACCTGGAGGACAACCCGCTGGCCATCGAGATTCGGACGGGGGAACCAATGCCGTCTTCTGCAGGTCGATGGCTCCTGCCTGTCGAGATCAGCGTACCCATCGAGAAGATCGCCCTCATCCCCGACGGCAGGGAATTGGTGGGCTACGTCATGGCCTACTACGCCGCCCGTGACGACGAGGGCAGGCAGTCCGACCTGCAGCGGACCGAGGCGGCACTTCGCATCCCCGAGGCCGAGTACGAGCGGGCCAAGGTCGGCACGTACACGATCTCGGCCACCCTGCTGCTCGAGCCCGGCATGTACCGCATTTCCGTCGGTGTGCGCGATCAGCTCACCAATCAGGCTGGCTACGCCACAGTCCGCAAGCCGGTGCACCCCGAAGAGAAGGCGAAGTGAGGCGCGGCGGACCGGCGACCGTCCGTACTCGGGGTGTTCGGCAAGCCGTATCGAGGATCGTAGCTCTGGTTCGCTACAATTTCCTGTGAAATCGAACCATCCGGAGGTCGAGATGGATGTGAATCTGGAGACCGACTTTCTCCGAGTGACCGAGAAGGCGGCCATTGCGGCCGCGCGCACGATGGGCTACGGCGATCGGAAGCACGCGGACAAGGTCGCTGTGGAAGCGATGCGCGCCGAGATGGACACGCTCGACATCAACGGCACCATCGTCATCGGCGAGGGCGAGCGGGACAAGGCACCGTTGCTGTACACCGGGGAAAAGGTCGGGCGCGGCAAGGCCGGATCGTCGGGGATGCACGAGGTCGACATCGCCGTCGACCCGCTCGAGGGTACGAACCTGTGCGCCACCGGCACCAACAACGCGATCGCGGTCCTCGCCGCGGGAACGAAGGGCGGGCTCCTGCACGCGCCCGACGTCTATATGCAGAAGATCGTGGTCGGACCGACGGCCCGCGGCTTCATCGACCTCGATGCGCCGGTGAAGAACAACCTCAGACGGATCGCCAAGGCCTTCGACAGGCGGATGGAGGATCTCACCATCGTCGTCCTCGATCGGCCCCGGCACGAGAAGCTGATCCAGGAGATCCGCGAGGCAGGCTCGCGGATCAAGCTGATCGGCGACGGCGATCTTTCTGCCGGGCTCGCCGCGGCGATCCGCGGGACCCATATCCACGCCGTCATGGGGATCGGCGGCGCTCCGGAGGGCGTGATCACGGCTGCCGCCCTACGCTGCCTGAACGGGGAGATCCAGGGGCGCCTCGTGGTAATGGAGGACTGGCACAAGAAGCGATTGGAAGACCTCGGGATCTCGGATCACGATCACGTCTACTCGACGGAGGAGCTGGCGTCGGGCGACGACGTTATCTTCGCGGCGTCGGGGGTGACCAAGGGAGACCTGCTCGAGGGCGTCCGCTACTTCAAGCACGGTGTGCGCGTGTCATCCGTCGTCATGTCGGTGGCGACGCGAACGGTTCGCTTCATCGACTCCGTCTACATGGAGGAGGAAGGCGAGCTCGAGGTGATGCGCTAGAGCGGGAACCGTCACGGTTCGCGGAGCGGCCGGGGCGTCGCATCGTCCGAAGGCCACCCCGGAGACCCGAACGGGGGCCGGCGAACCGGGAATCGACTCTCACGTAGAATGCTCCCGCCTCGGGGATGACGCCCCGGCGGCGACACTGGAGGCAAGAATGGCAAGCCCGTTGGACAACCTCGAACCCCGCCTGGTCTGGCAGCACTTCGACGCCATCAGGCAGATCCCGCGACCCTCCAAACATGAGGAGCGCATCGCCGCCCACATCCTCGACTGGGCCAAGACGCGCGGGCTGGAGACCAAGCGCGATGGGGCAGGCAACATCGTCGTCAGGGTCCCTGCGACACCCGGCCACCAGGACGTGCCGACGGTCGTGCTACAGGGGCACCTCGACATGGTGCCGGAGAAGAACTCCGACGTGGAGTTCGATTTCCTGGTCGACCCGATCCAGGTACGGATCGTCGGGGACTACGTGTACGCCACCGGCACAACGCTCGGCGCCGACAACGGAATCGGGGTCGCGGCGGCACTCGCGATCGGCGAGGACCCCGACTCTGTGCACGGGCCGCTCGAGCTCCTCTTCACCATCGACGAGGAGACGGGTCTGACCGGAGCGATGGGAATTGACTCCAGGCTGCTGCAGGGCCGGACGATGATCAACCTCGACACTGAGGAGGACGCCGCCCTGTACATCGGGTGCGCGGGGGGCGCGGATGCCAGCTCGAAGTTCACGCTGACTCGGACCCCGGCGAGCATGGCGACCGTGCCAGTCCGCATCTCGGTCCGCGGCCTCCGGGGCGGTCACTCGGGTGTCGACATCCACGAGAACCGAGGGAACGCCCTCAAGTTCCTCGCCCGTACCCTGAACGCCGCACTCGCTGCCGGCGTCGACTTCGAGGTGGTCTCCTTCGCGGGCGGGAGCAAGCACAACGCGATTCCGCGCGAGTCCGACGCGCTCGTACGGGTACGGAAGGGAGAGGAGGAGGCGCTTCGTCAGGTGGTTGGGAGCGTCGCGACGGTCCTCAAGGAGGAGTTCGGGGAGATCGATCCGGGTCTCCGCGTCGAGCTTGACGCCGTCGATGACGACGACTCGAGCCGCCAGGTGTGGAGCCGGTCGGACCGCGACCGTATTCTCGGCGCCTTCCTGGCGTGTCCGCACGGCGTGCTCGCCATGAGCCGGGCGGTACCCGGCCTGGTCGAGACCTCGAACAACCTCGCGGTGGTGGTCTGTGAGGGGGACGAGGTCCGAGTGACGACCGCGAGCCGTTCATCCGTGATGCCCTCGTTGCGTGCCACCATCGAGCAGGTCGCGGCGGTGTTCCGCCTCGCTGGCGCCGAGGTCAAGACCCACGACGGGTACCCCGGATGGAAGCCCAACCCGGAATCTCCGATCCTCAAGAAGACGCTCGCGGTGTTCGAGAGCGAGTTCGGCAGCCAGCCGCACGTCCGGGCGATCCATGCGGGGCTCGAGTGCGGCCTGATCGGCGAGAAGTTCCCCGGCATGGACATGGTTTCGATGGGGCCGCAGATCGAGTCGCCGCATTCACCTGACGAGCGTGTGAAGATCGACACGGTGGAAAGGTTCTACCGCCTTCTCAAGGCGACGCTGGCCGCGGGCGCGTGATCCGGCTGCGGCAGAACCACCAACCGGGGCGGCCGCGAGGCCGCCCCTTTTCTTGAGACGCGTGAAGGGGCGTTCGATTGCCTAGGATGCTCCGGCGACGACCAGGATCGGCATCCCGACGCGCAGCAGATGGTGGATGCGCTTGGCGTCGTCCGAGCTCATCGCCAGCGCAAGGGCCGGAGGTAGATCCTCGCCTCCGCCTCGCAGCCGAGCCCAGCCGTCGCGGACCGCGGCGGTGAGCCGTGGCCAGAAACCGCTGGCAGGCAAAGCCTCGCAGACCCAGAGGTCCCACCCGGTGTCGAGCTGCGCCCGATACGAGGCCGGGGGCTCGGGCACGGGAGTGGCCGTCGGCGTCGGTCCGGGCGGCGCCGGCGTAGGGGACGCCTCCTCCTCCTCCTCGCCTTCCTTGGGCATCGGGCGGAGCGAATCGGGCGCAATGATCTCGCGGTCGGTATCGCCGGGACCTGACTTGACGGTCCAGATCGCTGGGACCGGCACGACCGGGGGCGTGCCCGCACCGAGCAGCGGCTGCTGGGTCACGACCTCGATGCCGGCGAGCGTGATGACGTCGAGGACGTGGCCGCGCGACCGGACCTCGAGGGCCCGGCGCGGAGGATCGAGCACGAGGTAGACCTGCGGCTTCTTCACGAGGCTCGCCTCGAGCTCGAGGGAGACCACCCGGGCAGGGTCGGGAGGCGAGTCCCCGGCCATCGCGGCGGCAGCCAGGAACAGGCTAGTACAGGTAGACGCGAGAGCCGATCGGCACATTCTTGTACACGAACTCCAAGTCTTCGTCGCCGAGTCGCACGCAGCCGTGGGTGACCCGGCGGCCGAGGAGTGTCTTGAAGAGTGTCCCGTGGATGATGTAGCCCTCGGGCATGTAGATGCCGTAGTCGCCGAGGGAGACGTCGTCGAACCGCTCCTCCGAGTCTCGGGGGGGAGGCAGGTAGCCCTCCTCGATGAAGGCCCAATCAGGCTTGGCCCAGACAGGGTTCTTGCGCTTGTTGATGATCTGCCGCTCGCCCATCGGCGTGTCGAACACCCACTGGCGGCCGGTCCGGGGATCGCGCAGCACCCGGCCTGTGCCGGTCGAGCAGACCGCGACCCGAAGCAACTCGCCGTCCTTGTAGAGCCGGAGTCTGTTGCGGAAGGTGTCGACGACGATGATCGTCCCGCGTGGGCGCACCTTGTCGAGCGCAGCCGCGGCAACCGTGGCACGGCGACGGAGCTTCTCGGGCTCGAAGGATTCGTCCGAGACTGCAGCGGCGGTGACGAGAGGCGAGGAGTCGAGCGGGCGCCCGACCCGAGCCACCACCAGCGTGGAACCCGCGACGAGCAACGCCAGCACGACAACCAGGATCGCGAGGACGAGCTTCCAGCGCGACGGCCGCGGAGGTCGCGGAGGCGGCGTCGGCACCAGCAGGATGTGGCCATCACTGCTCATAGGTCCCCACGATGGTCACCGGCGTGCCCTGGTGGACGCGGGCAAAGACCCGATCCATGTCGTCGTTGGTGAGTGCGATGCAGCCATCGGTCCAGTCCCGCCCCTGTCCTCCGTCCCCGTGAATCTCGATGAGGTTCCCGATTCCTGCGCGTGACGGAATCACTCCGCGGGCCTTGCCCTGGGCATAGCGGGCCCGATCCTCGTCGTTAGGATAGTTGATCAGGAGCGCCTTGTAGTACTTCGTAGCCTTGCCCTGCTTGAGGGCGACGACGCGGTACATCCCTTCGGGGGTCGCCCGGTCGCCCGCGTGGTCCTTGCGAGCCAGGCCGTTGGCTCCCAGTTCCGCCGGGAACGAGGCCAGCTTGAGCCCGCGGTAGTAGACGTTCAGCCGGCGCTGGAGCTTGTTGACGATGATGGCGATTTCGCCCCGTTCGCGCGACCTCTGAAGCGTGTCGTCGACCCAGCGCTTCCACGTGCGCAGGAGGGTCTTGTCGGAGAATCGTGCGTGCACCCCTGTCCAGCTCGAGTGGATGACTCCGAGGGACTGGCGAGCGGCGATGAGCTTGTCCGACGCACGCGCGTGGTCGCCTTGGGCGGCCAGCTTCTCGGCGGTCGACAGCCCGACGAGGGCCCGGGTAATTGCAGCCGACTCCCGACGGCCCATGCCGGCCTCGCGCAGCTCGGCGCGGGCGCGGGCGAGCTCCTCCTTGGAGGCGACGAGCTGGCCGTGGTAGCGCTCGCGGGCCTGAATCTGCTGGGCTCGGACCGTTCGGGTCGCCTGGGCCGCGGCGCGGGCGACCCGCAGCCAGGCTGCCTCGGTGCGGCCGTCGTTTGCCCTCCACCAGGGTGCATGGACTTCGGCGGCAGTCGCGACCTCGGCATCGGCAATCAGCCTCTGGATGTACTTCGCCTTTTGTGGTGCCGAGGGCCGGACGACCTTGACCGCCTTCCATGCGATGCGTCGCGTGGGGTCCACGTTGGGGGCAGGCCGCGTACCGCATGTCGCCAGCGTCAGGGCAGCGACCAGGGCGAAAAGCAAAGGCCGGCGGCGAGAAGTCGCCGCCGGCCTTTCCGAGAGCAGGTACTGCGTTGTCAGCACTTGATCTTGGTCTTGGCTGCCTGCATGTCAGCCACGACCATGTCGATCTGACCCTTGAGGGAGTCGGCCTGAGCCTTCGCGCCGAGGTAGTCCTCGCGAGCGAACATTCCCTCGAGATCGGTCACGTTGAAGCCGTCGACCTTGCCCTTCATGTCTTCCATGTCCTTCTTGAAGTCCTTGGGCTTGCGGCGGCACTTCTCCAGCTCGGCAACGAGGTTCTTCGCGCCATCGATGGCAGCCTTGACGCCATCGATCGCAGCCTGCGCCTCGTTCTTCGCCTTTTCCTTGCCATCGGCGGCGGCCAGCTTGGCCTCGTCGGCGGCCTTCATGGTGTCGGCGATAAGCTGCTTGGTCTTGGTGTAGGAGCGGAACAGCGCGAACTTGGCTTCCTGCGCCTGCAGCTCGGCGTTCACGGCGTTCATCGCCTGGTTGACCCGGTCGAGGGCGTCCGGCGCGTACTTGGCGGCCTCGGCCTGCTCAACAGCAGCGAGGGCTGCCTTGGCAGCGTCGATGTCGGGCTGCGGGGGCTTCGCGCAGCCAACGGCCAGGAAGGCGACAACAAGCAACACTACACCGACTAACACCTGATTCTTCCGCATCTCAGCTCTCCTTTC
Source organism: Acidobacteriota bacterium (assembly GCA_016213675.1). Taxonomy (GTDB): domain Bacteria; phylum Acidobacteriota; class Thermoanaerobaculia; order Thermoanaerobaculales; family Thermoanaerobaculaceae; genus JACQZW01. The sequence goes on along the minus strand of JACQZW010000033.1, from coordinate 170,020 downwards.
CTCCTTGACAGAGGCCGGCATCTTTCCATGCCGGAAGTAGATTCTACGCTTGTAGGCTGATTCGTGCAAGGCTTCACTCCAGGGAGATCACCGGCTGCCCGGAGCGCGGTGGGAGCCCTGGTCTTCGACTCCGCTTGGTTTCGGTGCGCCGGGCGTGCACCTCCTCGAGAAGCCGTATCGGCCCCTCTGAGGCGCGGCTTATACGCGCTTCCACGGGGGAAGTCAAGCGGTGCCTGCTGGCAGCGTCGCGGCATGGAGGCCCCCGAGGGCGGACAGGTCGAGCAGGATCCGGCCGTCGTCCACTCGCACCTGCAGGCGCTTGAGGTGCGAGCCGGAGCAAGGGCCCTCAATGCAGAGGCCGTCCACGGCCCGGAACACCGCTCCGTGTTGCCCGCAGACGAGATGCCGACCTTCCCGGTCCATGACCGAGCCCGGTAGGTCCCGATCGAGTCGTACCGCGAGGTGCCGGCAGAGGTTCTTCCACGCCACGATCGTCCCGCCCACGCGAACGAGGATCCCGCTCTCCTCGAACGGCCCATCCGGGTAGGTGAAGACCTTCCCGCGGTCGCCGACCTCGTCGGTCGTCGAGACGACGAGCCAGTGCTCGGTCATCGTTCCTCCTCAAGCCTCGTCTTTCTGCCGGAGATTGTCGGCGACGATGCCCAGGTTCCGCCTGAACCGGGCGAACGAGAGGCGTCTGAGCGGCGTTCCCGCCACCAGGGAATCCCAGCTCGCGATCTCGAGCCTGTCGAGCGTGTCCAGGCGCAGCGCGCCGAGATGTGGGCGGGGACGCAACGGGTCGGCGGCCCGGCACCGGGCGCGGACATTCCACGGACAGACCGCCTGGCAGATGTCACATCCGAACAGGTGAGCTCCCACCGGTCGGTGCAGGTCCTCGCCGAGCTCGCTGCGGTGCTCGATCGTGAGGTAGGAAATGCACCGTCGGGCGTCCAGCAGCCTCGGAATGGGGAGGGCCCGGGTGGGGCAGGCGTCCAGGCAGGACGTGCAGGACCCACAGTGGTCGCCTTCCGCCGGGTCCGGAGGAAGCGTGAGGTCCGTGACCAGCTCGCCGAGGAGCAGCTCGCTGCCGAGCCTTCTGTTGATGAGGCAGGTGTTCTTGCCGATCCAGCCGAGCCCTGCCCGTTCGGCCAGGTCGCGCTCCAGGAGTGGGTGCTCGTCCACCCCGATGCGCCACGTCACGGCCGGAACCAGAGTCCGCAGGAAGCGTCCAAGGCGCACCAGCCGCCGCTTGATCACCTTGTGGTAGTCGGAACGCCGTGCGTAACGGGCTACGACGACGCGATCGCCGCGAGGCGCGAGCTCCGGCTCTTCCGGAGCGTCGTGGTAGCTCATGGCGACGCAGACGACGCTTCGGGCTCCCGGCAGGAACCGGCTCGGGTCGCCTCGCACTTCGAGGGTCTCCGCCATGTAGCCCATGCCGGCGTGAAAGCCGTGGCCGACCCACTCCCGAAGCCGTGTGGTGCTTTCCAGCGGAGTTGCCGCAGCGATCCCGGCGAGGTCGAACCCGAGCACCTCGAGCGCATACGCCTTGAGCATGTGAGCCAGTGCTCTCGACACGACTTCAGTGTAATCGCGGGTTAGACTGCACCATGGTCACGTGGGTGGTGGCGGCGGCAGTCTCTGCGGTTCTGGCCGGGACCGAGGTGGTCTTCGTGGATACGTCGGTCGGGCGTGCGGTCGGACGTGTCGAGCTCGGCGCCTCAGGCATCGCCGTCTTCGCGGCGCCCGACTCCCGGGCGATCGTCCCGCTCGCGGACGTCGACGCCACCGCGCTCGTTTCGCTCACGGGTGAACCGAGGCGTTGGCCGGGGCGGTACTTCCCGCTGTTCTTCGACGAGATGGACCGCATGCACGTGGTGCTGCCAGGAGCGGTCGCGACGTTGACCTACCCGGAGCGACTGACCATCGCGAAGGCGGAGGTTCCCAGGTTGACCGGAGCCCGCCGGGCCGCGGTCTCCGCCGACGGCCGGGTGGTCGTGGTAATCCCCGACGAGGCAGGCTCGCCTTCGCTCGTGGTCTTGATCACTGGTCCGTCCGGCGGAGTGGGCCGGGTCGAGTTGCCGGCCGTCGCCCGGGCCGTGGCGGTTTCGCCCGCCGGCGACTGGTTCGTCGGTGGTCTCGTCGACGGCAGCCTGGCGCTCGTCGCACCAGGACTGTCGCGGCCCGTCGCCAACCTAGTGGTTGGCAGCACCGTACTCGCACTGGGCGTGACCGGGGAGTATCGGGGACTGCTCGCCGCCGTCGAGGGCGCAAGGGGGCCGGAACTGGTGGAGGTGCGGGTCGACCCGAAGGGAAAGACCGGGCTGCGGGAGCACCGTCGAACGCCGATGTCGGTCCAGCCCCTGGCGATCGGCATGGCGGGAAGCGATGCCCTGGTCGTCACGGTCGAGGGTCTCCTGATCCTCAATCGACTCGGGCCGAAGCGACGATTCGAGGTGGCGATCCCCGGCGCTTCGGGCGTCGCGGTGCTTCCGGGCCGGGCTCGCAGCGCCGTGCCGGCCTGGAGCGAATGACGGAGCACCGGTCGGCGCGACCCTGAGTCAACCGGCCGCGTCGGGCCCAGGAGCAGCGGGCGCACCCTCGACCGGCGTCGTGCGCCGCCGCCGTCTGCGCCGCCGGCGCTTCTTCGGTTCCTCGACGGCAGCCTCGGGCTGCGGAGCGGCTGCGATCTGAGGTGGCGTCGATTCGCGGGAGTGGCGCGACGGGAGCGGTGCGCCGCCGCCCGTCCTCGGCCGCGGCTTGACCCGGAGGAACATCGAGTCGTCCGCCCACGCCACCGGGATGGTCACGCCGAGGAACTTCTCGATGGCCGGAAGCGAGTAGACGAAGTTCTCGCACGCCAGGGAGATTGCCTTGCCCTTGGCGCCGACACGGGCAGTTCGGCCGACCCGGTGGACGTAGTCTTCCGGGTCGAGCGGGAGGTCGTAGTTGATCACGTGAGTGACACCCTCGATGTGCAGGCCGCGGGACGCAACGTCGGTGGCGACGAGGATTGGGAGCTCCCCGGCCTTGAACTCGTCCAACACCTTCAAACGTCGGCGCTGGATCATCGAGCCCGACAGCGAACGTGCCTGGTAGCCGTGCCGCTCCAGTCTCTCGGAAAGCCGGCGGGTCTCCTCGCGGGTGTTGACGAAGATCATCGTGCGGTCGTAACCCTCGCGGCTCAGGAGGCCGAGGAGCAAAGAGAACTTCTCGCGTGCACCCACGTGGTAGAGGGTCTGCTCGAGCCGGTCGGGGGTCAGCTCCTCGGGGTTGACGACGACCTCGGCCGGGCTGTCCATCTCGCGCCAACCCAGGCCCATGACGCGGGACGACAGGGTGGCGGTGAAGAAGAGCGTCTGGCGCTTGCCCACGGCCGGCAGCCGGCGGAGGATGGCTCGCAGGTCGTCCACGAAGCCCATGTCGAAAAGTCGATCCGCCTCATCGACGACCAGCACCTCGACGGAGCGCAGCGTGACGGCGTCCTCCCTGAGGTAGTCGAGAAGACGGCCCGGCGTCGCCACGACGACGTCGACGCCGCGACCCAGTTGGTCGCGCTGAGCACGCCAGTCCATACCGCCGAACACCGCCTCCACGACGAGGCCCGTGTGAACGCCGAGGTGCTCGGCATCCTGTGTGACCTGGACCACGAGCTCCCGCGTGGGCGCAATGATGAGCGCGCGCGGTTCCCCCGGGTGCCGGGACGGGGTGCGGAGCAGGCGGGCGAAGATGGTCAGGAGGTAGGCCGCCGTCTTGCCGGTCCCGGTCTGCGCCTGAACCGCCGCGTCGCGGTCCGCCAGGGTGAGCGGCAGGACCTCCGCCTGTACGAGAGTGCACTGAGCGAAGCCGGCGTCGGCGACGCCGCGGCGCACGGGTTCGGGCAGCTCGAAGTCGTCGAATGTGCGGTGCGAGAACAACGTATTGGTCGTCACGGGTGAGAGTATACCGATGGTGAGGGCGGATGGGGCGAGACGTGCATTCGAGTCTCAGGAAGCCGATGGCACCTCCCGGTGTTGTCCTGAAGGCGCCAACGACGCCGGCCGGTCCGGTACAATCGTGCGCGGAGGTGAGTGTGAGGCGTGTTCTTCGGGCTCTCGCGCCCTTGATTCTCCTGGCCGGATGTGCCTCGGCAGACCGTTCGGTCCTGTCTGCAAATGATGGCGCTAGCCGAGGTGCCGACCCCTGGGCGTTGGTCGCCCAGGCCCGCGTCCGGCTCGAGGCCGACGAGCTGGGCGAGGCCCTGCAGCTCTACGGGCGTGCGGTGGAGCTGGCGCCGACCGATCAGGAGCTTGCCGAGGAGTACGGCATCGCACTCGCCGAGTCCGGCCAGGTCGAACAGGCCTTGGCTCAGTTCGCCAGGGTCGAGCGGCCGAGCACGACCGGTCACGCGACGATCGGCATCCTGCTCGCCCAGACGGCGGACAACCCCGAGCAGCTCGCCCGCGCAGTCGGCCATCTCGAGGCGGCGCTCGACGCATCCAGCCAGGGTGGGGCGGTCCGTCTGACGCTGGTGCAGTCGCTGCTGCGACTCGGCCGTGGCGAGGCTGCCGCGCAGGCGCTCCAACCTCTCCTCGAGGAGAGACCCGATGATGTGCGGCTGCAGCTCCTGGCCGGCCAAGCCCTGAGGCAGATGGGCAAGCTCGACGAGGCAGCCGAGCAGTTCCGGGCGGCAGCCGCGCGGCCGGAAGGGAGACAGCGCGCGACCCTCGAGCTGGTCGAGACGCTGAGCGCCGCCGAGAAGTACCGCGAAGCGGCCGACGTGCTCGGAGGTTTTCTCGAGACGGAGGGCAAGACGTTGGCCGGGCTCACCCGGTGGGCGACGCTCCTGGTGCGGGCCGACGACCGCGCAAAGGCGGGGGAAGTACTCGACGACGTGCTGTCGCGCGACCCAGACTTCCGCGATGCGCTGCTGGTCAAGGCGATGCTCGAGAGCAGGGACGGACGCCCGGAGGCGGCCGAGCAGCTCTACCGCCGGGCACTCGCGGCGAGTCCCGCCGACGCCGACGCGGCGATGGGTCTCGCGCGTCTCCTGGTGGATCTGCGGCGTCTCGACGAGGCGCGCTCGCTGATCGACGGGGTCTGGCGCCAGCTTGCCGACGAGCCGGCTGCGGCCGACCCGGCCCGCGTCGAGGTGGCGCAGGAGCGGGCGACCGTCGAGCTGATCGACCGCAAGCTGGACGCCGCGAGACCGTGGCTCGACCGCCTGACCGGCGTCCCGCTGAGCCGCCGCTCGTTGGCCTTGTGGATCGAGTACTTCCGGCAGCGCGAGGCTTTTCAGGAGGGGCTGGACTTCCTCGCGAGGGTCAAGGTCGCCAGCGATCCGGCCAGTTCACGCATGCTGGCCGGCTTCACCACCGAACTCAAGCTGGCCGTGGGCGACGAGGCCGGCGCACGCGCGGCGCTCGACCCGTTGCTGGCAGGGGATGAGGATGACGTCACCGCCGGCCTCGGCGCGCTCGAGAGGCGAAAGCGGTATCGGGAATCCGCGGCGTCAGCCCGGGCGGCGCTAGACCGCCTGAAGGACGCGCCCGACGTCGAGTTCATCCTCGCTGCGTCGCTCGAGAGGATGGGCTCGTGGGACGAGGCGGTCCCGGTGTTCCGGCGTCTTATCGAGGGCCATCCGGACAATCCGACCTCTCTCAATTACCTGGGGTACATGTTCGCCGACAAGGGCGTCAACCTCGAGGAGGCGCTCGGCTTGATCCAGAAGGCCGTCAAGCTCGATCCGACGTCCGGCGCATACCTCGATTCGCTCGGTTGGGTCCACTTCCGCCTCGGGAACCTCGACCTGGCCGAGAAGCACCTGACGGAAGCGGCGCGTCTCGAGCCGTACGATGCGACCGTTCACGAGCACCTCGGCGACCTCTTCGCCGCGCGAGGGGACCGGTCAAGGGCGGAACAGGCCTATCGACGCGCCGTCGCGAACGAGCCGGATGAACCCGGGCAGAAGGAACGGATCGAGGAGAAGCTTGGCAAGCTCGCCGGCGCGCCCGCCAGGTAGGGACCTTCTTCTCCTCGCGCTCGTTTCCCTGGCGGTCGTGGCGTGCCGTCACGTGACGCCGGCGGCGGCGAACCTCCCGCAGGGATGGGAAGAGCTCAAAGCGCCACGGCCGTCGTTTGCCGCCCTCTACCGGCTGGAGTGCTGTGGACAGCACAACCTCCTGGCGACGGTCAGGTCCGGTGTCGGCACGCTCCGGCTGACGGTCGCGGCACCGCCTGCCGGCGTCGTGGCCGACGCATGGCTGACCGCCGACGACGGCTGGTTCACGCGCAACCAAGGGCGGTGCGTGACGCCGATCTCGGCCCGCGGTGTGCCGCTCGCGGACGGCCGGTGGCTGCCGTTGGACGTCGAGGCCGTGAACGTCGCGCTGTCCGGCGGGGTCGCCGAGGCCGCCGAGGCCGACCCGGCCGCGCCGGGATGGCTGGTCCTGGACGTCCCGGGCCTCTCGCTGACGCGGTGGAGGGTCGTCGGCTCTCCGCCGCTGGTGGTCTCGGTGGAGGTCGGGAAGAAGGGCCAGGCCGCATTCCTGCAGGCCTCGCTGGCGGAGCATCACGGCCGCGTGCCCGGCCGGATCGCAATCACCGCAGAGGGCGAGCGGGCGTCGCTGGTCCTTGTCGAGTGGCGATCGGCGGCCGAACCCGAGCCCCCCGCGTGGCTGTCGGCGACGCAGTGCAGCGAGGTCCCGTGAGCGGGCGGGACGGGTTTGTGGTCCGTTGTCCGGGGAAGGTGAACCTCCACCTCGAGGTTCTCGGCCGGCGTCCCGACGGCTATCACGAGCTGCGCACGCTGTTCGCGGCGGTCGGCGTGTGGGACGAGCTGAAGTTCGCGGTGGCTCCGGCTGGTGTACTCGAACTGTCGGTGGAGCCTTCCGGCGTCGTGCCGACTGGGGACGAGAACCTTGTCGTTCGCGCGGCCAAGGTGCTCACGGAAGGATCGGGACGAGCTCGAGGTGCGCGGATCCACCTGAAGAAGGGAATCCCAATCGCAGGCGGGATGGGAGGGGGTTCGGCAGACGCCGCGGCGACCCTGTTGGGGTTGTCGGCCCTATGGGACCTCGATCTCGACATTGCGACCCTGCTCGAGCTGGGAAGCGGGATCGGCGCCGATGTTCCCTTCTTCCTGATCGGCGGCTCCGCCTGGGGGACCGGGAGGGGGACGGAGCTCGTCCCGCTGCCGGACCTGCCAGCCTGGTGGGTCGTCCTGCTGCCGGGCAAAGAGGCCGTCTCGACGGCCGCGGTCTATCGCGCCCTACGCGCCGGGCCAGTGGACGAGCGGCCCCAATCTGAGGTATATCAGTGGATTGAGAGAGGCGGCGAGGCGCCGTTTCATGCCTGCCGCAACGATCTGGAGACGACGGTGTTGGCGCAATGGCCAGGAGTCGCGAGGCGTCTCGCCGCAATTCGGGGAACGCTCCCGCTCCTGGCACTCCTCTCGGGAAGCGGTGGAACGGTGTTCGGCCTGTACAGCGACCGGACTGCAGCGGAGCGGGCGTCCGCCGCTCTGGCTTCGCATGCACCCGTGATCGCGCCGCTGCTCACCCGGGAGGCCTCGCGCGTTCGACCGTCGGGGGAGGACATTCGATGGAAATTACCGAGGTTCGGATCAACCTGAACAAGGGGGGCAAGGTCAAGGCCTTCGCCCAGGTCATCCTGGACGGCTGCTTTCTGGTTGGCGACATCAGGGTTCTCGAGGGGAAAGAGGGAACAGTCACGCTGGCTATGCCGTCGCGCCGCCTGCGCAACGGCTCGTTTCGCGACATCGCGCATCCGCTCAACACCGAGACCCGGCGCAAGCTCGACGAGGTCATTCTGGGCGAGTACCAGCGAGTCGCGAAGGAGCGCGGTGGCCCCGCCGACGGCGGCAACGGCCAGACGCGGTCCCAGCAGATGGCCGGCAAGTTCCTCGGCGAGAGGTACTGGACCGAGGAGGACGGAGACGACGAGTAGCGCGGCGTAGACAGGCTCCGGGGAGCGGGGTAGACTCCCGCGCGACTGGGGCGTCGGCAAACTGGTAAGCCACGGGACTTTGGATCCCGCAATTGCAGGTTCGAGCCCTGCCGCCCCAGCCAACGGCGAGGCGCGAATGCACGAACAGCTTCCGTTGGTGATCTTCTCCGGACGAGCGCACCCGAAGCTCACGGAACGGATCTGCGACTACCTGCAGATCCCGCAGGGTCGGGTGCGGCTCTACAGCTTCTCCGACGGCGAGAGCTCATGCCAGATCGAGGAGAACGTCCGTGGCGGCGACGTCTTCGTCGTCCAGCCGACGTGTCCGCCGGTCAACGACAGCCTGATGGAGCTCCTCATCCTGCTCGATGCCTGCCGGCGATCGTCCGCCAACCGGATCACCGCGGTGATCCCGTACTTCGGCTATGCCAGGCAGGACAGGAAGGACAAGCCCAGGGTCCCGATCACGGCCAAGCTCGTCTGTGACCTGCTGACCTCCGCCGGCGCCATGCGGATTCTCACGATGGACCTGCATGCCGCGCAGATCCAGGGGTTCTTCAACATCCCTGTCGACCACCTCTTCGCGGCTCCGGTGCTCATCGACAAGATCCGGGAGCTCCAGAAGGGCGAGCTCGTGGTGGTTTCGCCGGATGCCGGGGGTGTGGAGCGCGCCCGAGCGTTCGCCAAGCGCCTCGAGGCCAGCCTGGCGATCGTCGACAAGCGTCGCCCGGCGGCCAACCAGGCCGAGATCATGAACGTCATCGGGGATGTCGAGGGGAAAGTCTGCGTGGTCGTCGACGACATCATCGACACCGCGGGCACCCTTGTGAAGACCGCCGAGGTCCTGGCGGAGCGGGGCGCTGCCCACGTCTACGCGGCGGGTGTCCACGCGGTGCTCTCCGGGCCCTCGATCGACCGCATCGAGGCGTCCGTCATCGAGGAGGTCTTCGTCACCGACACGATTCCGCGCAGCGAGCGCGCCAAAGCCTGCGCGAAGATCCGCCAGCTTTCGGTGGCGGAGCTGCTGGGCGAGGCCATCCTCCGCATCCACGAGGCCAAGTCGGTATCGAGCTTGTTTGTCTGAGCTGCGGTGTGCTAGGATTCACGGCCCTCGCGTGCGGTGCGCTCGGGGGGACTCGAGGAGGTCAGGTCCATGGAAGAGCTCGTCATCGAGGTGGAGCGGCGCAGCTCCGCTGGCAAGGGTGCAAATCGCAAGTTGCGGCAGCAGGGGCTGATCCCTGCGGTGGTTTACGGCGGAGGCAAGGAGTCCGTGCCGGTTGTGATCAACCGCCATGCCGTCACCGAACTGCTGCGCGGCGAGCACGGTCGCAACACCGTGTTCCTGCTCAAGATGAAGGGGACAAAGCAGGAGCGGAGCGCGATGTTGCGCGAGGTGCAGATCAACCCACGCAGCCAGCAGTTCATCCACCTCGACTTCATCCGCGTCATGAAGGGCCAGCTCGTGAAGGTCGAGGTCCCCGTGGTTCTCGACGGCGAGGCGGCCGGCGTGAAGGTCGGCGGGTTCCTCGACTGGGTCGGGCGCCGGCTGCACATCGAGTGCGCTGCGGAGTCGATCCCGACCTCGATCCACGTCGACGTCACCAACCTCGGGCTGGCCGAGCACATTACCGCTGCCGACCTCACGTTGCCCGACGGCGTTCGACTGCTCGACGACGGGCACCGGATGATCGTGACTGTCGAGGCTCACGGCGCCAAGGCGACCGAGGAGGAGGCCGCGGCCGAGGCCGCTGCCGCCGCTGCCGCCGAAGCCGCCGAGCCCGAGGTGATCCGCCGCGGCAAGGCCGTCGAGGAGGAAGCCGAGTAGCGTCGGCAATGGCAATCTCGGCAGTCATAGGCCTGGGGAATCCGGGCACCGAGTACGAGAAGTCGCGCCACAACGTGGGCTTTCGGGTGGTCGACGAGCTGGCCCGCCGGTGGCGCGTCGTTTCGTGGGAGCGCCGTTACCACGCGCTGGTGGGCCAACGGTCGGGCAGCCGGCCGACCCTCCTGGTCAAGCCGCAGACCTTCATGAACCTGTCGGGCGATGCGGTGGCACGGCTGTGCCGGGGCACCGGCCTGACCCCGCCGGAGTGCCTCGTGATCGTCGATGACGTCGAGTTGCCGCTCGGACAGTTGCGGGTGCGCGAGCGGGGCGGGGCGGGGACCCACAACGGCCTGCGCTCGATCACCGAGGCGATCGGCGAGGCCTTCCCCCGGCTCCGGCTCGGGGTGTGCGGCGCCGAGCCGTGGCGGGACCTGGCCGACTACGTTCTCGCCGAGTTTGGCACGGACGAGGCTGTCGAGGCCGGCGACATGGTGCTGCGCGCCGCGGCGTGCGTCGAGATGGCGTTGCACGCCGGCCTGGCCAGAGCGGCGACGCACTTCAACCGGATTCCGGACCAGCAACCGTAGACCCTTGCGTTTGTTCCCGGTTGCGCTAGAATCCTCATCCCGCCGCACCAGCGGCGATCCTTGCTCCCACCTCGCTGTGGGGGCCGAAGGCCGAAAGGAGAGTGCATGCCACTGTACGAGCTGGGTCTTGTCCTGACCACGGACCTCGATGCCGAGGAGCGCGAGGCGTTCATCGGCGAGCTGAAGGGCCTCCTGACTGGAGGCGGCGCCACCTTCGTCAAGGAGGATGTCTGGGGCAAGCGTATGCTGGCCTATGAGATCCGTCACAAGCGCGAGGGTTACTACATGTTCTGGCAGTTCGACGCGCCCGGAACGGTGATCAAGCCGCTCGAGTACCGGTTGCGACTGTCCGATCCGGTGCTGCGCTTCCTCACCCTCAACCTCGACGTCGAGATGCGGCGGAAGAAGAAGTTCGACCGCAAGCGGGCCGAGAAGAAGGCCGAATCGGCCAGGAAGGCCGCCGAGAAGGCGCCTGCCGCGGAACAGGAGGCCTGAGATGCCGAAGAAGAAGTACTACGTCAAGCGGAAGAAGGTCTGCAAGTTCACCACCGAGGGCATCGAGTACATCGACTACAAGGATATCGACCTGCTCCGCCAATACGTGCCGGTATCGGGCAAGATCCTGCCGCGTCGCGTGTCGGGCACCGACCCGATCTACCAGCGCAAGCTGACCCGCGCCGTGAAGCGGGCGCGGTTGATGGCGTTGCTCCCATTCGTGGGGGACTGAGCGGGCGCGTCGGATGACGCCCCTCGACGCACCGGCTCCGCTGCCACCCCTGCGCCGCATCGGGCCTGGGGTGGCAGGCCTGTTTTCCTTCGCGATCTTCATGACCCTGCCGCTCCTTCCGTTCGCCGGGATCTTCCTGGCCCTGCTGGCTCCGCTTCCGCTGCTCCACTACGCGTCCGGCGGCCGCCCCTCGGTGCTCGCCTGGGGATGGGTGCTCGTCGCTTTGCTCGGCGCAGCGCTGCTGCACCCCGTGCCATGGCTCCTGGCGGTGGCCTGCGGTTACTTGCTGGTGGCCGCGCTGCCGGCCTTTTCGGTCGAGCTCCGCATCCGCGCCGGCTGGAGCACCGGCCGCTGGGCCGCGGTAGTCGCGGGGGCAGCGCTGGTCGGCGTTTCCGGTTTCATCGTCGGCCTGGTCGGGCCGACCGATCCGGTCGGGTCCCTGCTCGGGCTGCTGGCCGAAGGTGCTCGCGAGGCAGAGGAGCTCACGCGAGCTTTCAGGCCGACCGGGAGCGGGAGCGAGGACACGTGGGCCTGGGCACTCCACTCGGTCGCGTACCTGACTCCGGCGCTCGTCGCGCTCTACGTGACCGCCGCAGCATTCTGGGTGCGCCCGCGGCTTCCGCTCCTGGGCCTCGGAGCGGCTGGGGAGAACTTCGACGAGTATCGGTCGGAGGAGTGGCTCGCGGTCGGATTCGTCGTCGGTGGTCTCGGTTGGGCGCTCGCCGGAGGCGCGGCAAAGTGGCTCGCGTCCAACCTCTTTGCGGTGGTCCTCGGCTTGTATTTCATTGACGGGCTGGCTATCATCCACTACTACCTTGGGCGGCGACTCGGGGGAAACCGCTGGGTCCGTCTGGGGGTTGCTTTGTTCGCCCTGCAACTACCGGTGGCGCTAGGGCTGTCGGCGGTCGGTCTGGCCGACAACTTCTTTGCCTTGCGCCGTGGAAGGGCGACTGACGGAGGAGAGCAGGCATGAAGGTCATACTCAACGAATTCGTGGAGAACCTCGGCGACCGCGGGACCCTGTGCGAGGTCAAGCCGGGCTACGGGCGGAACTTCTTGATCCCCAAGGGCCTCGCGTACCAGGCGACGAAGTCGAACCTGGCCCGCTTCAAGCAGGAGCAGCGCCAGTGGGAGACAGTCCAGGTCCGCGAGAAGGGGAACGCCGAGGCGGTGGCCTCCCGGCTCGCCGGGGTGGAGCTGACCTTCGTCCGCCGCGCCGGCGAGGGCGACGCCCTCTACGGGTCGGTGACGACCCACGACGTTGCCGAAGCGCTTGCCTCCAAGGGGATCGAGATTGATCGGCGCAAGCTCGTCCTCCCGCAGCATGTCAAGCGGCTCGGAACCTTCACGGCTGAGGTTCACCTCCACCGCGAGGTGCACGTCCCGATCACCCTCCACGTCGAGCGGGAGGGCGAAGAGGCACAGGCGTAGCCGCCCTTGCCTGACAAGTCCGCTCGCGCCGAACCGGGTGACCCTGCAGCAGGCCGTCGCCGCCGGGGCGGAGCAGGCGGCGTCCTGACAGCGGTGCATCGCGGACTTGCACGGCTGCTGCTCGGTCCCGAGCTGAGGCGGCTGGGAGAGTCGATCCAGGCCCTGGACGTCTTGCGTACCAGACTCGAGAACGTCCAGGCGGCGATCGACGTCCTGGGACGTGACGCCCAGAGCGAGGGGGGCGCCCGGCTCGAGTTGCAGCGGCATGTCGAAGCCCGACTCGAGGGACTGCGGGTCCATTCCGATACTCGTCAAGACCAGTTCACTGCGGAGGTCTCGGACCTGAGGGCGGTGCTGGCCGAGGCGCGCCGCGACTTCGCGACCGCGGAGCAGCGACTCGCCAGTCAGGATGCGGACATCTCCGCCTCGCTCAGAGCCGTGCAGGGCGAGGCGGAGCGCTTGCGCGACGAGCGGTTTCCCGAGCTCCAGGCCAGGGTGGTTGAGGTGCAGGCCAACCTGGATGGCCTTCGTGACGAGCGCGTGGGGCGGGTCGAAGGCGATCTAGGCGCACTTCAGGCAGGTCTGTCGGAAGCCCTGGGCGAGATGGAAGCTATTCGTGACGAACGACTTCCCCAGCTCGAGCGAAGCGTCGAGCGCCTGCATGTCGATAGCCAGTCGGTTCTGGCCCTGGCCGAGGAGCTCCGCGACTCTCGGTTGCCGGCGCTTTCGGGGCGCGTCGATGCCTTGGTCGGCGCGCTGCACGAGGAGCTGACAGCTTCCTCGGGACTCCTGGATCGGGTGATCGCCGGCGAGCCGCTCCATGTCGAAACGAGCGCCGAGGCCGAGTCGGAGCTACCAGCCGCGATGCGTCGCGCCTTCGCGACCTTCACCGACACTTTCCGTGGCGATCGCGCGGAGATCCGCGACAGGGTCGCCGAGTACCTGCCGCTGCTGCAGGACTCTCGTCCGGTGCTGGATCTCGGGTGCGGTCGCGGGGAGCTGCTCGAGGTCCTCCGCGACCATGGGATCGAGTCGCGCGGCGTCGACAGCGATGCCGCGATGGTCCAGGCATGTCGTCGGCTCGGCCTCGCGGCGGAGCAGGCCGAGGCATTGGCCGAGCTCCGCGCCGTGCCGCCGCAAAGCCTCGGTGCCGTCACGGCAGTGCACCTCGTCGAACACCTGGGGTCGGCTGGCTGGATGGTGTTGGTCGACCTCGCCGCCAGGGCGCTGCGGCCAGGAGGCCTCCTGCTCATCGAGTGCCCGAACCCCGAGTCGCTGCGAGTGGGCGCGAACCTCTTCTGGGTCGACCCGACGCACCGCGTTCCCGTGCACCCTGATGCGATAGGTTTCGTGGCCCGAGCGGTCGGCCTTCAGGTCGTCGAGATCCGCCGCCTGCGGCCATTCCCGTCGGAGCAGAGACTGGCGGATCCGCACCAGCCCGAGCCGGTCCGGTCTCTCGCCGAGCGCCTCGACGCCTGGCTCTCCGGACCCCGTGACTTCCTGCTGATCGCCCGCAAGCCCCCGGAATAGGCGGCCGCTAGCCGGCGAGATGATGCCGGAACAGCTCGCGAAGCGACAGCAGCACCTGGGCGAAGTTGCGCTCCTTAAGAAACTCCTGCAACTCGTTGCGCGACGTGCCGCCGAGCAGTCGTTCCCGGGCTTCCTCGACGAGGCCGTAGAAGTCCGACACGGACTTGAGACCGAGCTTGGCGAAGCGGTCGTTGTACCAGTCGGACTCGCGAACGCGTTCCCAGGTGACGGCGAGTGCCGGGGCCGCCTGGGTCCACAGGCCGTCGGCCAGCGAGGTGATCTCACGGTAGAGCGCCGCCAGGACCACGTTATCCCGGCCGGCCAGTAGCGCCTCCTCCAGGTGTGAGTCGCCTTGCGTCTCGGGCGCCGGCTTCTGCGGAGCCGGGACCGGCGCCGCGGCCGGCCTTTCGGCGGCCGGAGGAGGGGAGGCTTCTCTGACCGGGGTGGTGTCGGCTCTCTTCTCCTTCGCCGGAGGCGCGGGAGGTGACTTCGATTCGATCGGGACCGGCTCGGGAATCGCCTTCGGGTCCCGCTTCTGCGCGCTCTTGGCCGCCGCCGGCTTTGCCATCGCCGGCCTCTGACCGGCCGGCACCACCGCCAATCGCCTGATCCGTTCGTCGAAGCTCACCAGGAACCCGATCTCCGTGTCGGCAACGGGCCGCACATAAGCGATCCGGTTGAGGATCGTGTCGAGCTCCAGGAAGCGAATGCGCAGCACGTTGGGATCGGGCGCCAGGCTCGAGAAGAGCTCGAGCGCCGACTCGTTGGCAGCGATGATGTCGTAGATGTTGGCGAACCCGGTGTAGTCGAGGAGGTCGGCGCTGTCCGACAGGTGCCAGTTGATGCTGGCCTCGCGGGCACGTCGGCTGGTGAGGTGACCGAGGAGTTCCTCGGGGATACCCTCATGGTCCCATGCTTCGCCGTACGCCGCCCTGAGCATCTCGCGAACGAGCTGACGGATCCGGAAGAGGCATTCGGCGGCAAGGCGGTAGGCGTCGGGATTGAGGTCGATCTTGGCCATCTTCGCTCTCTGGTCAGTTCCACGCCATGTTTGAACGCATGTGGGCCCACGGGCGGAGGAACCGCTCGCGCCGCTCGAGCTCGCGAACGGCGAGGAGGAGCAACTGGCCACGGGTCATGGGGTCGGGGACATTGAGGAACCCCTGCTGCTGGTCGGGTGTGAGCCCGAGCGTCGCCGTCACGCGCCACGTGAGGCTCGAGAGGTCCTTCTGGTCGTGATCGAGGCCTGGGGGGCGCGAGAGGGTGCCGCACAGCCGCAGGTAGCGGGCGCGCAGCAACCGGGCCAGTGGAACGGCCCGGCCACCGGTCGGCGGCTCGGGGAACCGCTCGGCCCGCACCAACGGGAGGTCCTCGCGCACCAGGGTGAGGAGGCGGCAACGGGACACCCCCCGCAACGCCGCCGAATCGCCTGCCTGTTCGGCCACGACGGCGGTGACGCCGATCTCGTGCACCGATTCGCCGTCGACGAGCGAGACCACCACCGAATCGCCGTAATCGCGGGACTGCAGGATGATGGCGCGTGCCCACGTGCTCGCCAGGGGCACCTGCACGCTCTCACCGGGCAGCAAAACCCGGCTTTCCAGCGGGTACAAAGGCAGTACAAACGTCGCCATGTTCGAGCGCGAGTATAGCGCGGCGACCGCGGGCCTCCTAGGTGGCGACGGACTGCTCCGGTCAGAGCTGGCCGGGCCGCCCCACCGGGGAAGCTGTCGGCCCGCTGGAGCGAGGTCCCGGCCCGGACGCCGGCGCCCCGGCGTCCGGATCGCGATCACGCAGCAGGCGCGGCCTGGGCCGACACCGCAGACGAGAACTCCTCACCCCGTCGCAGCACGGCCATCGTTCCGCCGATCAGGAGGACGACGAGGCCGGTCCAGAGCAGGCCGATCATCGGCTTCACCGAGAAGTCCACCGAAAACCTCGCCGGTTCGCCGGAGTCTCCGCCGGAGTGGGGGTCGAGAACGAGCACCTCGACCGCCTTCTCTTCGGCGTTCATCCGGCCGAGCCGGAGCATGACCCCTTCGAGACCGGGGATCGCGGCATCCACATGCTCTTCGCCACCCTGACCGCTGCGGTAGATCGGGGTGATCTCCCCGCCCTGACCGCCGCCGACCTTGAAGGACGCCCCGATGTTGATCCTGCCGGATTGCGGGTCGAAGTCGGAGAGGTCGAAGTCGGCGAATGTGAGAGTGACGCCGCGGTAGGTGAGCGTCTCGCCCGGGTGCAACGAGGCTCGCGTGGCGACGCCACCACCCACGCCGCTGAACTGCAGCCTGATCTGTCCGGGCGGACTTGCGTTGACTCCGACCAGCGTGACCGTCGCGTCGGGCAGGCCAGGGATCGCCACTGGCTCGCCGGCGAACCCTTGGGGCGTCGAGGAGATCATCGGCTTGATCTCGTTGCTCACCGAGGCCTGACGGATCAGCAGCCTGGCGCCGATGGTGAGGCCATCGCCGCCGGCATGCGAGCCGCTCATGTCGAACGCCTGGAAGGTGACCGCGACCGGCCCGACCTGCGCAGTGCCGCCCTTGGCCAGCTCGATGGTGTTCCCCTCGGCCGGCCGCCCCGGGTCGAACTCGATGGGCGACACATAGACGTCGTGGGTCAGGCGGACGCGGACGTCGGGGTTCGCCACGAGTTGGTTGGACTTCTCGTTGCGGAACATCAGCGGTCTCGCGACGTAGGCCTTGCCGCCCGCATCGCGGACCTCGACCATCATCGCGTCCCTGGCAGTCGGGGTCGGCTTGTCGACGCCCTTGAACGTCAGGGTGTAGCCCATGACCTGCTTGCCCTCTCCGAGCGGGAGCACGACCTTCTCGGTCCGGTTGAAGGCGCTCGACGTGATGATCCCGGCCAGCATCAGGCCGAGACCCACGTGGGCGAGATAGCCGCCGGCCACCTTGATGCGCTTCTTCCTGAACTCGTCGATGGTCTTCAACAGGTTGGAGAAAAACGCGAACAGGGAGACGAAGAGGAACAGCACGTACAGCACTCCAGAGGCGCCGAATGCGACGCCGACAGCGGTGGAGACGATCGCCAACAAGCCCGCGACCGTCACGCGCTTGCGGAACTCCGCGCTGGCACCTCGCCACTGCAGGTACGGGACGAGACTGAGCAGCATCGCCAGGAGGATGCCGATCGGCAGCGTCACCTTGTTGTAGAAGGCCGGCCCGACCTGGGAGGGCTTGGTGGCCAAGCGCGTGATCAGCGGCGCGGAGGTCCCCAGGAGGATCATCGCGGCAGTGCCGAGGAGGGCGGAAATGGCCAGCACGAAGAAGACCGTGCGTGACAAGAAGGGCTCGTCGCCCGGTTGGGTGGGGATTTCACGGAACCGCCACATCAGCGCGCCGAAGCCGATGACCAGGAAGACGACGAGGTTGGCGACCAGCCAGCCGGTGATGCCGAGGTCGACGAACGAGTGGACCGAGAAGTCGGCGAGCACACCGGACCGGGTCAGGAACGTCGCATAGACGACCAGGACATAGGCGAGGATCGCGAGCGTGAAGTTGAGCTTTCGGAAGCGGCCCCGGGCTCGTTGCAGCAACATCCCGTGCACCAGGGCAGCAGAGGCCAACCATGGGATGAGCGATGAGTTCTCCACAGGGTCCCAGCCCCAGTAGCCTCCCCAGCCGAGGGTCACGTACGCCCAGTACCCGCCCAGGAGGATGGCGCAGCCCAGCGTCACGACGGTAAGCAGAGCCCAAGGCAACGATGCCTTCACCCATTCGTCGTACTGCCGTCCCCAGAGCGCCGCAACGGCGAAGGCGAAGGGCACGGCCGTGGCCGCATAGCCCACGAACATGATCGGCGGATGGATGGTCATCCACGGGTTCTGGAGCAGGGGGTTGAGCCCCTGCCCGTCGAAGGGCACCTGGCCCGGCGGCAGATCGGCGAGGAAACGGAACGGCGACTGGCGGACGAGGATCAGGAGCAGGGAGAGCTGGGCGAGGTTGTAGACCAGCAGCGTCCGGTCCTCGTAATGCCGCGCGTAGCGGATGAGCGGGAGCCCGACGAGCATGCCGCAGAGAAGCCAGAGGAGGAAACTCCCCTCCTGTCCCGCCCAGAAGGTGGAGATCAGGTACGACGTCGGCAGCGACAGGTCGGAGTAGGAGTAGACGTAGTGCAGGCGGAAGTCGTGCCGAAGGATGAGGAAGAGCAGTACCCCGCTGGCGAGGACGACGGCAAAGGTGGCCAAGGCGTAGAACTGGCGGGCCCATGACCGCGCTCCCTCGCGACCGCGGAGACTCTGGAAGTAGAAGAACGTCGAACCGATAAGGGCAATCACGGCGCCCCAGAGAGCGACCACACCTGGCCAGAACATATCCCCCCCAAACGTGACAACGACCGGCCGTCAGGCCGGCCGGCTCATGAGGCCTTGGAACTGTAAGCCTTTTCCTCGATTCCCTGGTACTTCGACGGGCACTTGACGAGCAGCTTCTCGGCCTCGAGCCGTCCCTTGTCGAAGCGGCCGATGGCCACGACCTGGATCGCCTCGTTGAAGTTGCCCGGCTTCAAGCCCTTGTAGGCGATCGCCAGCTTGTCGCCCTTGTCGTCCTGGAGGACGAACTGCAGGCTCTGGGTGCCCTCGTCGTAGTGGTCCGAGCCCTGGACGAGCGCGCCGGCCACCTGCACGGCGTCGCTGGTCGACCGGGCCTGCGAGAAGCTCACGTACGGCGTCAGGTTGGACTTGAAGGCGCCGGCGCCGAACGCGACGAACCCGACAATCACAACCACGCCGCAGACGGTCCACACGGTCCTGCGGTTCATTCACCCTCCTCGAGGCGGCGAACGCGTTTGTCCAAGGCGAGGCAGTAGCAGAACACACCGATCCAGATCACCACGGTGACCGCAGCAACCCACACGAGACTCTCGGGTCCAGGCATCGCCTACGACTCCTCACGCTGCCGGCGCCTCAGGCCAACCTTCGCCAGCCGCACATCCAGAGTGTACAACCAGAAGAACAGGCCAGTAAATCCCGCTAACGCTCCCATCAGGACCTGGAACATCCGCGACTCCATGTCGATGCTGCCACGGGAGTTGATCAGCGTGTCGGGATGGAGCGACCAGTAGATCCGCGGGACCACGAAGACCAGGAACGGCATCGTCACGAACGCCAGCACGGCATAGGAGGACGACAGCGAGGCCCGCCGCTCGTCGTCGGGAATCGCCTCCCGCAACGCGAAGTACGCCGCATAGACCAGGAGGAGGATGGCGATCGACACCTCGCGGGGATCCCAATTCCAGAACGACCCCCACATCACCTTGGCGAACAGCGAGCCGGTGACGGTCGCGAGGATCGAGAAGACGAGTCCCAGGCGGGCCGCCGCCGCGGCTCTGGCGTCGTCGACCAGATCGCGCCGCCGAAGGTAGCGGAGGGAGGCGACGAGGTTGACGCAGAACGCCAGCACCGCGACCCAGGCCTGCGGGACGTGGAAGAAGACGATCCGGGCCGATTCACCTTTGAAGCCCTTGGCCGCGGGGGCGTAGAAGAACGCCGCCCAGATCACGACGGCCATCCAGGCGAACAGCGCCCAAGGCCACCACGGGAACCTTTTTCGTTCAGTCATGCCACACCACCGGAAAGAGATAGACGGCAGCCACCAGGGTGACGCCGGCGAGCGACACGATAGCACGCAGGGCCGGGATGACGGCTGCCAGCGCCGCGCTGGTCGCCGCCGCCTTAGTCCCTTGGATCAGCACCACGAGCAGGGGAAGGGCCAGCGGAACCGTGAGGATTGCGAACAGCGTGCCTGAACCGGACGCCCGCGCGATGATCGCGGCCACCATGGTCGACGAGGCGGCCATCGCGACGGCGCCGCACGCCATCACGAGGACGAGACCGGCGACGCCCTCGACGGTGTAGCTCATCAGGGCGCAGTAGAGCGGCACGACCAGGCTCTCGAGCCCGAGGAGGAGGATCAGGTTGAACCCCAGCTTGCCGAAGAAGACCGCCAGCGGCCGCGCGGCCAGTCGCAAGGTCTTCGCAGTGCGGGCGTCCTCCTCCTTGACGAAGACCCTGGCCAGGCCGGAAGTCGCGCCGAAGAACAGGATGATCCACAGCAGGGCCGACAGCAGGTGCGGCCGATCGGCCTCCTCGATCTTGTAGGGTCCGATCTGGTAGGCCACCGCGATCAAGGTCGTGAGGGCAAACAGGCCGACGGCGTTGAGCGCCACCCGGCTGCGCAGCTCCGAGGTGAGCTCTTTGCCCAGCACGGCCAGCGACTCAGAGAGCAAGCTCGATGCGCGCATCGCTCCAGGCCATCTCCCGCGGGTCGTTGGTGGCGACCGCCACTGCCGCGCGGGAGCGGAAGCGGTCGACCAGCCGGGCCACGGCGTCGTGGCCGGCAGTGTCGAGGTTCGACGACGGCTCGTCCAGCAGGAGGACGGCGGGTTCGTGGATCACCGCCTGTGCCAGCTTGACCCGTTGCTTCATCCCCGACGAGTAGGTGCCGACGTGACGGCCGTGCTCGCGTGCTCCCAGGCCGAGCTCCTCGAGAAGCGCTCCGATCGAGTCCGGGCGCGCCTCCAGGCCGCGCAGGCGCGCGAAGAACATGAGGTTCTCGACGGCAGTCAGCTCGTCGTACACCGCCATGTCGGGCGCGGCAACTCCGAGATGGGCGAACCAGCGCGCGCGTGGAATATCCTCCTCGTTCTGGCGATAGCGCACCTCCCCGCGGGACGGCCGGATCACGCCGGCGAGGATGTTGAGGAGAGTCGACTTGCCGGAACCGTTCGGCCCGGCCACGACCAGCACGCGTCCGGGCTCGACGGCGCCGGAGAGCTGCGCCAGCACGGTCCGGGTGTCGAACCGCTTGCCCACCTTCTCGAAGGAGACTCGAACTCGTGTCACGGCCGCGAAGCATATCACCCGGTGTCCGCTGGCCCCCGGCCCGCGCGCGGCGAGTGCTAGACTCGGGCCGTGTTCCGCCGCGGACGGGCCTTTCTCGTCGACCTTCGCAGGGTTTTCCCCTGGCCGCTGGTCGACCTGCCCGGCCAGGTCGGCCAGCACGCGGCGTCCGCCGCGGTCGTCTTCGGTCTTCTCGCCTCGCGGCTGCTCCTGCTGTCGAACGGACCCTGGGAACAGGACGAGGCGCTCCTGGCCTGCGGCGTGGTGGATTTCGACCCCGCAAACCACACCCCGCTTCCCCCTGGCTTTCCACTCTGGATCTTCCTGGGCCGCCTGGTCCGGTCGCTCGGAGTGACGGACCCGCTGGTGGCCTTGCAGGTCGCGAGCGCCGTGCTGTCGGTGCTGGGTTGCTGGGCACTGGTCGGCCTCTGGGAAGAACTGGCGGGCCGGGCGACGGCGCGCGCCGGGGCCCTGCTGGCCGCCTTCATCCCCGGGGTCTGGTATCACGCGGGGCGGGGGTTCTCCGAGACGCCCTCCGCCGCGCTCACCATCGTCGCGCTGGCCATCTGGACCCGACTCGGCCGTCGCGGTTACGTGGCTGGCCTCGTCGTGCTGACGGCGGCAGCCCTGGTTCGGCCCCCGCTGGCACCTCTCTTCGTGCTCGTCGCGCTGCTCGCGGCCTGGGCTGTGCGGAGCGACCCGGGTCTCCTGGCCCGTGGTGCGGTGGCCGCCGCCGCCTTGGTGGCGATCGTCGCCGTGCCGGCGCTGCTCGAGGCCGGTGGCGTCCGGTTGTACTGGGAGGCCACCACGACGCATGCCCGCGAGCACTTCGGCATGCTCGGCCTGGAGAGCTGGGCCCTCTCCGGGCTTGGGTTCACGCGGGGGCTAGGTGGAGTCTGGACGGCCGTTCTCTTTGCGGCGCTCGCCGCGATTGGATGGATCGTGCTTCGTCGCTCCGTGGCGTGGCGGTGGTGGCCTGCCACCCTCGCCGGAGCGTCACTGGCCCTCATGCTGCTGCTCGTCCACGGGAGGGCGTTCCCGCGCTACTGGGTGCTGGCCTGGATGCTGCTGGCCGTGCCGGCCGTCGCGGGGCTCGGCGCCATCCTGCATGCCAGGGTGCGGGCCCTGGCGGCGGTCGTGGCTGCTGCGGCCGGCGGCGTCTGGGTCTATCCCGCCCTGGTCCACATCCACGTCAACCCGAACCCGGCCATCGGGGCGCTCCGACAGGTCGCCGCCGAGGGGTACGAGGCCGGCGCCCTGCTGGTCTTCGACGACAGCCTCTTTGCGTTCCGGAACCTCGCCGTGAGGCTCCGCTGGCTGCAGACCCGCACCATCCGGGTGACGGAAACCGCGAGGTGGGGGCTCGGACTGGGTGGGCGGCCGGTGTGGTTCCTGACCGAGAAGGGCGAGCGCGACCTGCCGAGCACGGTGTCGCAGGTGCACACCTTCCGGTGTCCGTCGGAGCGGGTCCGGATGCTGTCCCAGGAGCGCTTCCTGTCCGTCCGCCTGGTGCGCAACCCGGTCCTCGCCTGGCGGGGCGGCTCGATACAGGAACGGGATGGGACGAGGCGGTTCATGTGGCTCGAGCCCAGGTCGCTGCTGCTGTTGCCGCCGGTGCAGGGGAGTGGCTCGGTCACGCTGGCTGCGGAAGTCCATCCGTCGCTGGGGGAGGTGAACCTGGTGGCGAGGGTCGGCGGTCTCGAGGTGTCGCGCCGCCGACTCGCAGTCGGCCGGCAGCTCATCACCGTGCCGATCCCCGAGCTCCCGGAGCGAAGCCTGCTCAACCTGCTGGTGCCGGTCGAGTTGGAGATCGACCGGGAGGTTCGCCTTCACGGAGACCTCCGCCCGCTCGCGGTCCGGGTCTTCCGCGTATCGGTCGAGGCGCCGCCCTACGCACCACCGCCGTACGCGTTCTTCCCCGAGCCGGACTCACTCCTGGCGGCCGTTGCAACTGGCGAAGGGACCTATGGCGCCGAGCTGCTCGGCGATCCGCCGCGGCCGGCGGCCTGGACCTCGGCCGAGGCCCGGTTCGAGCTGCCGGTGGGACTGGGCTTGGTGGGACTCGATCTGTCTGCGCCGGCGCCGCGCCAGGCGCACGTCGAGATCCGACTGGGTGGGGCGAGGACATCCGGCGACGTCGGGACCGAGCCGACGACCCTGGTCGTGCCCGTCCCGGCTGCCCAGGCTCGCGCCGGCAGGGCCACCCTGGAGCTGTCGACCACGACGTTCTCCCCTGGCGGTGGCGACATGCGCGAGCTGGGAGTGGCGGTGAGCCGGGTGTGGTTCGTCCCGAGCGCACACGCAGGGTGGCAGTGACCCTTCCGCAGCGATGCCCCGGATCGCACCCCCCGAGGAATACAATAACAAGATGAAGCTCGACCAGGTTGATCTCACCATTCTGGCGGCACTCCAGGAGAACGGACGCATGCCGCTTTCCGAGATCGCCCGCCGCGCGTCGGTGGCCCCCGCGACGGTCCACGAGCGCCTCGCCAAGCTGCGCCGTTCCGGGGTCGTCCAGGGCTTCTCCGTGCGCCTGAATGCCAGCGTACTCGGTTACACGGTGACGGCGCTCATCCACCTGCGGACAGGGCTGGCCGAACAGGTCGAGCGGACCGTAGCCGACCTCCGGGCGATCCCGGAGGTCGAAGAGGTCCACGTGGTGACTGGCGAGTACGACCTGGCGGTCAAGGTTCGGGCGCGCGACACGGCGCACCTCCAGGACCTCCTGGTCGGGCGCATCCACCGGGTCGCGGGCTTCATCCGTTCGGCGACCGAGGTGTGCCTCACGACCCCGCTGGAGCGATCGGGGCCGATGGTCGTAGTGGCGCGACGCGACCGCGACGAACCGGCATGAGGTCCGGAACCGGGGAGAGCCGTCCAGGTGTCCTCGACGGCGCGGACCGCCATCGGCTAGCATGGTCGTCGTAGAGCTGGCGACCGAACAGCACGGGGAGGTCGGGATGAGTCCTTACATGGGTGGGTCCGCTCCGGCCATGGCCAACCAGATCGCGGACGGTTACACGCTGGTCACGGCGGTCCAGCTCAAGCGGGTGACCGACGCCGAGATGATCCAGCTCCAGTTCGAGCTGGAGAAGATCCTTCGCGACCTCCGGGCCGAGCCCGTGAACCTCGAGGACCTCCCCGGGGTCCAGGCGCGCAACCGCAAGATGACCAGGATCACCGGCGCCGTCCAGCAGATCAACGCGACGATGGCGAAGCGGAGGCGGAGCGCTTGAGCGAGGCGCTCTGGTGGCGCCACCTCAGCGGTGATCCCAGCGCCTTCCTGCTCGACGACGCCGAACCCGGCGTCGTCTGGCGCACTCTGGTCACGGTTCTCGACCGGCCCCACGACGCCCCGGCGGTGCTCCGCGCTCGCGAGCAGGCGCGGTCGAAAGGCGCCGCGGCTCAGGTGCTCGCCGGCCAGGACGCACTCGGCTTCTGGGGTTCGCCGTCGTCCTACGGTGTGCACTGGACCGGTTCGGTCTGGCACCTCATGGCGGCCGCGGCGCTGGGCGCCGATCCGGACGACCCGCGCGCAGCCCGTGGTGTCGACACCTTGCTCGAGCAACTGCAACCGCGCGCCGGGGGCTTCTCGGTCGGGCGCGGCAAGATGGCGTCCGCGTGTTTCACGGCCGAGCTGTGCTGGGCGCTGTCGCGATTCGGCTACACCCACCACCCGCGGGTGCGGGAGGCGCTCGCGTGGCTCGCGGATCGCGGTGAGCGGGAGGGTGGCTGGAGCTGTCCCGACCTGCGCCATCATGCCGATGGGGCGTGTCCGGTGGCGGCCGTTGCCGTGCTCCGTCTCGGTGGCGAGGCGCCGGTCCAGGAACGCCGGCCTCTCCAGGGACTGCTCCAACGCGCCGCGTCGTGGCTGCTCGACCGCCAGCTCCTGCTCGATGGACCGAGCCCGCGAGGCTGGCTGGCGTTCTCCCATCCCAACCTGGCCCAGGCGGACCTGCTCGACGCGGTGGCCGCGATGGCGCGGCTGCACTGGCCGGTCGACGCAGTCATCCTGCGCTCGCTCGGGGTCGTGTTGCGGGCTCAGGACCGACTCGGAACGTGGCGACAGCAGCGCCGGACACCGTTCGGAGAACCGCTCGGACAGGCGTCGCGGTGGGTGACCCTGAAGGCGCTCCAGGCGCTGGCCATCTACGGGGACGCGCTGCCTGCGGCAGGGACGGTCAGTGACTTTTCCCTGACCCACCCGGGCTGAGCGGTCCACCCGGCTCCCCTGTCGACCCTGCCGGGAGTCTGGTACCGTCCCGCGGTCGGCAGGAGACATGGGACGTCGCGCCGACTTGGAGGAGCTTCATGCGGCGAGTCGTGGTGACCGGTGCCTCGAGCGGGATCGGGCTGGCGTGTGCGCGGGCGTTCCTGGCCGCGGGCGACGAGGTGGTGGCGCACTATCGCACCGGCGGATCGGCCGTCGAGGCGCTGGCCCGCGAGTTCGGCGACGATCGTGTCCGCGGGGTCGGCGCGGACCTTTCGGAGGAGGACGGCTGCGTAGCGCTGATGCGGGCAGCCGGACCCGTCGATGTGCTCGTGCACTCCGCGGGCATCTGGAACGACGGCGCGATCGGATCGCTCGACCGGCAGACGTTGGAGACGATGTTCCGCACCAACGCGTTCTCCGCCTACTACCTGTCGCGAGAGGCGGTGCGGACGATGCGGAAGGGCTCGCTGATCTTCGTCGGTTCGACGGCCGGCGAGCGCGGCGAGCCGGGCCACAGTCACTACGCCGGCTCGAAGGCCGCGCTTTGGGGGTTGGTGCAGTCGCTGGCCCAGGAGCTGGCGCCGGGAGTCCGCGTCAACCTGGTGTCCCCGGGCTGGGTCCGGACGCCGATGTCAGACCCCGCGTTCTCCGAGCCCGGCCGCCTCGAGCGGATCGTTGCCAGCGTCCCGCTTCGCCGGATTGCGGAGCCCGAGGACTGCGCATCGGCCGTTCTCTTCCTGGCCGACGACCGGCAGTGCCACTTGACCGGTGTCGACCTGCCGGTGTCGGGCGGCGCGCTACTGCCCATGCCGCGGGGATAGGAAAGTCACGGGTGCCGGGTCCCGGGTCCCGGATCGGGACCGACTGGTCAGTCGGGGGTGGAGCGGTAGACCCGCAGGGAGTAGCCCGACTCGGGGAAGGCGATGGACGACACCTCGGACCATCGCGGGTGATGGGCGAGCGCGGTCCGCGCAGAACCGAGCCAGCTCGTCTCCGTCTCCCAGGCCGGTCGCCACGCATCGCCGCCGGCCACGAGGTCGAGGACGAGGATCCGGTGCACCCCGGACTCCTGCGCCCGCTCCGCGAGCCGGGAAGCCTCGGCGGGGCGGACCAGCCGTCGCGGCTGCCTCGCCACGGCCGGGTCCCCGGGGCCAGCCGAGCGCAGCCGCCCGTGCCACTCGAGGAGGGCAGGACTGAGGCCGTTCCAGGCGCCGATCACGACCGTGCCGCCCGGCGTCGCGGTGCCGGCGTCCACGGCGTCGAGGACCGGTCGGACCGAACGGGGGACACCGTGCTCGGCCAGGCCGTTCCGAAGGCGGGGGACGTCGACTGGCGGCGTCAGCAGCGACATGCCGCCCGCAAGCAGGACGGCCAGGATCACCCCGGCGGGCCGGGCGACGCGGCCGGGCGCCAGCCACCTCGCACCCGTGGTCGCCGCATCGGCCGCGGCGAGCCAGAGAAGCGGCGCGACGGTGAACAGGAACCGGGGCTCCTTGTAGGGGTGGGCGAGCGCGGCGGCCAGTCCGACGGCCAGCGCGACCAGGAGTGGACGAACGGCAGGCCGGGCGCGAACGAGCGTGCAGATCCGCAGCGCCGCCAGCGCCAGCGCGGCGGCTCCCAGCCACGGTGCCCACGCGTACCCGTCGACGAAGGCCCGGGGATAGAAGGTCAGGCTGTCGAGAGAGAGCAGGGGCGGCCCGTCCGAACGGTTTTCGAGGGCGGTGAAGAACCCGACGGTGTGGCGGGGCACGAGCATCCACAGCGCAATCGGGGCACCGACCCAGAGCGCGAGCCCCCGGTGCGCCTCGTCCATCCCGCCGAGCCACGTACGCAGCCTCGCCAGGCTCTTCCTGGGTGTTGCCGCGAAGCGCACGACGACGGCGGCGTAGAGCGCCCAGATCGGCCAGCCCAGCGGGATGTCTCGGCGCGTCACCCCACCGACGTCGAACGAGCGGCTCCCGAAAGCCACCAGGGCGAGGAGGCCGGTGGCCGCGGTGGCGAGCAGCCACGGCCGGGCACCGCGCCGACGCAGCCTCTCGAAGCGGGCCGCGAACCACGTCCGGACACCGGCGAACGATCCGGCGGCGTGCCAGCTCTCGCAGAGCCCGAGGGCGAGTAGCCACGAGATGCCGTAGTTGTACTTGAGGAAGAAGAGCGCCAAGGTGGCGATCCACGCCGACCGTGCATGGGAAGGACGACCCGTCCGCCGCCATCGCGCGTAGGACCCGAGCGCGAGAATCAGGAGCAGTGCCCCGGGCGCCTCGAGCATCACGAGCGCCCCGAAAAGGTGCTGCATCGGACTCGCGGCCAGCGCGACTGCGGCCAGTACTCCGGCGAGGTCCCCGGTGTCCGGATCGAACTGTCGTCCTGCCCACCAGGCGGCCAACACGACTGCGACGGCGGCGAGGATCGTGAGCACGAGCGGGGTGCGGTACTCGTCGCCTGCCGCGATGAAGACGGGAGCCTCGAGGAGGGCGAACAGCGGCGGCCATAGCTCGTGACGGTCGATCTCGGCGACGGCGGCGAGCGGGTCCAGGCGGCGGATCGCGTCGGCGATCCGCACGCCGGATACGCCGTACTTCGCCCCGTCCCACTGGGGAAGGGCGTCGGCGGCCAGGGCCGCCGACCACAGGACGTGTCCGGTCCGGGCGGCGATGACCGCCAAGAGCACGCCCAGGAGGACGGGGATCGGGCCGAGCCGGCGCATTCCTGAGAAGTATGGCCCAGTGACGGTTCGCTTGCCGCCGTGGCAGGCTTGTGCGTAGAATTCACAAACGGAGGGGAGAGCGATGGACATCGGAATTCCCAAGGAGAAGGGCGCGCACGAGCACCGCGTCGCACTGACGCCCTCCGGCGTCAAGGCGCTCTTGCAGCAGGGTGCCCGGGTGTGGGTGGAGCGTGGGGCAGGGGTGGAGGCCGGCTACTCCGACTCCGATTTCGAGAAGGCAGGTGCGACCACGGCGTACAGCCGCGAGGAGATCTTCGCGCGCGGCGAGCTCGTGGTGTGCATCCAGCCTCCCGGGGAGAAGAGCATCGAGGTGCTGCGGCCCGGCCAGATCGTCGTCGCCAACTGGGCGCTGCCGGCGGCCCGTCCGGAGGACTTCCGCGCCCTGCAGGAGCAGGAGGTCACCGCCATCGGCCTCGAGGTGATCGAGAACGAGGAGGGCGCGGCGCCGGTCCGCGTGTGCATGTCGGAGATTGCCGGCAGGCTCGCCCTCACCATCGGCTCGGGCCTGCTGCTCAATGAGTTCGGCGGCAAGGGGATCCTCCTCTCCGGAGCCCCCGGGGTGACGCCGGCCACGCTGGTGATCATCGGCGCCGGAGTGCTCGGCCGCTCGGCGGCCCAGGCCGCCCTCGGCAACGGCGCCCACGTGGTCCTTCTCGACCGCTCCGTGGAGCACCTGCGCTACGCCCTCAACCACCTCGACCGACCGGTGCCGACGATGCTCGCGACCCGGCCGAACATCGAGAAGACGCTCGGCTTCGCCGACCTCGTCCTGCTCGCTGCGGCGGTGCGGGGGGAGCGTGCGCCGCTCCTCATCACCAGGGCGATGCTCAAGCTGATGCGACCGCGCAGCGTGATCATGGACCTGTCCATCGACATGGGCGGCTGTTGCGAGACCTCCCGGCCGACCTCGTTTCCGGCGCCGACCTACGAAGTCGACGGCATCGTCCACTTCTGCGTCCCCAACCTGCCCTCAGCGGCGGCCAGGTCGGCCACGGTGTCGCTGACGAACGCGCTGCTCCCCAGCCTCCTCGACATCGTCGAGAGGGGCTTCGACCGCGCGTTCGCCGAGAACGTCGGGCTGTGTAGCGGCGCCTACCTCTACCGCGGCGTGTGCTGCAAGGAGTCGCTGGCCCGCACGTTCGACGTCGAGTTCCGGACGCCGCCCTGCGCCGGAAGGGTGAGGGGGTAGGCCGTGCACTGGGTCGATCTCTATCGGAAGCGGGTCACGTCGGCGGAAGAGGCCGTCAAGGCCATCAAGTCGGGCGACCATGTGTGGATCCACGGCGGGTGCAACAACCCCGAGGAGTTGATCCGCGCCATGGTCCAGCGGGCGCCGGAGCTCGAGAACGTCGAGGTGATCCACATCCTCACCTTCGGACGGGCCGACTACGTCGCACCGGAGTACCAGAAGTCGTTCCGCCACCGGGCGCTCTTCACCGGCCACAACGTGCGCGAGGCGGTCAACGCGGGCCGGGCCGACTTCGTCCCGGTCCACCTACACATGATCCCCCGCCTGATCTCCGAGGGGATCCTGCCGGTGGACGTCGCGCTCATTCACATCTCCCCTCCCGACGAGCACGGCTTCTGCTCGTTCGGGGTCGGCATCGAGTGCACCAAGCCCGCGGCCGAGCGCGCACACACGGTGATCGCGATGGTGAACAAGCAGATGCCGCGGGCGCTTGGGGACGCGTTCATCCACGTGTCCAAACTGACGCACGTGGTCGAGGTCGACCGGCCGATTCTGGAGCTCCCGCAGGCCACCGAGATCGGCGACGTGTCGCGCGCGATCGGGGCGCACATCGCCGAGCTCATCGAGGACGGCTCGACGCTGCAGATGGGAATCGGCGAGATTCCGGACGCGGTCTTGCTCTTTCTCAAGGCGAGGCGGCATCTCGGCATCCACACCGAGATGTTCTCCGACGGCATGGTCGAGCTGTTCGAGAGCGGAGTGATCACCAACGAGGCCAAGACCCTGCACCGCGGCAAGATCGTCGCGACTTTCGTGCTCGGGTCGCGCAAGACGTTCGACTTCCTCGACAACAACCCGTTCTGCGAGTTCCACCCCTCGGACTACGTCAACGACCCGTTCGTCGTGGCGCAGAACGACAAGATGGTCGCGATCAACTCGGCGATCGCAGTCGATATCACCGGGCAGGTGTGCGCCGACTCGATCGGGCGATCGATCTACTCGGGCTTCGGCGGTCAGGTCGACTTCATCCGTGGCGCGGCCCACTCCAAGGGCGGGAAGCCGGTGATCGCGTTGCCGTCGACAGCCAAGGACGGGACCATCTCACGGATCGTCGACTCGCTGACCGAGGGCTCGGGTGTCGTCACGACCCGAGCCGACGTTCACTACGTCGTCACCGAGCACGGCGTCGCGTCGCTCTTCGGCAAGTGCCTTCGCGACCGCGCCCAGGAGCTCATCGCGATCGCCCACCCGGACTTCCGGGACGAGCTGCGGGCCGCGGCACGGCGGCGCAACCTGCTGTGAGGAGTTGATACACTACGGACGGGGAGGAGGTCTCATGAAACCCGACCAGTTCGGCGTCAACGAGGACACCAGGCCCGACGAGGCCGTGAAGCTCGCTATGGAGCGGGAGCGCAAGGCGCGGGAGTTTTATCTGCGCTGTGCCGGTGTGGTCCACGATCCCGGCGTGAAGAAGATGTTCGAGTTCCTCGCGAAGGAGGAGGGCCGCCACTTCGACCTCCTCGAGAAGGAGTACGACCGTTTCATCGCGCAGGAGGGGTGAGGTGCCCGGCAAGGTGATCCTGATCGGCGACCTCGCGGAGCGCTCCGAGGCCGAGAGGCTGATTCGCGAGCGGGTACCGGAGCTGCACATGGAGAGCAAGGCACTCGGGCTGGAGGCGGCCGAGCGCGCCTGCCAGGGCGCCTTCGACGTGGCGGTGATCCTGCGCGGGCCGATCTCCGGCCACGACGACCGGATCGAGGCCGTGACCCGTTTGCGGCGCAACGGCTTCGCCGGCCGGATCCTCTACGAGGGTGCCTTCCTCACCGAGAAGCAGGACGCGCTGGCGGCGGGTGTGGACTACGTCTTCGACCCCGATCGGCAGACGATCGAAACCGTCGTGAGGGCCGCGGTTTCGCGGCCCCGCCTGGCGGCCGACCACCCGTACCTGCGCTTCCTCTTCCACGACGAGTGGGCGAGCCTGGAGTCATACGGCGACGAGCCGCCGGCAGCCGCACCGGACGTGATCCTGGTGTCGATCTCCAGTCATGCCGACGAGGCCTTCTTCTCGAAGATCTCCCGCTACCTGACGGCGAATCCAGCCACCCGCGCGGTGGTCGTCGACGACGGCGGCACGGAGGAGGCGGGCGTCGCCGCACTGAGTGCGGGACTTCAGCCGGATGTCGTTCCGGCCGCCGAGGGCCTCGCACCGGTCGCACAACGGGTCAAGCGCCTGCTTCGCGAGTGTTGGTTCTCCCGGGTTGCCGCCGCCTGACGCAGGGTTGAAGGGTTGAAGGGTTGAAGGGTTGAAGGGTTGAAGCAGAATCTGGGCGAATCCGCAACCTAGCAGTTCTTCAACCCTGGGCGGGTGGTTGGGAGGCAACCCTGGAGGGGCGGGCGGGTGTGCACCCCTGGGCGGGAGGCTGGAAGGGCAGGCCTGGTCGGGTGGGCGGTCAGTATCCCAGCGCGATGCCGTCCTTGCGGGACTCCGTGGCCCCGAAGTACACGCCGGTCGCGGGGTCACGCCAGATCGCCTGGTAGCCGCCGAAGGCGGTGCCCGTGGTTTCGACCAGGCGGTGGCCCCGGCGCAGGAGCTCGCGCCGCACCTCCATCGGAACGCCGCTCTCTAGGTGAAGTACGCCGCCGTCCGTCATCGCGGTCCCGGTCGGTTCGGACGAGCCGGTGTGGTAGAAGCGCGGCGCGTCTCCGGCCTCCTGCAGGTCCATTCCGAAGTCGACGAGGTTGCAGACGATCTGGGCATGTCCCTGCGGCTGCATGTCGCCGCCCATGACCCCGAACGCCATGAGAGGCCGGCCGTTCCTGCCGAGAAATGCCGGGATGATGGTGTGGAACGGGCGCTTCCCCGGCGCCAGGACGTTGGGGTGACCGGCCTGCAGCGCGAACAGGGCACCGCGGTTCTGGATGCCGAACCCGAGGGACGGGATGACGTAGCCGGATCCGAACCCGGTGTAGTTGGACTGGATGAGCGCGACCATCATGCCGCGTGAGTCGGCGGTGACCAGGAAGGTCGTGTCGCCGTCACGCAGGCCCGGGTGGCCCGGCTCGACCTCGAGAGCGGCGCGGCGCATGTCGATCCGCGCGGCCTGGCGCTCGGCATAGACGCGGTCCAGAAGGCGTTCGACGGGTGTCGACACGAAGGCCGGGTCGGCGAAGTACCGGGCACGATCGGCGAATGCCAGCTTCTTGGCCTCGACCATGACGTGCCAGAAGTCGGCGCTGTCCCTCCCCATCGATCGGAGGTCGAACCTCTCGAGGATGTTCAGCATCTCGAGAGCGGCCAGTCCCTGCCCGTTGGGCGGAAGCTCCCAGACGTCGTGGCCCCTGTAGGTCGTCCGGATCGGCTCGACCCACTCGCTGGAGTGAGCCGCGAAATCGGCCAGGGAGAAGAAGCCCCCATGCTGGTTGGAGTAGGCGACGATCGCCGAGGCGATCTCGCCGGCGTAGAAGGCGTCGCGACCGCCTTCTGCGAGCTTGTCGAGCGTCGCTGCCAACGCGGGGTTGGCGAAGAGCTCCCCCGTGGCCGGGGTCTTGCCTCCCGGCAGGAAGACCTCGGCGAACCCGGGCTTGTCGGCGAACAGCCGGCTCCCACGAGCCCACGCGCCTGCGATCACCTCGGGTACCGGCACGCCCCCGCGTGCGTACGCGATCGCGGGGGACAGGACCTCTCGCATCGGAAGCCGGCCGAAGCGCCGGTGCAGCTCGAACCAGGCATCCACCGCGCCTGGTACGGTCCAAGCGTAGGGGGTGTGGAGCGGGACCGTGCCGTCTGTGGCCGGCGGGACCCGGTCGGGTGTCAATGCGGCGGGTGCGCGGCCCGAACCGTTGAGGCCGAACAGCTTGCCGGCGCCGGGGTCCCAGACCAGCGCGAACAGGTCCCCCCCGAGACCGCAGGAGACCGGCTCCATGAGCGCGAGCGCGGCGTTCACGGCGATCGCGGCGTCGACCGCGCTCCCGCCTCGCTTGAGCACGTCGACCCCGATCTGCACCGCGAGGGGGTGGGCTGCAGCCACCATGCCGTTCTGCGCGACGGCCGTCGAGCGGGTCTTGAAGGCGCGTCCCTCGGGGCGGTCGGCGGCCACGGCGAGGACGGTTGCGGCAACCACGACAACCGGGGCGATTCGTGCGGCGCGCATGGGCTCCTCCTGGACGGAAGTGTATCGGTAGTAAGCTAGAATGTCCGCCGAGCATGAACGCGAGTGCACCGGGCCGGCCCCGTACGGTAGCCATCGCCATCGCTGGCGGTGTGACGTTGGTCGTGGCTCTGGCAGCACTGTACGCGGCGACCATTCGCTTGGTCGAGCGCGTCACCGTCGCCAGCCTGCGTTCCAGCGTGCGAGTGGTCGCCGCGCACTTCCGTGAGGACATGGACGAGGTCAGCGAGCACCTCCGTCAGCTCGCGCTCGAGCGCTCGTTCAGGTACCGGAACGAGGGAGACGTCTGGCGGGACGAGGCGGAGCGGGTGCGGCAGGGGCACGCGCGGCGGATGAGGAGCCTGCTCCTTGCCAACGATGCCGGCGAGGTCCAGTGGGCGACGCCGGACCAGGCCTGGCTCGGCGGGCACGAGGCCGCGTTGACCGCGGTCGTCAGGGATGCCCAGGCCGCCGGATCGGTCGTCTTCGGCGACGCGGTGGCGGGGAGCGATGGCTCGCGGCTGCTCCTCGCGGCCGTGCCGGCGCCGGCGAGCGAGGAAGGTGCTGACGGAGCGGGCCTCGTGCTCGTGGGCGCCGTGGACGTCGGCGAGCTGGCCGACGAGCTGATCGCCGAGCTGGCCGGGCACTCCGGGGGACTCGCCTTCCTTGCCTCGCCGGGGGGCAGACTCGTCGAGGTCCTCGAGTACGTCCCCGGCAGCCCGTCCCAGGCGGTGCACCGGCGGGCCGACGAGGTCGACTGGCTGCGTGAGTTGACCGCGGGCGAGAAGAGCCTTCCCGATCACATCACGGCTCCGCTGCACGGGACGCCCGAGCCGTTGCTCGCCGTGAGCGGCTCGGCTAGGGTGGGTTCCACCACTTGGACGATCGGTGTGCTCGTGCCCCGTCCTGCGATCGTGCGCGAGGCGCGCCCGTTCATCCTCGGCGGGGGCATCACGGTGTTGATTCTCCTGGCCTTCCTGATCGCCGGGGCCGTCGGCATGGCGCGGACGCGAGAGGCAACCCAGGTCGCTCGACGGGAGAGCGAGCGCTGGCGGCGGATGGCCGAAGGGGCCGAGCGGGAGGGGCGGACCCGCGTCGCGGCCGACGACTCGCGCGAGCCTGCGGTCTTCCTGCGCGACATGCGGGTCGTCGGCGCCAACCTGGCCGCCGCCCGAGCGCTCGAAGCGGGAGAGGTCGCCGACCTCGTCGGCCGGTCGGTCTTCGACTTCGTCCCGACCGACGAGCGTCCACGGCTCGAGCGTTTCCTGGTCGGGCGGGTGGCCGGCGCGAACGTGCCGGAGCAGTTCCAGACGCGGCTGACCACGGCGCGCGGGGGGCGACGTCTCGTCGAAATGGTGACCTCGCTCGTGGATCGCGACGGGACGGTTGTCGAGCACGTGACCTGGCGGGACGTCACCAGCCGGGAGCGCGCCGAGGCGTTGCTCCGTGCCGTCTCCGGGTCGATCCAGGCCTCGCTCGCGCTGTGTGACCCGGAGGGCCAACTGGTCTGGGCGAACTCGGCTTTCTCGGAACAGGTGCGGGCGTCGGCCGAGCGCTTCCTCGGGCGCTCGTTGCTGCCGTTCGTCGCTCCGGCCGATCGGCGACGCGTGGGTGTGCTGTTCGGCCGGGCGAACCGCGGAAGGTCCGACGAGGGTAGGGTCTCCGTCGTTCCGTTGGACGGCCGGCCGGCGCTCCTCAGCGTCCGTGCCATACCGGTGCAGGTGGCCGGAGAGCTGTTCGGCGTCCTGTTCGTCGGCAACGACATCACGGATCGCGAGCGGGAAGTCGAGCGGGAGGTCCGGACCGTGCGTGGCGAGGTGCTGGCGGGAGTCGCCACCTCGGTTGCCCATCGGCTCAACAACGACTTCCAGGCGCTCCTCGGGATCCTGGAACGAACCAAGCAGGAGAAGGCCGCCGGACCGATCCGGGAGGACGTAGAGGGAATCATCGCCTCAGCGGCAGGAGAGCTGCACCGGTTCGTCCTGCTGGCGCGGACCGGCCAGACCTCGATGAGGCCGCTCCGGCTCGGGGGACTCGTCGACCGGTGGTCGGCGCGGGTCGGTCCGACGCTGCCGGCCGGAGTGCGGCTCGCAGTGCGCCGGGACGTGGCGGACGACCACGTCGTCGGCGACGAGGACCAGATCGAGCTGGTGCTCGACCTGGCTCTGGCGGCTGCTTGCTCGGCGGTCCAGGCTGGCGGGGGAGCCATCGAGGTCAGCCTCGAGCAGGGCGGCAGTGCGGAACGGGTGCGGCTCGCGGTCTCGGACACCGGCGAGGCCGACGTCCCCGCGAATCAGGTCGCCGACCAGGCGGCCTCGCCTCTGCTCCCGGTCCGCGATCTCGCGGCGGCGGTGGCGGCGGTCGTGGCGCAACGTCACGAAGGGGCCTCGGGCAGCCGCCAACGTGCCGGGATCGGACAACGGGTCTGGCTCGACCTGCCGCTGCGGGTCGGCACCGCGCCTCACCGGCCGTCAGAGCGCCGGGCGCCCCGGTCCGGTGCCGTCCTGGTGGCCGACGACGAGGACCTGGTCCGCGCGAGCCTGGCGTCGGCCCTCCGCGAGCAGGGCTACGAGGTCGTCGAGGCCGGCGACGGGGGAACGGTCGTCGAGCACGTGCTGGCCGATCCGTCGCGTTTCGCGCTCGTGGTCCTCGACCTCGTCATGCCTGTCATGGACGGCCGCGAGGTCCTTCGTCGCCTGCGCGAGGCGTGTCCCGAGGTCCCGGTGCTGGTCAGCACCGGGTACGAGCCGTCAGGTGACGAGGGCCTGGCCGGCGCCGAGCTGCTGATCAAGCCGTTCTCGCTGGAGGAGTTCGTTCACAGAGTGAGAGAACTCCTTGCCGGCCAAAGGGAACGCGCTGCCGAGAATGGTACGATGACGCAGTGAAGGTCTACACGAGGACGGGTGACGACGGCGGTACCGCACTCGGCAATGGGCAACGGGTTTCCAAGGCCTCGGCCCGCGTCGCCGCCTACGGTGACGTCGACGAGCTCAACGCCTCCCTCGGAGTCCTTGCCGCGGAGGAGCTTCCCGCCGAGGCGGCGGCCGAGATCCGGCAGGTCCAAGCCGCGCTCTTCGAGGTCGGTTCCGCGCTCGCCGATCCGTCGGGGCGGTTTCGCGTCACGGCCAGTGTGCACGACCCAACGTGGATCGAGCGATGGATCGACGAGCTGGACGCCGACCTGCCGCCGCTCCGCAACTTCGTCCTCCCGGGAGGAGCCCGGCCGGCAGCCCTCGCGCATGCGGCGCGCTGCGTGTGCCGGCGTGCCGAGCGGTCGCTGGTCGGCCTGGACCGGAGCGAGGAGATCGAGCGCCTCCTGCCGTTCCTCAACCGGCTCTCCGACGCCCTCTTCGTGCTGGCCCGCTGGCTCAACCAACGGGCAGGAGTTCCCGACGAGCCCTGGCGCGCGCGTGCGTAGCGGTCCTCCATGCTGACCCGGATTCGCACGATCGGAGGGCGGGGTGGTGGTGCGGCGACAGTCGGCCAACGCCGGGCAAGCTCTTTGGGCAGGCGGACGATCGTCCCCAGCACGCCCGTTCTGGTAGTTCCGGGAGAGGAGCCACTCGCAGAATGACGGAGATCTCGCTGACCGAGAAGAGCCTAGAGACGCTGTCGGGGACGATGGAAGAGAACTTCCGCTATCTCTCGGAGCGTCTGGGCGTGCGCCTTTCCGCCCGTGGCGAAACGGTCACGCTCGACGGGCCGGCCGAGTCGGTGGAGATGGCGCGCAAGCTCCTCGAGGAGCTCGGCCGTCTCGTCACCCGCGGGTACGCCGTCGGCAAGGAGGAGTTCCGGACGGCGTTGCGGGTGCTCGAGGAGGATCCGGCCATCGACCTCGTCGAATTCTTCACCGACGCCTCGATTCCGGATAGCGTCAAGCGCGTCGTGGTGCCCCGCAATCTCAAGCAGCGCCTGTTCATTCAGACGGTCGTCCGGCACGACCTGGTGTTCACGGTGGGGCCGGCCGGCACCGGCAAGACCTACCTGGCCGTCGCGTTGGCCGCGGCCGCGTTGGCGGAGAAGCGGGTACGCCGGATCGTGCTCACGCGCCCGGCGGTCGAAGCTGGTGAGCGCCTCGGGTTCCTCCCCGGCGACCTGGTCGAGAAGGTCAACCCGTACCTGCGGCCGGTCTACGACGCGTTGTACGATATTCTCGGCTACGAGAAGGTGGCGCGGTACCTTGAACGTGGCGTGATCGAGATAGCCCCGCTGGCGTTCATGCGCGGACGGACTCTCAACGACTCGTTCATGCTTCTCGATGAGGCCCAGAACACGACACCGGAGCAGATGAAAATGTTTCTCACCCGGATGGGGTTCCACTCGAAGATGGTCGTCACCGGCGACGTCACGCAGATTGACCTGCCCGGCGACCGTCCATCCGGGCTGATCCAGGCCCGCGAGGTGCTCGGCGGGATGTCGGGCATTTCGTTCTTCGACTTCACCAAGGCGGACGTCGTGCGACACCGCCTGGTCCAGCAGGTCGTGGACGCCTACGAGCAGTTCGAAGCGGGGCGGCGCAGAGGAGAGGCGTGACCGGGAAGAGCCCCCGCAAGCCACGAACCACTGCAGCCCGGCTCGCGGTCCGCCGGGGTGAGTTCGTTCAGTGGCGCCGGCGTGCTCTGGCCGGGACGTGGCTGTGGGTCGCGGCGTTCCTGGTCGTCGGTACGGCCCTCGTGTTGCCGGGCCGGGAGCGCAGCTACCCGGTGCTGGCGGCGGGCGACGTGGCACCCGCCGACCTCGTGATCGACCGCGAGATGACTCTTCCGGATCCGGAGTCCACCGACCAGAAGCGGCGCCGGGCGTCGCTCGAAGTTCTGCCAGTCTATGTTCTCGACGGAGAGGTCGCCCAGGCGGTGATCGACCGGCTCGCCCGCATCTTCGACGAAGGAAGGACCGACGCCAGCGGCAGCTCCGAAGCGCTTGCCCGGAGGTTGACGACGGCCGGAGGGCTGGCGGTGGGGCCCGCGGAGGCCGAGGTGCTGCGGGCGGCGCGTTTCAGTTCGGAGGTCCAGGCCGCGCTCGCCGAGATCGTCGGCAGGCTCTACCGCCAGGGCATCGTGAGCGACCGGGTCGAGCTGCTCCAGGGGGCCGACCGCGGCATCACGGTGCGCGGCGGGGACCGCGCCGGCGAGCGGGTCGAGCTCGACGTGTACCGCTTCCTCGACGGCGGCTCGGGGCTCGCCGAGGTGGTCGAGCAGCGACTGGCCGCGGAGCCGATCGTTGCGAGAGGTTGGCGGACCGACCTCGCCGCATTGCTCGCGCGAGCCCTCGTCCCCAACGTCCTGCTCGACCGGGCGGAGACTCTCGCGAGGCGGCTCAAGGCAGCGGCATCGGTCGAGGAGGTGGTCGTCCGGCTCCCGCGCGGCCGTGTGCTGGTGCGGCGGGGCGACGAGGTCACGCCGCAGACGGCCCGCCTGCTGGCGGCGCTGGCGACGCACCGGACTACCTCGAGGAACGTCTTGCCGCTGTTCGGGACCGTCCTGCTGCTCGGGCTGCTGGCCCTCACGTGGCACCTCTACTTCCACCGGGCGGCGTCGTCCAAGGAGGAGGTGCAAGGCCAGTTCGGCGGCGCCGTGCTGCTGACCCTGCTGATGCTCGCACTCGAACGCGCCTCGGCGTTCCTCGCGGGTGCGGTCGCAGGGAGCGTGATGCGCGAGCCGTTCGGCCACCTCGAGGTCTACCTGCCGGCGCTGCCGCATGCCGCGGGGCCGCTGCTCGCGGGTCTGATGTTCGGTCTCCCGGTGGCCGTGCTCTTCGCGGCCGTCCAGGCGGTGCTGGTGTCGCTGATGATCGGGGGCGAGGTCTCGGTCGCGGTCTACGCGCTGTTCGCCGGGATCGCCGCCGCCTTCGCGTCGCAGCGACTCAAGGAGCGCAACGTCCTCGCCCGGGTCGGGGTCCTCGTGGCCGGGGTGAACGCCGCCGCGGTGGCGGGACTGTCGCTGTTCTCCGGCCGAGTTCCCGAGGGACAGGTCCTCGCCGCCCAGGTCCTGGCCGGTGCCGTCGGTGGCATCCTGGCCGCCGCCCTGGCCAGCTTCCTGCTGCCCGTCCTCGAGTCGTTGACGGGCACGGTGACCGACATCAGGCTGCTCGAGTTGTCGAACCCCAACCTGCCGCTGCTCAAGAGGTTGTCAGTGGAGGCCCCGGGTACGTTCCAGCACTCGCTGGCGATGGCCAACCTGGCCGAAGCGGCGGCCGAGGCGGTCGGCGCCAACCCGCTGCTCGCCCGGGTGTGCTGCTACTACCACGATATCGGGAAGATGGCGAAGCCGGAGTACTTCGTGGAGAACCAGCGAGGCGAGAACCCCCACGACCACCTGACGCCGTGGATGTCGGCCCTGGTCGTGTCGAACCACGTCAAGGCGGGCCTCGAGATGGCGCGCCAGTACAAGCTCCCCGAGCCGGTCCGCGATGCCATCTCGACCCACCACGGCAACAAGCTGATCCGCTACTTCTACTCGCGGGCCAAGGAGCAGGAGAGCCCGGATCGCGGCGAGGTCTCCGACACCGACTTCCGCTATCCCGGCCCACGGCCGAAGACCAAGGAGATGGGGATCATCCACCTCGCGGATGCCGTCGAGGCCGCCAGCCGGACGTTGCAGGAGCCGACGCCCGGGAAGATCCAGGGGATGATCGACCAGATCGTCAAGAACGCGCTCGACGACGGCCAGTTCGACAATTGCGATCTGACTCTCAAGGACATCGAGAAGGTCGGGGCCGCCTTCTTCTGGGTGCTGACCAATGCCTTCCACCACCGCATCGACTACCCCGGCTTCGACTTCAACCGGCAGCGCCGTGGCTGACCCCTACCGCATCACGTTCTCGTGGCAGCGGCACCCCGGCGGGCGGCCGACGGCGCCGCTCCGCCGGCTGGCCGCGAAGGCCCTCGAGCTCCTCGGCCACGGGCCGACCGAGGTCGGCGTGCTGGTCTCCGACGATGCAACCATCCGCTCGCTCAACCGCCGCTTCCGCAGCAAGGACCAACCGACGGACGTGCTGTCGTTCCCGGCGGACTTCGCCTCTCCCGACGGCGCACCGTACCTCGGTGACGTCGCGATCTCGCTCGAGACCGCGCGGCGGCAAGCCGCGGCGCGTGGGGTGCCGGTCGAGCGCGAGATCGCGGTCCTGCTGCTCCACGCGATCATCCACTTGTCGGGGCACGACCACGAGGCCGACTCCGGCGAGATGGAAGCCCTCGAGGACCGACTGCGCCGGGAGCTGCTGACGTGAGCGGCGCGTTCGGCCTCTGGTGGGCAAACCCGATCACCGCGGCGTTACTGGCGGCCGGGACGCTGATGCTCCTCGCCTGCGCGGTGACCGGGTTCGTTGCCGTCGTGAGGCTCGGCCCGATCCAGCTCGGCGGGCTCCTGGCGCACCGCAGTCACCTGCTGCCCGGCCTGTCTCGCCGGGGCGACACGTACCCGAGCCTGGTGCTCGCGCTCCTGTTCTCCGTCGGCGTGGCGTGGGCGCTCTTCTCGCTGGCGGTCATGCGCGGGGCACGGCTTGCCGGGGCCGGCGACGTGCCGGCCCTGACGCTGCTGCTCTGCGGCTGGGTCCTGGTGGTTGCCCTGGGCATCGCCATCGGGCGGGGCGCCCGCGTCGAAAGACTCGCCGCGTTCGCGCTCGCCGCACTCCGGCCGGTCGCCCCGCTCTTGGTCCGCATGGTCGGCCAGGAGGAGGCGGTGCAGCCGGGCGACGGCGACGAGGAGGAGGTCGACGAGCACGAGGTGCAGGCGTTCATCGGTGCCGGCGAGGAGGCGGGCATTCTCGAGCCCGAGGACGCCGAGCTCGTCGCCTCGATCGTGGACTTCTCGGACACCGTGGCCCGCGAGATCATGACGCCGAGGACCGATGTCGTGGCCTTGCCGGCCGACGCCGACTTCGGCGACGTCGAGACCCGCTTCGCCGAGTCGATGTTCACCCGGATTCCGGTCTACCGGGAGACCCTCGATCGCATCGAGGGCCTGCTCCACGTCAAGGACGTTCTGCGTGCGGTGCTGGCCGGGAAGCGACCGCCGGCCGGTGAGCTGCTGCGGCCCGTCCTCGTGGTGCCCGAGACCAAGCCGCTGCACGAGCTGTTGCGTGAGTTCCAGAGCGGTCAACAGCAGCTTGCGGTGGTCGTCGACGAGTACGGTGGGACGTCCGGGATCGTCACCCTCGAGGACGTTCTCGAGGAGATTGTCGGCGAGATCCAGGACGAGCACCAGCGGGAGACTCCCGAGGTGCAGCCCGAGGCCGACGGCGCCTACCTCGTGGACGGCAGCGCCAACGTCGAGGTGCTCGAAGGCCTCTTCGGCGTCGAGGTCGAGGATGTGGCCTACGACTCGGTCGCCGGCCTCGTGCTCGACCGCCTCGGCCACCTGCCGAAGGTGGGCGAGACCGCCTCGTGGCAGGGCATCGAGCTCGTGGCGGTCGAGGTGGACCGCCGCCGCCTGCGCCGGGTTCGGGTGCGCCGACAGGAACTGACGCCGTGAGTCGGTCCGGCACGGTCGCGCTGCTCGGTCGGCCCAACGCGGGCAAGAGCACGCTCGTCAACGCCCTGCTCGGCGAGAAGGTCGCCATCGTCTCGGACAAGCCCCAGACTACGCGTCACCGGATCGCCGGCGTGCTCACGGAGGCGCGTGGACAGGCGGTCCTCTTCGATCTCCCCGGGGTTCACCGGCCGCTGCACCGGATGAACGTGCAGATGATGCACGTGATCCGTGACACCCTCGAGGAGGTCGACCTGGTCGTGCTGATCTTCGACGCCGGCGAGGCCCCCGGCAAGGGCGCGGAGTTCGTCGTTGGGCTGCTCGAGCCGGTCGAGACGCCGGTGTTGCTCGTCCCCAACAAGCTCGACCTCGCGGCGGCGAGCCGGCGCCTCGACGACAGCGTGGGCTTCTACACCTCGCACCGGGAGTTCGCCGCGGTCTGCCCGATCTCCGCCCTCGCCAGGAAGGGGCTCGGTGCCTTGCGCGACGTGATCTTCGCGTCGCTCCCGGAAGGCGAGGCGCTGCTCGACCCGTCGCTGACCACGACCCAGACCGAGCGCTTCTACGTCGCCGAGCTGATCCGCGAGGCGCTGCTCGAGCGTGTCGAAAAGGAGCTGCCGTTCACCTCGGCGGTCCTCATCCGGCAGTACGAGGAGACGGAAGGGCCCCGCGGCACGCTGCTCAAGGTCTTCGCCGACATCGTGGTCGACCGGGACAGTCAGAAGGGCATCGTGATCGGCAACCGGGGGGCGATGATCCGGGCGATCGGCACGGCGGCGCGTACCCAGATCGAGGCGCTGCTGGGCGCGCGTGTCTACCTGGACCTCGAGGTCAAGGCCAAGCCGGGATGGCGCGAGGACCCCCGGGTGCTCCGCGACCTCGAGCCCATGGAAGCGGCGTGGGCGCCCCCCGAAGGTCCCGACGGCGACGGCGAGAAAGCGTAGGCGGGCGCGCGCGAGGCGTCCGCCGGATCAACTCGGCTATACTGCGCGGCCGAGGAGGACACGGATCGCGATGACCCACACACCACTCCACCGCAAGGTCAAGGAACTCATCATCGAACGCTTGCAGCTCGAGGGTATGTCACCCGATGAGATCGATGCCGCTGCGCCGCTGTTCGGCGACGGCCTCGGACTTGACTCCATCGACGCGCTGGAGCTGGTGATCGGCATCGAGAAGACGTTCGGCGTCCGCATCCAGGACGAGGAGGTCGGCGCCAAGGCGTTCGCCTCGGTCGATTCCCTCGTCGAGTTCCTGCGGGGCAAGGGTGTCTCGGACGCCTAGGGACAGGGGAGAGGGGAGCGGGGAGGGGGGAGAGTCTCTCCCACCCGAACCCGGGACAGCTCGCCGCCTGGCTCCAACCCAAGACGCGCCATTACCGCGGCCATTCGAGTCACTGCTGGCCCGCGAGGCGGTGCCCCACGCGTTCCCCTGCCGCCTGGTCGAGAAGCTGGAGATCGTGGGCGATGGGCGGGTCGCTATCGTCCTCGGCACGGCGGGTGGTGCGCTGACCGGTACTGGCCCGTGGCCGCTGACGCTGGTCGCCGAGGCGCTGGCGCAGGCCATCCTGCTGGTGGAACCGCCCCAACGACGCGACGGGCTCAGGCTGGTCGGGCTCCGCGAGGTCGAGGCTCTGCAGCCCCTCGAGGCCGGCGACCGAATCGAGGTCGACGTGACCGCCGAAGGCTCGTTCGGGTCGCTTCGCCGCTACTCTTGCCGCGCCCGGAAGGCCGGTGCCCTGGTCGCCATGGCGCAGATCACGGTTTCGAGCTAGCATTCGCACGAGTGGGGGATGTCGCCATGCACATGAACCGGACCGAGGATGGGGGCGTGACGGTACTCGAGGTTCACGGCACCATCAAGCTGGGCGAGTCGGCACAGCAATTCGCGGCCGAGCTCCAAAGCATCTTCGACGGCGCAGCGGGCGGCGTCATCATCGACTTCGCGCAGATCGACTACCTCGACTCGACCGGGATCGGCGAGCTCGTCGGGTACCTGCAGAAGTTCAGCCGTGCCAACCGCAAGGTGGCGC
The DNA here is from genome assembly GCA_016213675.1 of Acidobacteriota bacterium. Lineage (GTDB taxonomy): Bacteria > Acidobacteriota > Thermoanaerobaculia > Thermoanaerobaculales > Thermoanaerobaculaceae > JACQZW01. The sequence continues at coordinate 126,329 of JACQZW010000033.1, read as the reverse complement.
TGTTCCGCCCGCACCATCGCCTCGAGGCGCTGCTCAAGCTCACGCGGCTCGACAGCGTGTTCCCGATCTTCTGGGAGCGCGACCAGGCGATGTCGTTCGTCCGCGGCTGACGGTCCAGTCTGCCACGATTCGACACGCTCCGGACGGGCCCCGTGGCCGGGCCGTGCGGTCGATTGCGGGTAGGCTCAGGCGCCGAACGCGGCGTGCAGGGCAAAGAACGACAACGCGGCGATCGCCGCCGACGCCGGGATGGTCAGGAGCCAGGCCCAGATGATGTTGGTCGCCACGCCCCAGCGCACCGCCGACAGGCGCTGCGTGGCGCCGACGCCCATGATTGCGCCGGTGATCGTGTGGGTCGTCGACACCGGGATCCCGAGGTACGAGTTGCCGAACAGGGTGACGGCCGCCGCGGTTTCTGCGCTGAACCCGCCGACCGGCTTGAGCTTGGTGATCTTCGAGCCCATCGTCTTGACGATCCGCCAACCCCCAGCCAGCGTTCCGAGCGCGATGGCGGCGTGGCAGGAGAGCACCATCCAGATCGCGATGTGGACGTCCGCTGGCGTCTGACCCTGCGAACGCTGGTAGGTGTAGAGCAGGATCGCGATGATCCCCATGGTCTTCTGCGCATCGTTCCCGCCGTGTCCGAGACTGTACAGACCCGCCGAAACGAGCTGCCCTTTCCGGAAGAAGCGATCCACTCGACTTGGCGTTGTCCGTCGGAAGATCCACGAGACCAGGCTCATGATGAACAGGCCGAGGGCGAGCCCGACGAACGGCGAGACGAACATGGACACGAGGGTCTTGGTCCAGCCGGCGTAGATGATCGCGGCGAAGCCGACCTTCGCCACCGCCGCGCCGGCGAAGCCGCCGATCAGCGCGTGTGACGAGCTGGTCGGGAGGCCGAAGTACCAGGTGATCAGGTCCCAGACGATGGCGCCGATCAGCCCGGCGAGGATGACCCACACGGTGACGGCGTCGGGCGCAATCAACCCCTTGCCGATGGTCTTCGCGACCTTCAGAGGGAAAATGAAGGCAGCCGCGAAGTTGAAGAACGCGGCCCAGATCACCGCCAGCCCCGGTGAGAGCACGTGTGTCGAGACCACGGTCGCGATCGAGTTTGCGGCGTCGTGGAAGCCGTTGATGAAGTCGAAGGCGAGCGCCACGAGGACGATGACGATGACGAGCAGCAGCGGAACGGTCATGGTTGCTCAGGCTGTGGACAGGCTCGCGACGCGGTGGACGGTCGTTGGCGCCATACGGGCCGGAAGTTTACCACGGCAGATGGGTCGCGGAGTCGGGTCGGCAAGGCGTCCCCCTCACGGAATCGGATGGTTCCTCCCAGGAGTCTGCCGGCCCCGGGCCACGGTCTGGAATCAGTTTCCGGCCTTCCTGCTCTGGTCCTGCCCGGCCATCTTGCTGAACGCGGCCTCGATGGCGGCAGCGGTCGTCGGCGGCTCGTTCGGTCGCGGTGTGTAGTAGGGGAGCTGTTCGAGCCAGCCCAGGTCCGCGATGGAGTGCATCTGAGGCGAGCACTCAGGCGGTTCGTGACCCGCGAGCACGGCTTCGAGCAAGACGTCGTTACCGCAGGCAGGAGTTGCGCGTAGGCCGGTCCGCTTGTCGACCGGCACCAGGACGACCCCGGTCGGCACCGCGAACTCCTCGTTCCGAATGCTGTCGGGGAGAGCCTCCAGGTACGGCTTCATGAACCGGATCCAGGTCGGTAGGGCCGCCTCGGCCCCGGTCATCTTGCGGCCGATCGGCTCCTTCAAGTCGCGGCCGACCCACCCCCCGCAGGTGATCCGTGGCGTCGAGCCGATGAACCAGGCATCGGTGTAGTCGTCCGTCGTGCCGGTCTTGCCCGCGAGGTTGCCGGGCAAGCCGGCGGCCGAGCCTGCCGTGCCGCGATCGATGACCCCCTCCATGACATGGGTCATGAGGTACGCCACCTCTGGGCGCAACGCTTGCCGCACCCTTGGTCGCGACTCGCCAATGACCTTGCCGTCCGCGTCCTTGACGCGCGAGATGAAGTACGGCTCGGCGACCTCGCCGCGGTTGGCGATGCCGGAATACGCGGCGGCGAGGTCGACGAGCGTCACCTCGAAGGCGCCCAGGGCGAGAGTCGGGTAGGGGGCGAGCTTCTCCTTCATGCCGAGGCGACGTGCGACATCGATGACCGAATCGCCCGTGACCATCTGCTGCAGCTTGACCGCCGACGCGTTGTGCGAGCGCTCGAGTGCCTCGCGCAGCGTGATCGTACCGAAGTACTTTCGCTCGTAGTTGAGAGGGACGTAGGTTGGCAGGCCACTCTGGTCGGGGAGCAGGCACGGCCCGTCGTAGATGGTCTCGTTCGGGGAGAATCCCTGCTCCCAGGCGGCGAGGAAGACGAAGGGCTTGAACGCCGAGCCGCATTGGCGTTTCGCCTGCATTGCGCGGTCGAACTGGGAGCGATCGAAGTCGAAGCCTCCGACCAGGGCGAGGATCGCCCCGGTGCGGTTGTCGATCACGACGAGCGAGCCTTCGACCCGTGGCTCGGGCTCGAGCTCCACCGGGATCGGTTTGGTGTGGTCGGGCCGGACCTCACCGAGGCGGACGAGCAGGACGTCCCCGCGGTTCATGATGCGGGTCAAGTCGTTGCGACCGGTCCACCGCGCGGACTCCAGGAGGAGCTCGGCCGAGCGACCGGCGATCGTCAGCGAGGCGGCCTTTTCGCGCGGTTCGAGAACCACGGCGTGGACGAGCTCGCCCTTGCGCCACTCGAGGAACGACCAGCTCGGGTCGCGCCAGCCGTGGAGGTCGCCGATCCCCTCGACCTGCAGGTTGCGGCGCGCGCGCGGCCAGCCGAGCCGCCGCTGCAGGGCGACCAGCCCCTCGCGCAGCGACGACTCCGCGCGCGCCTGGAGGTTCGGGTCGAGCGTCGTTTCGACGTGGAGGCCGCCCTCGAGCATCTGGCGCGAGCCAAACCGGTCCTCGACCGCACGCCGGACCTCCTCGATGAAGTACGCGGCAGTGGGGTTGCGATCGTAGTGCGGGTCGACGGCGAGCGGCGTCTCGCGCGCCGTACGGAGGGCCGCCGCGTCGATCATCCGCTCCTCGAACATCCTCTCGAGCACGTGATTGCGCCGCGACAGGGCACGCGACGGGTTGGAGATCGGCGACAGGTCGGTCGGGCGCTGCGGCAGCCCGGCGAGCAGCGCGGCCTCGGGGAGCGTGAGCTGGCCGGCGGGCTTGCCGAGGTAGAAGCGCGATGCCGCCTCGACGCCGTAGTTGCCGTGACCGAAGTTCACCTGGTTGGCGTACAGCGTGAAGATCTGGTCCTTGGAGAATTTCTGCTCGATTTCGATGGCGAGCACAGCCTCCTTGACCTTACGATCCCACCTCTTCTCGGGGGTGAGGAAGAGCGTGCGGGCGAGCTGCTGGGTGATCGTCGAGCCGCCCTGGCCGGTGGTGCGGCGCGACAGGAGGTTGCGGAAGACCGCCCGCGCGATGCCCTTCGGGTCGACTCCGGTGTGCCTGTAGAAGCTGGCGTCCTCGACGGCGATCACGGCGTCTCGGAATACGCTCGGAATCTGCTCAGTGGTCAGCGGGATGCGACGCTCGTTGGCGAAGGTCGCGATGAGTGAACCGTCGCGTGCGCGGACCTGGGTCGCCGCCGACGGCCGGTAGGAGGTGAGCGACTCGACGGCGGGCAGCTTGATGAAACGGGAGAGGACGAGGCCGATCACGGCGCCGATCGCCAGGCCGACGAAGGTGCCGGCGAGCAACCACCTGAGGAGCTGCTTTCCCATGGCCGAAGCTTCCGCCGCCGCCTGTGGGCTGTCAAGGGGAGACACGCAGGCCGCCACCCACCCGGTCGAGCGTCGAGGGTCGAGCGTCGAGCCGCGCGCCCACCCGCGCGAGCGTCGACGGTCGAAGGTCGAGAAGGGGTCGATCGACCGAGGTGCCTCGAAACGGGTGGGCGGGGGAGACACTCAACACTCGACGCTGAACGCTCGACTGTGTCGTGGTAGGCTCTCCCGCTCGATGGAGGGTCGATGGCGGGGCATCCGGCGGAACGGACGATCAGCGCCCCCGGCTGGCTCCGGTGGGTCGGACTCGGCGGGGTCGTACTCCTCGTGGCACTCCTGGTGCTGCTCCTCGGGGGCATGTTCTCGCAGCGCCGGGTGGTGGCGTGGGGAGTGCACCGGCTTGGAAACCGCGTGACCTCCGCCCTGCCTGCCAATCTCGAGCTCGAGCAGCGCCGACTGCTCGAGCGCGGTCTCGACTGCGTCGTGACGTCGCTGCGGAGTGGCCACCTGAAGGCCGACGGGGTCGCCGGCCTGGTCCGCTCGTGCAACCAGGCACTGGCTGACGGCAAGGTCGGGGCCGACGAGGCCAAGGCGCTGACGACCGAGACTGCCGGGCTCTGCCTGCGGTCCGGAGGCGCGGAGCTGATGAAATGAGCGGTCCCTTCCGCCTCGTGGCACCGTTCGACGCCGCGGGTGACCAGGCCCAGGCTATCGAGGAGCTGGTCCGGAACTTCGAGGCCGGGGTGGCGGCGCAGACCCTCCTCGGCGTGACCGGCTCCGGCAAGACGTTCACCGTCGCGAAGGTCATCGAGACGCTCAACCGGCCGACGCTCGTCCTGTCGCACAACAAGACGCTGGCCGCGCAGCTCTACCAGGAGTTCAAGGGGTTCTTCCCGCACAACGCGGTCGAGTACTTCGTCTCGTACTACGACTACTACCAGCCCGAGGCGTACGTCCCGTCGAGCGACACCTACATCGAGAAGGAGACCTCGATCAACGAGGAGATCGACCGGTTGCGCCTGGCCGCCACGCGGGCGCTGTTCGAGCGCCGCGACGTGCTGATCGTCGCGTCGGTGTCGTGCATCTACGGCCTCGGCGACCCGGCGGCCTACTACGGGATGCTGTTGCTCCTGGAGCCGGGCAGTACCCCGGGGATGGACGCCGTGCTCCGCCAGCTCGTGGCGATGCAGTTCGAGCGCACCCAGCTCGACCTCGTGCCGGGGGCTTTCAGGGTTCGCGGCGACGTGCTCGAGGTCTACCCGCCCTACGATGACCACGCCGTCCGCGTCGAGTTCTTCGACCGCACCATCGAGCGCATCCGCCGCATCGACCCGCTCAAGGGCTCCGTGCTCGAGGAGGTCGACGAGCGGCTGCCGATCTACCCGGCCTCGCACTACGTCGTCCAGCGGCGAATCCTCGACGAGGCGCTCGTCGACGTCCGCGCCGAGCTCGACGGGCGGCTGGCGGAGCTCAACGCCACTGGCAAGCTGCTCGAGGCGCAGCGCCTGGGCCAGCGCACCCTGTTCGACCTCGACATGCTCAAGGAGCTGGGCTACTGCAGCGGGATCGAGAACTACTCCCGGCACCTCACCCGCCGCAAGCCGGGCGAGCCGCCGCCGACGCTGCTCGACTACTTCCCCAAGGACTGGCTGCTCGTCGTCGACGAGTCGCACGTCTCGGTGCCGCAGGTGCGCGGCATGTACTTCGGCGACCGCTCGCGCAAGGAGACCCTGGTCGAGTTCGGTTTCCGACTGCCGTCCGCCCTCGACAACCGCCCGCTCACCTTCGACGAGTTCGACAGCCGGCTGCACCAGGCGCTGTACGTGTCGGCGACGCCGGCCGCCTACGAGATCGAGGCCTCCGGGGGCGAGGTCGTCGAGCAGCTCGTCCGCCCGACCGGGTTGCTCGACCCCGAGGTGATCGTCAAGCCGGCGCAGGGCCAGGTCGACGACCTCATCGCCCGCCTGCGCGAGCGCGTCGCGGTGGGCGAGCGCGTCCTCGTCACCGTCATGACCAAACGGATGGCCGAGGACCTCACGCAGTACCTCGCCGAGCTCAACTTTCGCGTCCGCTACCTGCACTCCGAGGTCGAGGTCCTCGAGCGGACGGCGATCCTCGCCGACCTCCGGCGCGGGGTGTTCGACGTCCTCGTCGGGATCAACCTGCTGCGCGAGGGGCTCGACCTGCCCGAGGTCTCGCTCGTCGCCATCCTCGACGCCGACAAGGAGGGCTACCTGCGCAGCCAGACCTCGCTGATCCAGACCATGGGCCGCGCCGCGAGGAACGTCAACGGCACCGCGATCCTCTACGCCGATACGGTGACCGAGTCGATGCGCAAGGCCATCGACGAGACGCGACGGCGGCGGGCCACGCAAGAGGCCTACAACCGAGCCAACGGCATCGAGCCGCGCTCGATCATCAAGGACGTCGCGAGCCCGCTGCTGCAGCTCTCCAACCTCGACTACCACGACGCCGCGTTCGTCCCGCCGCGGGTGGGGGAGATCGACGTCTCCGACCTCGCGTCGCTCACCAAGGCGATCGCCGAGCTCGAGCGCCAGATGAAGGCGGCGGCGAAGCGCCTCGACTTCGAGGAGGCCGCCGCGCTCCGTGACCGCGTCAAGGAGCTCCGCGCCGCGCAGATCTACAAGGGGTGACGAACCCGGACCGGCGCCACACCTGTGCCGCACCTTCGGCCAGGAGCACCGGCGGGCTAGAATACCCATGCGGACAAGGAGGTTCCATGAAGCCGTTCGAGTGTGTCGTCCTGTTCCTGGCGTTGGCCGGTGCCGCGGCCGCGCAGGCCCCCACCGACGGAATTGCGACGGCCGCGGGTGGGGCATCCACCTACGTGTTCCGACCCGGCGTCGGGCTCGCATGTACGAGTCCCTCCTCGATCTACGACACGACTCACGCCTCGAACCAGGGTGCCGAGATCACGTCCGCGGCCAACGGGCCGGCGACGTCGATGGCGGACAAGATCGTCCTCGGCGGCAGCGCGCGGTTCGTCTGCGAGATCGCGATCGAGGTCTTCACTCTGGCGGCGACCACGCCGTTCGATCTCACGATGAGCCTGTACACCGACTGCACGACGAGTGGCGCCGCCAACTCGGCGTGCGGGAACGGCCTCGGGACCCTGATTCCCGGCTCGGTCGTGACCGTCAGCGGGATCACGCCGCCGGGCGTCTTGGGGACGCTCTTCCAGGTCGTCTTCCCGTATCCGAACGTGGACCTCTCGGTGGACGGCGACGGCGCCATCTCGGTGGCGGTCACCGCTAGCCGCAGCGACGTGTACTGGCGGATCAACGAGACCCCGGTGGTCGGCAGCATCCCCGCCGGGGAGCCGACAACGAGCTACGTCGAGCGGTGCGGCAGCACCGGGTCGAACAACGGCTGCAGCCGGAACTTCGGTGTGAACAACAACTTCGCCATCACGATCAGCGCCATGGCGACGCCCGTCGAACTGCAGCGGCTGTCGGTCGAGTAGCCCGCGACGACTGTCGGCTCCCGACAGAGGCCGGCCCCAGGTGGCCCGCCGGCAACCGCCGACGCCGGGGGTGGCCGCGCTCTCGGGTCTTGACCCCGTTCGTCGGTCGTGTAAGATCCTGCCAGGACTCGAGACTGACCAAACAGAGAAGCGATCGGACCTGGTGGTGCCGCAGGTCTGGTCAGGAGCGAGGCAGTACGGACCGACCGACGCCGATGTCGGGGAGGATGACGATGAAGAAGATGCTCGGGCTGCTCGTGGTCGTACTCGTGATGGTGCCGTTCGCCGGTGCGCAGACGCAGGACCTGGGACCAGCAGGGACCGGACCGGCCGCGGCGGGGCCGGCTGGACCGATCTGGGAAGGACCGCACGCCGCGATCTTCGACAACGGGCCCCTGGTCAACAGCGTCGGTACTGGTCCCGGCGGCGCCAACGAGAGCATCGCCCGCGACGTCACGGTGGGACTGACTAGTCGCGGCTTCAACGTCTCGCTCTCGGGCGGCTACCGCGGGGCCGACGATTTCACCGTCCCTGCTGGCGGCTGGCAGGTCGACACCATCACATTCTTCCCGTACTCGGGAAACTCGCCGACGTCCCCGTCGCCGATCACGGGCATCTACGTGCAGATCTGGAACGGCCAACCCGGTGTCGGGTCAGTCGTGTGGGGCAACACGACCACGAACCGCCTGGCCTCGTCGACGTTTGCCAACATCTACCGGCGGTTGGAGTCGACGCCCACCGACACGACCCGTCCGATCATGGCGACGGTCGCGACGATCAACACGACATTGCCCGCGGGAACGTACTGGCTCGACTGGCAGGTCGACGGCAATGCCTCGTACACCGGGCCATGGCAGCCGCCTGTGACCATCGACGGGCAGACCACGACCGGGAACGCGCTGCAGTTCACCGGGACGAGTTGGACTGCCGCCGTTGATGCCACCCTGCTGACGCCTCTCGGCTTCCCTTTCATCATCGACGGAACGGTCCTCCCGGTCGAGCTGACGAACTTTACGGTCGACTGAGGGCACTCACCGACGTCACACCCCGCCGCCCGGCCGATCGGCCGGGCGGTCGTCTTCCGGGGTGCGCTGTCTCGAGCAGGGCCTCGGTCAGCTCTCGCAGAGCTTCTTGAGGCGGTCGAGTGCCTCGCCCCATGCCGCACGCAGGCCGTCGGCCTCGCCGCGAGACTGGATGCGCTTGTGGTTCACGAGCAGGCCGGTCTTGCCCTTGCCCTTGTCCTGGAGCTGCACCTCGACCTGGGTCGGCGCCGAGAACACCGGGTTTTCGAAGGTCAGCCTGAGGTCCTTGTTCGCCCTGACCCGCTGGAACGTGCCGCGGTCGCCGTCGCCGTTGGCGTAGGGACCGCCGTCGTGGACGTCGGCCGAGGTCCCGGGCCCGAACCAGCGAGAGAGCGCCTCGCCGCTCGTCCATGCGGCGTAGACCGCCTCGACGGGCGCCGCGACGGTCTTCGTCGCGCAAATGAAGTACCCCTCGAACAGCCCGTCCTTGAGCCGGACGTCGTGGTGCTTTTCGTACTCGACCGCGATGGTCGTGCACCACCACGGGTCCACCTTCTGTTCGACCAGGTGGGTGCCGACGGCGCGGCGGCCCTTCTCGCGTCCGCCGAACGTGTCGAGGGCGGCGAACCACTCGCCGAGGGTCTTGCCGGTGGCGGCCTTCGCCGCGGCGTCGGTGATCGGATGCTCCGGTTCGAGTTTGTACCTCATGGTCGTCTCCTCAGCGGTCACGGTCATGCCCGGCAGTCTCCCGGCGAAGGTGAGGTGTCGAGGTCCACAGCGCCCTTCGTCGGTCGCAGGCGGGGCTCGATCCCATGAATCGGCGGTTCTCCCGCCACACGAGAATGCAGGGCGCGCCTGGGTCATTCCCGGCGATGCAGCGGCCTGCGGGTGGCATCCCAGCGGGAGTGAGCCGATACTGGAGGCGGGAGGGGACGTTCGTGGACGCACTCCGGTTCGTTGCCGCTCTCGCCTTGGCGCTTTTCGCAGCGGCTCCGGCCGCCGCCCAGGACGAGAGTGCCCCAACCTCCCCGCAGCGCCAGTTCACTCTCGGGCTCGACGTCCTCTACTCACCGCGCTACGAGGCGCAGCGCGAGCTGCGGCTCGGGTTGTGGGACTCGCCGATGTCGCGGCTCGAGTTCGCCGTCGCGCGGGAGGTTCGCGCGGCGCGCCACCCGGGTCCCACCGGGATGGTGACGCCGATGAGCCGGATCGAGCTGCCGGTTCGCCTGGGCTACGGCAGCGCGGTGCCCGGAGGGTTGCTGTTCGGGCCGTGGAGCCCCGGATGGCGGGACCTGGAGTGGTCCGAGAAGGTCGCCGCCGGTGCCCAGACCGCGGTCATCGTCACTCTGTTCGCGCAGGCGATCCACCACATCAAGTAGGCGCGCGGCTCATCCCATCGACTTGACGAGGGTGACGGGGCCGACTGGACGACCAGCCGTTACTCGTCCTCGTCCGGGGGGTAGAGCTCGGGGATCTGGGCCGGGCCGCCCGGCTCGAAGCACCGCCGGCAGCGCGCCTCGTAGATATCGGCGGCGCCGACCACGACCTGCTCCTGGGCTGCCGTCAGGCGCTGCGTGTACGACGCGGGGGCGCCGCAGCGCGCACAGATGGCGTGCACCTTCTCGACCTCCTCGGCGACAGCCAGGAGCTGCGGCATCGGGCCGAACGGCTCGCCGCGGAAGTCCATGTCGAGGCCGGCGACGATGACGCGCTTGCCAAGGTCGGCGAGGTGGCCGCAGACCCTGACCAGGTCCGCTCCGAAGAACTGCGCCTCGTCGATGCCGATCACCTCGGTGCGCGGGTCGAGGCGGGCGATGATGTCGGAGGCGGCCTGCACCCGTTCGGCCTCGAGGCGCCAGCGGGAGTGCGACACCACCTGGGCCGCAGCGTACCTGTCGTCGAGCGCGGGTTTGAACACCTGGACCCGTTGGCGGGCGATGATCGCCCGGCGCAGCCGGCGGATCAGCTCCTCCGACTTGCCGGAGAACATGCTCCCGGTCACCACCTCGACGTAACCGCCCCACGGGTTCCTCGGCAGCATCATCCCTCCGATCGGTCACTCGCCACCGCGCCGCCGGTGGTCGCGGGGGATTGTCCGACATCGGCGCCGCGGCGACAACCCCGGCCGGTCAGACGCCGTGCTTCGGGCAGTCGGCCGAGAGCGTGCAGCGGTCGCAGGCGGGCTTGCGGGCTGCGCAGACGCGGCGGCCGTGGAGGATCAGGCGGTGGGCGAGGGCCACCCATTGCTCGGGCGGGAACAGCACCATGAGGTCCGCCTCGATCGCCGCCGGGTCCGCGCTCCGGCTCAGGCCGAGGCGGCGGGCGAGGCGGGCGACGTGGGTGTCCACGACAACGCCGCTGGCCAGTCCGAAGGCCGTCCCGAGCACGACGTTGGCGGTCTTGCGGCCGACGCCGGGGAGGGCCGTGAGGGCGTCCATCTCAGCGGGGACGCTGCCGCCGTGGCGCTCGACCAGCGCCCGCGCCATGCCGAGGAGCGACCTGGTCTTGCTGCGGAAGAAGCCGGTCGGGCGGATCAGCGCCTCCACCTCGGCCGTGTCCGCGCCCGCCAGCGCCGCGGCATCGGGAAAGCGCGCGAACAGCGCCGGCGTGACCTGGTTGACACGTGCGTCGGTGCATTGCGCCGAGAGGATCGTCGCCACCAGGAGCTCGTAGGGGTTGGAGAAGGCCAACTCGCAGGTCGCGTCGGGGTAGGCTGCGGCAAGCTCCCCGGCGAGCCGGCTCGCCAGGTTCGCCTGCTGCGGTTTCCTCATGGCTTCGGCCTGCCGATGTCCGGCCCAGGCAGCGCGATGAAGCGAGCCGGGTCGGGGGAGAGGAGACCGCCAGAGATGACCAGCCGAACCGCCTCCTCGACGGTTAGGTGACTTTCCCTCGCCATCGCGGCGGGGAGCAACATGTAGAAGCCGGTCGTCGGGTTGGGGGTGGTCGGCATGAACACCGAGATCATCCGCTGGGTGCCGGACCCCGAGTCGGCATCGAACTCGTTCGTCAGGAAGCCGATCGACCACACGCCCTGGGTGGGAAAGGGGATCAGGACGACGCGGCGGAACGCCTTGGTCCGGTCCGCGCCGAACGCTCGGGTGATCTCCCGAGCTCCCGTGTAGATCGGCCGGATGACGGGGACGCGGGAGATGAGCCTCTCGCCGACTCTGAGGATCCGCCGCCCGAGCACGTTGTGGGCGAGCATGCCGAGCGCGAACACGAGGAGAATCGCGAGCAGGGCGCCGGCCCCGGGGATCGGGTACCCGACCAGTTTCTGGCTGATCGGGTACGACCAGCGGTCGAGCAGGCCGAACAGGAAGCGGCCGAAGAAGATCGTCACCGCGAGCGGGAAGGCGACGAGGGCCCCGGTGACGAAGCGGGAACGGAGGTACCCGAGGAACGTGGTCTTCTGCCCGGGGTCGGGGTGCTGGACGGGAAAGCCCCAGGTGTCGCGGGAGGACGGGTTCGGCTCTGTCATTGCGCTGCCATTCTAGCCGCGACGCGGCCAGGGGCGGCTCGGGCCGTCGAGAACGACGACACCCGCGGCGGGAGTCGCCGCGGGCGCCGATCGTGGAACGTGGCTTGAAGACTACGCCTTGGACGGATGGTGCTCCTTGCCGTGCGCGCAGCCCGGAGCGGCGGCCTTCATCCTGCCGCAGCCCTCGCCCTGCGCCTCGGCCGCGGCGTGCGCCTGAATCGCCTTCACGGTCGCGGCATCGCTCGAGGTCGCGGTGATGACCACGCCCTTCTCGGTCTTCTCGATGGTACGCGTGACCTTGTCGGACATCATCGGGCAGTCGCCGCAGCTCTCCTTGGTGCAGCTCGCCGACTGGGCCTGGACCTCGGCAACCGTCTTGGCGTCGTTGGCCGTGACCGTGATCTTCACGCCGTTGTCGAGGTTGGCGACGGAGTGCTGGATTCCGGGGCCCTTGCAGCAGCCGGCCTTGGCGGCGTCACCCGCCAGCATCGGCATCGCGAACAGCGCCATGATCGCCACTGCAACGAGAACTTTCTTCATGATCCCTCCCTAGAGATTGGGTTGCGCCGCGTGGTCGGACGGTGACCCGGGCGAAGGCGAAGGGGCGCAACAGCCCTCGCCCTCGTGCTGCCAGGGGCACATCTGGTGACGGAAACTCTCGTGGAGCGTGGCCCGATCGGCCGCGCTGGCGCGTTCGCACGACGACAGGAACTGCGCGAGGGCGCGGTCCCGGTGCGTCGCGCGCAGGGTGTCGAGTCGTGCGAGCGTCGCCTCGATGGCGCGACGGTCGGCGGGCACGGCACAGAGCAGCGCCGTGAGCTCCTCTCGCACCTTCTTCTCTTCGTCGCAGAACGTCGGGACCGCTGCGGAGGCGGCTTGGGCCTGCTGCTTGAGCGCGCGTCCGGCCTGGACGAACGCGATCCCGAGCAGCACGTTGGCGGCGAGCGAGACGCCGGCGAGGACGACGAGCCAGCGGGTCCTCATGGCTGCGTCCGCTGTAACGGAATCGTCGCCGGCGGTGCGGCCCGCTCGGCCGCCGGCACGGCCGAGCGCATGGCGACGATCTCGGGTGACGCCAGCGTCGCGACCAGCGTCTCCGGGCTCGGCGCCGGCGAGCCGGTGTGCCGGCCGACCTCGACGCCGCCGATCGCCGCCAGCACGAACAGCGAAGCCAGGCCGAGACGCCAGCTCCGCGGCACCGAGAGCCACCACAGCGGCGCAATGGGCAACATCTGCGTGATCGCACGACGAGTCACGCGCTCGGCGAAGCCTTCGGGCAGGGGAGTCGGCTCGCCGGCAAGCAACGCCTGGATCTCGGCGTTATCGTCGGCCTCGGTCCGGCAGGCCTCGCAGTCGCGCACGTGGCCCGCCAGCGCCGCTGCGGCGGATGGCGCGAGCTCCCCGTCGAGGAAGGCCGCGAGACGCGCGTCGTGGTGGTCGGTTCTCATCGCTCCACTCCCTTTAACCCCGGACCCGGGGATTTCCTTCGCTCCGCCAGGCGGACAGTCTCTCCCGCAGGCGGGCGCGGGCCCTTGACAGCAGCGACTCGACGGCGGCCGCCGAGGTGTCGAGGGCGGCGGCGATATCCGCGTACGACAACCCGGCATCGCAGCGCAGCAGCAGGGCGGTCCGCTGGGCCGCGGGGATCCGGTCGAGCTCGGCGCGGAGGGCGTCGCCGAGCTGGCGGGCGCCCGCTGCGGCCTCGGGGCCCGCCGTGCGATCGGTGAAGTCGGCACGGTGCTCGTGGTCGTCGGGTATCTCGGCGCCGGCAGGGCTGCGGCGCCGGCCGCGCAGCCGGTTGAGGCACAACCGGGTCGCGATGGTGAACAGGTAGGTACGCACGCTCGCCGTCGGCTGCCAGCGGTGCCTCGCCCGCCACACCCGGACGAAGACCTCCTGGACGACGTCCTCGGCGTCCGTCCGGTCGCCGCCGAGCGTGCGCGTCGCAAAGGCGAGCAGCGCGGGGCCCTCCTCGCCGACCAGGCAGGCGAACGCCGCCTCGTCGTCACGAGCCACCCGCTCCATGAGCGCACGCGATCGGTCGTGTGACGTCACGTCCTCGCAGATCTCGACCCCGACGCGCGGCCGTTCCTTCGCCGGCAGGGGAGGAGACATTGTCGCAGGTCGGGGAGCTTGACGATTCGGGCCGACCTTGGTAGATTCACCGGCGCTCGCGACGTCGGGCGCCGAGCGGGAATAACTCAGTGGTAGAGTGCGACCTTGCCAAGGTCGAAGTCGCGGGTTCAAATCCCGTTTCCCGCTCCATCTAGTTTGGGGGGCCTCGTGGCCCCCCTCCCTTTTCCCCCGCCACGAATGCCCCCCAAGCCCCCCAGGCGCTCCGCGGGAGTGAATCCCGCTTCGCGCCTCTGACGCGCCCCCGCCCGGCGCTCACCTGCCGGTCGCAGGCCCCCCTGACCCATTCCCCCGCCTGCTTTGCCCCCCGAGCCCCACGGCGCTGCGGGCGAGTGACCGCGCGGCGGTGTGGTTGGGTGGCGTGAAGCGGGCTGCTGTCGGGCGACAGCAGAAACTGACCCCCTGGCGACAGAAGTATTGACCCCCCTGCGAGCGAGCGAGCGCGGCGCTCCCGCAATCGCCCTTCGCGTCGTTGTCGCGCCGCCGCCCGGCACCCGCCTCCGCCGGTCGCAGGCCCCCCGATCCGATCCCCGGCTTGGTTTGCCGCCGGAAGTCCGGTTCAGGCCGAGCCGCAAGAGGGGCGACGTGCGTTGACACCTCCGGCGCGTGCCTCTAGACTCCCTCCCGCGGCGACGTAGCCAAGTGGTAAGGCAGGGGCCTGCAAAGCCCTCATTCAGCGGTTCGAATCCGCTCGTCGCCTCCATCAATGCGGGGGGCCCGCCGGCCCCCCTCCCATTCCCCCGCCGGCTAAGCCCCCCGGGCCCCCCGCGCTCCGGCGAAGTGAATTCGCCTCCGCGCGTCTTCGCGCCCCCACCCGGGGCCGGCTCCCGCCTTCTGGTTTCCGAAACTCCTTCCTGCTGGTGGACGTGTCCCAGTCGGCGAGGCCCGACGACCTACCGGGATGGATATGTAGCGGCCGCCCGCGGGCGGCCGGCCTCTTGCCCGGTGCAGATGCGGGTGCCGCCACTGCCGGCCGCTGCCTGCGGTCTTGGTCTTGGAGCTCGCCGGGGGCGAGCCCCGGTGCGCTGTCGAGTCCTTTCTGTCGGGTAGACTGAACCGTGTGAGAGACGCGGAGGAGCTCGGCAGCCGGCTGGTGGCGGAGTTCGCGCAGTCGGACGTCCCGCTCCTCCTCGACGGGTCGACGGTCGAGGAGGCGCTGGCCTCGATCCGGCAGCACGGCCTCGGCGAGCGGATCGTCTACTTCTACGTCGTGGATGCCGAGAGGCGGTTGGTCGGCGTCGTGCCCACCCGCCGTCTGCTCACGGCCGCGCTCGATAGCCCGCTGCGCGACGTCATGGTGAGGCGCACGGTCGCATTGCCCTCCGACGCGACCGTGTTTGAGGCGTGCGAGCTCTTCGCCACCCACAGGTACCTCGCGCTGCCGGTGGTGGACGCCGAGAATCGGGTCGTCGGGGTCGTCGACGTCAGCGTGTTCACCGACGAGGTGTTCGACCTGGCCGAGCGCCAGGAGGTCGAGGACCTCTTCGAGACCATCGGCTTCCGGGTGTCGGACGTGCGGCGGGCCTCGCCGCTGGCCGCCTTCCGGCTTCGCTTCCCGTGGCTCCTCGCGACCATCTCCGGCGGCACGGCGTGCGCCCTCATCGCCGGCCTGTACCAAACGACGCTGGCAGGCAGCATCGTCCTGGCGTTCTTCCTCACGCTGGTGCTCGGGCTCGCCGAATCGGTCTGCGTCCAGACCCTGACGGTCGCCGTCCAGGCGCTCCACCGCGAGCGCCCGAGCCTGGCGCGCTACGCCGGCGCGCTCCGCCGCGAGCTGGTGACGGCGACGCTGCTCGCGGTGTCGTGCGGGGCGATCGTCGGCGCGGTGGTGTCGCTCTGGCGCGGCAACCCCGGCGAGGCGCTCGCCGTCGGCGGGAGCATCTTCCTCACGCTGGTGGTGGCGGCCGGCCTGGGCCTGACGGTCCCCTTCGCGATCCACGCCCGGCGCCTCGATCCGAGGCTGTCGGCAGGCCCCATCGCACTGGCGCTCACCGACGTTACGACGATCACGGTCTACCTGTCGGTGGGCGCCTGGGTGCTCGGTTAGCCCGCGATGCCTGGGCCGGTGGCCGCCACACCGTGGCGCAGCACGCCGATTCCGGGGATCTCGACCTCGACCCGGTCGCCCGCCTGGAGCGGGCCGACGCCCGGGGGCGTGCCCGTCGAGATGAGATCGCCCGGGTTCAGGGTCATGATCCGCGAGATGAAGGCGATCGCCTCGGCGACCGGGAAGATCATGTCGGACGTCGAGCCGCGCTGCCGCACGGCGCCGTTCACCCGGAGCTCCACGTCGAGCCCCTGGGGGTCGGCGATCGCCGTCTCGAGCCAGGGACCGACGGGACAAAAGGTGTCGAACCCCTTGGCCCGCGCGTAGACCTTCTCGCGGCGCTGGATGTCGCGGGCGGTCACGTCGTCGGCGCAGGTGTAGCCGAGGACGTGGGCCGGCGCATCGGCCGGTGTCACGTTCCGGGCGGTCCGGCCGATGACCACCGCGAGCTCGCCCTCGTGCTCGACCTGTTGCGACTGCTCCGGCAGCTCGACCGTGCCGCCGGGGGAGAGGAGCGCGGACGGCGCCTTCAGGAAAATGAGCGGCTCGGCGGGGAGCTCCTTGCCCATCTCGGCGGCGTGGGCGCGGTAGTTGAGGCCGATGCAGACGATCTTCGTCGGCTCGCACGGGGGGAGGAGGCGGACCGCGGCGAGGGGTATCGCGCCGCCCACCGTGTCGAGGGTCTCCCACGGCTTCCCGGCCAGCAGCCGGACCAGGTCGTCCTCGACCGCGGCCCAACTGGGACTCCCTGCGACGTCCACGCGGCACAGCCGCATCTCAGCCCCCCTTCGCGCCGCACGCGGCGCCGACGACCTCTTCGAACGACTCGAGCTGCTGCTTCGAGCCGAGGACGACGAGCACGTCGTTCTCGACCAGACGCAGGTTCGACTCGGGGTTGGGGAACAGCGTCGTGCCGCGCTGCACCGCGACGACCCCGACGCCGCAGCGCCGGCGCAGGTCGATCTCGGCCAGGGTCCGCTCGACCAGGGAGCTCGAGGCGTCCAGCCTGATCTGCTCGAGCTGGAGGCCGATGCCCTCGGCCGGCCCGAGGGAAAAGTCCAGGAAGTCGACCACCGTCGGCTTGACGAGCTGGTGCGCGAGGCGCACGCCGCCGTGGTGGTAGGGGTTGACCGCGCGGTCGGCGCCGGCGCGGAGGATGCGCGCCTCCGCGCCCTCCTCGCCGGCGCGCGCGACGATGAACAGCCGGGGGTTGAGCGAGCGGGCGGTCAGCACGGTGTAGACGTTGTGCGCGTCGTCGTTGAGGCAGGCGACCAGGCCGCGGGCGCGGTCGACGCCGGCGGCGCGCAGGGTGGCCTCCGAGGTCGCGTCGCCCAGGACGGCAGGGACGTCGAGCTCCTGGAGCCGCCTGATCTTGTCTTGGAGTCGTTCGACCACGACCACCGCGCGGCCGCTGCGGCGCAGCTCGTCGACGACGGCCTGGCCCATCCGTCCCCACCCGCAGACGATCTCGTGGCCCGTGAGACGTTCCATCATGCGTGACCTCCGAGCCTGCCCGTAGAGCGTCCGGAACTCGCCCTCGATCACCGTCCTGCCGATGTCGGTGGCGACGAGGAGGAGGATGCCGATACCGGAGAGCAGAAGCGCGATGGTGAACGCCTCACCAGCGCGCGAGAGCGGGAACACCTCGCGATAGCCGACCGTCGTGATTGTGATGACGGTCATGTAGAAGGAGTCCCACCAGCTCGCGCCCTCGATGACCTTGTAGCCGACGGTGCCGCCTGCGAAGATCGCAGCGAGAAGCGCGGCCGAGCGGGCGAGTCGCGACTGCACGGACCAACTCTAGCAGGCCTGCACGCCCCCCCACACCCACCCGACCAGGGTTGCCCTTCCGCCCCCCCGGCCAGGGGTGCCCACCCTCCCGTCCGGCCAGGGGTGCCCGCCCACCCAGCCGCCCAGGGGTGAGACCCGGAGGAGGCAAGACTCTTACAAGTCGCAGGCTCAACCCTTCAACCCTGGTTGGGTGGGTGGTGGGCAACCCTGGTTGGAGGGGCGGGCGGGCAAGCCTGGGCGGTGGGGCGGGTGGGCAACCCTACTTGGTGTCCAGGATCAGCGGCAGGCCGTCCTTGCCGGCGCCGATGACGATCACCTTGGCGTTGGGCGACTGGGCGATCTTCTCGGTCGCCTCGATGCCCTTCCAGCGCAGCAGCGGCTCGGAGATGCCCTTGGTGACGATCTCCTGGAAGTCGGCGATGCCCTGCGCCTCGATCCGCTTGCGCTCCGCCTCCTGCTTCTCCTTGAGGAGCACGAACTGCATGCGCTGGCTCTCCTGCTCGGCGCGCAGCTTCTCCTCGATCGCCTGGGTGAGGCCAGGGGGTAGGCCGACGCGACGCAGCGGAGTGGCCTCCACGGTGACGCCCCGTGTTCCGACCTGCCGCTGGATGTCCTTGAGGATGATCTCGGCAAGCATTTCGCGCTCGGAGGTGTACAGCGCCTTGGCCTCGAAGCCGGCGGTGACGCCGCGCGCTACGGAGCGGAACTGCGGCTCGAGGATCACCTCGACGTAGTTCGGGCCGACGGTCTTGTAGATTTCGGGCGCGCGCTCGGGGTCGAGGTGGTAGATCGCGCTGACCTCGAGCTGGACGGTCAGGCCCTCCTTCGACGGGACGTCCATGACCTCCTTGAGCTCCTGGGTCTTCACCGACATCTTGACGATCCTGGCCAGCGGGTTCCGCATGTTGATGCCCGCCTTGAGGCTCGTCGAGGACACACTCCCGAAGAAGTCGACGACGCCGACGTGGCCGGCCGGGATGACGGTGAAGAACTGCGAGAGGGCGAGGAGCGCCGCCAGACCCGCCACCAAGGTGGCGGCAGCGCCGGCACCCTTCGACACCGCCTCGTACCGTTCCTCGCGGGCCGCACCGCGGGCGGCGCGCGCCGCGAGCAGAGCAACGGCGAACACGATCACGCTCAGCACCAGAATCATGGCCTTCCTCCGCTTCCGTCCGCGCTGTCAGTCGTTGTGCTTTGCACCGTGGTGATTCTATGCGCTTCTCGTGAACGCGGTGTGAAACCGTCCGCGGGCCGGCTCTTCCTTCTCGCGGGTTGGCTGGGGGTCTGTCCCCCGTCCCCCGTTCCCTGTCCCGTGTCTTCTCAGACGTTCAAGAACTCGACGACCTCGTTGAGCAATGCGGCGCCTCCCTCGGCGAGGACCGAATGGGCGGCGTCGGGGACCTCGCGGAAGCGCGCTTCCGGGATGGCGGCGGCGAGCTCGCGGGTGGTCGAGGAGGCGACGAGCGGGTCGAGCTCGCCGGCGAGGACGAGGGTGGGGCAGGCGACGCGGGCGAGGAGCGGGCGGAGGTCCCAGCCGGAGCGCAGGTGCTCGATCTGCTGCAACGCGCCGGGGAGGTCGTCGGGGTCGAGCGTCCACAGCCGCGCGGCCTGGTCGACGAAGCCCGGGTAGCGGTCGGCGAACGAGGCGCCGAAGGCGAACGCCATCAGGGCTTCGGCCGCCTCGGCGGGGGACAGTCGGGTGAGGACGAGCTCGAAGAATCGGAGCACGCGGCGGTGCGAAGGGGTCAGGCGCGCACCGCACGACGCGACGACGAGCCGGTCGGTGGTTCCGGCGTGGCCGGCCGCCATCGCGCAGCCGATGAGCCCGCCCATGGAGACACCGAGCACACTGGCCGACGCGAATCCGGCGTGGCGGACGACGGCGACGGCGTCCTCGGCGGCGCCGTCGACCGTGAACGGGGCGCCGCCGCGGGAGCCGCCGACCCCGCGGTTGTCGGGTGCGAGGACGGTGAACTTGCCCGCAAGCAGCCGGGGCAGCTCGCCCCACAGTCGCGCCCGGGAGCCGAGGCCGGCGAGCAGGAGGAGCGGCGGCCCGCCGTCGCCCCACCGCTCGTATGCGACCGGACCGCCGGGGCCGACGAAGGTGGTGACGGTGGGCGAGGGGGCAGAGGTCACAGGCTCAGCGCGGTCGAGTCCGACGAATCTCCAAGCGCGCCGGGGTTGCTTCGTCGGCCTTCGGCCTCCTCGCAATGACGCGTACTTCCTCGAGGAAGCGGCCCGCCCGGGCTGTCGGCTTCTGTCGATGCCCACGTTGCCGTGCAGACGGCCTCACAGCAGGGCGGACAGCTTTTCCTTGAGGACGTTGGCGTTGACGGCGCCGACCACGCGGTCGACCATCTTGCCGTCCTTGAAGAACAGCAGCGTGGGGATCGACTGGATCCCGTACTTCGTCGCCCACTGCTTGTTGGAATCGACGTCGAGCTTGGCCACGACGGCCTTGCCGGCGTACTCCGTGGCCAGGGCCTCGACGTGGGGGGCGATCATCCGGCACGGGCCGCACCAGGTCGCCCAGAAATCCACCAGCGCCGGCTTGCCGGCGTTGATCACCTCGGACTCGAACGTTGCATCCGTCACGACGGTCACGTTGCCACCCATGTTCACCCCCGAAGGCGCGGGCCGGACGCCCGCGAACTCGGCTATTGTAGGGGCGCGGGCGGGAGGCGGCAACGTGCGGACGCACCGACAACGGCTGGGGCAGCACTTCCTGCGCGACGAGCGCATCGCGCTGGCCATCGTCGAGGCGCTCCCGGCCGAGCCTCCGCGGGTGCTGGAGATCGGCCCCGGTCGCGGCGCGCTGACCATCCCGCTGCTCCGGCGCTTCCCGCGCGTGCGGGCGCTGGAGCTCGACCCGGGGCTGGCCGCGGGCCTGGCGCGACGCCTCGGCGAGCCCGCCGGCCTCGAGGTGCTCCACGCCGACGCCCTCGACGCGGGTCTCGACGAGCTCGGCGCGGACGGGCCGTGGCTCGTCGCGGCGAACCTGCCGTACAGCGTCGGCACGGCCATCGTCCGCCGCCTGCTGCCGCGCCACGACCTCTTTCCCGAGCTGGTGGTCATGGTCCAACGGGAGGTGGCGCAGCGCATGGTCGCTCCGGCCGGCGACACCGAGCGGGGCGTGCTGTCGGTCGAGGTCGAGGCGTTCGCCGACGCGGAGCTGCTGTTCACGGTCCCGGCGCGGTCGTTCAACCCGCCACCGAAGGTGACGTCGGCCGTGGTCCGCCTCCGCACGCGGCCGCCCGACGTCGCGGGCGAGCACGCGCGGCGGGCCCTGCGCCTGGCGTCGGTGGCGTTCTTGCACCGGCGCAAGAAGCTCGCGAACGCGCTCGCCTCGGCGGTCGAGCCGCGGCTGGTCGCCGGTGCCCTCGCCGGCCTCGGCCGCGGCGACGGGGTCCGCCCTCAGGAGCTGACCTGGGCCGACTGGCTCTCGCTCGCGGAGGCGCTGCCGTCGGCCGAGGGCGAGGCCTGACGGTGCGGCTGGTCGGCCTCGGTGGGCTCGGCGAGTTCGGCGCGAACGCGCTGCTGCTCGACGACGGCGCCGACAGCCGCGTCCTCGTCGACGCCGGCGCCGCGTTCTCCGACCTCGAGCCGTTCGGCGTCGCCTACGAGGTGCCGGACTTCGGCGCTCTCGGCGAGCTCCTGCCCCAGCACGTGATCCTCACGCACGGCCACGACGACCACGCCAAGGGGCTGTGGCTGCTGCGCGAGGCCGCGCCCGAGGCGGCGGTGTGGGGAAGCCGGGTCACGCTCGCGCGGGCTGGGGCCCCGGCGGTGGACGGCGTGGAGGCCGAGGTCCGCGAGCTGACCGGCGACCGGCCGGTCCGGCTCGGCGCCTTCGAGGTCGACGCGCTCCCGGTGTCGCACTCGATTCCCGGCACCCTGGCGCTGCGAGTCGGCGGCCCGGCCGGACGGCTGGTCGTCGCGACCGACCTGCGGCTGGCGACGTCGGCGCTCGGCGAGGTGACCCCGGCCGAACGCCTGGCTGCCTGGGGCGCGGACGGCGTCGGCGTGCTCTTCCTCGACTCGACCAACGCCCTCGTCGAGCAGGCGCCGCCGGACGAGGGAACGGTCGGCGAGACCCTGGCCGAGCTGGTGCGGACCGCGCGCGGCGCCGTGGTCGCGGTAACGTTCGCCTCGCACCTCGGCCGAGTGCGGCAGCTCGCGATGGCGGCGCTCCACGCCGGCCGCGTCGCCGTGCCGGTTGGCCGCGGGCTCGTCGAGTCGCTCCGCCTCCAGGCGATCGAGGGCGGCCTCGGGCTCCCGCCCGGGCTGCTCCGCCCGGCCCGTGAGCTGGCGGAGATCCCGCGCGACCGCCTCCTGCTCATCGCCACCGGGTCGCAGGGCGAGCCGGGCTCGGCGTTCTCCCGCCTGGCAGTCGACGTGCTGTCCGGCTTTCAGCTCGCGCCGGGCGACCTCGTGCTCCACGCCGCCCGCGCGATTCCCGGCAGCGAGCGCCGCCTGGCGCACTACTTCGACCACTGCGTGCGCCGCGGGGCCCACGTCGTCACGGCGGCAGAGGCGCCGATCCACGCCTCGGGCCACCCGCACCGTGCGGAGCTGGATCGGCTCGTCGAGCTGCTCGCCCCGACCTGGGTCGTCCCGGTTCACGGACGGCGCAGGAATCTCGCCGCGGTTGCCGAGCTGGCGGCGCGCCACGGCGCCCGGACGCTGCTCGTCGAGAACGGGGACGAGGTGACGTGGCAGGGCGAGATGGTCGAGGCCACCGGCGAGAAGCGCGGCGTGGGCCGTGTCCTCCTCGCCGACGTCGGCGAGGAGGTGCTCGACCCCGCGACGCTGCGGCACCGCCGGATCATGGCCCAGGAAGGCATGGTCGTGGCCGTGTTGTGCTGCGCTCGCGGCGCCGCCGAGCCACCGGCGCCGCCCCAACTCCACACCCACGGCCTCGAGCTCGACGGCGACACCCTGGCGTCGCTGGCCGCCGGCCTGGCGGCCGAGATCGGCCGCGCCACACCGGTCGCCCGCCACGACCCCGACTGGCTGCGCAGTACAATGACGGCGTGGCTCCGCAGCGAGCTGCGCCGCCGCACCCGCCGCCGCCCGGCCGTGGTGGCCTTGGTGATGGAGCAGTGAATGACGACGTGGCAAGCGATCCTCCTCGGCGCGATCCAGGGCCTCACCGAGTTCCTCCCGGTTTCCTCGCGGGGGCACCTGGCGCTCGCCCAGGCCCTGATGCCGGGCTTCACTCAGCCCGGCCTCGTGTTCGACGTGACGCTGCACCTCGGGACCGTGCTCGCCGTGCTCGCCCTCGAGTGGCGGCGGATCGTCGAGGCGTTCCGTGAGCGGTACGCCGTCCGGCTCGGCGGCCAGCTCGTCCTGGCCATGCTCGGGACGGCGGTCTTCGCGGTCCCGCTCCGCCACTTTGCCGAGCAGGCGGTGCGCTGGCCGCTGCTCATCGCCGTGGGCTTCGTCGTCACGGCGGGGATCCTCATCGCGGTCCGGAACCGCGCAGGAACCCTCGACGGGCCGACCATGACCTGGGGTGCCGCGGCCGTCGTCGGCGTGGCCCAGGGCGTCGTGGTGCTGCTCCCGGGCATGTCGCGCTCCGGCACGACGATCGCTGCCGGGCTGTGGTCGGGGTTGCAGCGGCGCTGGGCGGCCGACTTCTCGTTCCTCCTGTCGGTGCCGGCGATCCTCGGCGCCGCCGTGGTCGAGGGGTGGGTCCATCGCAGCGAGCTCGGCGCGATCCGGGAGGTGTTGCCGCAGACCCTGGCGGGTACCGCGACCGCCGCGGTCACGGGGTTCGCCGCGCTGCTGCTGGTGCGGCGGCTCGTCCACCACGGACGCCTCCACCTCTTCGCCTGGTACCTGCTGCCGCTGGCCGCGCTCACGGTGCTGCTCGCCGCGCTGGACGTCTGGTGATGGCACGCAGCCGGGAGGCGATAGCGCGCGAGCTCGCGGGGTACGTCGTGCTCATCACCTGCGTGCTCGTCCTCGTCGCGTTGGTGAGCTACCACCCGCTCGACTCGTCGATCTTCGCGTCCGGCAACGATAGCGTCCACAACGCCCTGTCCCGGGTCGGCGCGGCGCTCGCCGGCGTGCTGGTGACCGTGTTCGGCGTCCCGGCGCTGGCCATCCCGATCCTTTTCGGGGTGGTCGGTTGGCGCTGGCTACGCGGCAGCGAGGTCGAAACGCCTGGCCTGCAGGCAGGTGCCTGGGGCGCCGCCGTCGTGTTCGGCGACGGCCTGCTCGCCGCGGTCGTCGGCCAGATCGCGTACCGCGGCGGCGAGCTGCAGTGGGGCGGCGAGCTCGGCCGGCTGGTCGCCGCCGGGCTGCACGACTCGCTCGGCGAGGTCGGCACCCTGTTCATCTGCCTCGCCGGGGCGCTGGCGGGCGTCGTGTTCGGCGTGCGCGGCTCGCTGGCCCAGGTGTTCGCCGGTCTCGGGACCTGGCTCCGCCGTCGCTCGGGCGAGCTGGCGGCCGGCCGGGCGAAATCGGCGCAGGAGAAGAGCCGGGAGAAGATGCGGCAGGAGCTGATCAAGCGACATCCGCGCGGGCTGCCGCTGCCGCCCAGGCCGCCGCTGGTGTGGCGCGAGCTGCAGGGCCCGTCGGGGTTCTCGATCCGGCGGATCGCCCAGATCGTCGAGGTGGCGCCGGAGCCCGAGCGGAGGGCCGCGGAGCCGGGCCCGGCGATCGAGCGCCGGCCGCCGCGGCGCGTCGAGGCCCGTCGGGTCGAGCCCGCGGCGGTCCAGGAGGCGTTCGACTTCGTCCGCGACACGCCCGCGTCGGCGCTGCCCGAGAAGACCATGCTGATGCCGCCGCCGCCGGCGACGCCGGTCGACCCGAAGCAGTTGGCCGGAATGCGCGAGCTGGTCGAGGCGAAGTGCCGGGAGTTCCGCGTCGAGGGCAGGGTCGAGGACGTGTTGCCCGGCCCGGTGATCACGACCTACGAGTTCCGTCCGGCCGCGGGCGTCAAATACGCCCAGGTGGTGGCCCTCGAGGAGGACCTCGCGCTCGGCCTGCAGGTCGAGGCGGTGCGGATCGAGCGCATCCCGGGGAAGGCCACGGTGGGTATCGAGGTGCCCAACCCGGAGCGCCACACGATCGTCCTGCGCGAGATCGTCGAGTCGTCGAAGTTCGTCCACTCCGCCTCGCCGCTTACCCTGGCGCTCGGCAAGGACATCCACGGGCGGCCGTTCGTCGCCGACCTCGTGCGGATGCCGCACCTGCTCATCGGCGGGTTCACCGGCTCGGGGAAGAGCGTCGGGATCAACGCGATGATCATGTCGATCCTGTTCAAGGCGACGCCCGACATGGTCCGCTTCATCCTCATCGACCCGAAGATGGTCGAGCTGGGGATGTACGAGAAGCTGCCGCACCTGCTGACGCCGATCATCTCCGACCCCAAGGAGGCGGCCAAGGCGCTGCGCTGGGCGGTCCGCGAGATGCGCGAGCGCTACGCCCTGCTCGCCGCGTGCAAGGTGCGCAACCTGCAGCAGTACAACTCGTTGCTGACCGACCCCGAGGCCGTGCGCAACGCGCTGCCGACCCAGGAGGGCGTGGTCCTCAAGCCCCTGCCCTACATCGTGGTGATCATCGACGAGCTGGCCGACCTGATGATGACCTGCCCGAACGAGGTCGAGGACTCGATCGGCCACCTTTCGCAGATGGCCCGCGCCGTCGGCATCCACCTGATCTTCGCCACCCAGCGGCCGAGCGTCGACATCGTCACCGGAGTCATCAAGGCCAACTTCCCTTGCCGGGTCGGCTACAAGGTGCGCACCCGGTTCGACTCGCGGACGATCCTCGACACCGAGGGCTCCGAGTGCCTGCTCGGGAACGGCGACATGCTCTACCTCGCCCCGGGCACCTCGCGGCCGATCCGGCTCCACGGCCCGCTCGTGCGCGAGGAGGAGATCCTCACCGTCCTCAAGCACTTCCGTCGGCTCGGCAAGCCGGAGTTCGACGCCCGCGTCCTCGAGGAGCCGGAAGGCGCGCCGGGTGCCCTGGGCGGAGGCGACATCGACGACCCGATGTACGAGTCGGCTGCGCGCCTCGTGGTCTCGTCGCGCAAGGCCTCGGCGTCGTACATCCAGCGCAAGCTTCGACTCGGCTATGCGCGCTCGGCGCGGCTTCTCGATATGATGGAAACCGAAGGTGTGGTGGGGCCGTCACAGGGCTCGCGGGGCCGTGAGGTGCTGGTCCCGCCCGACTACTACGGCGAGGTGGACGCCACCCATGGCGTCGGAGGAGGGGACGAGGATGCCGACGGTTGACCTGCCACCGCAGTACGTGACGCTGCTCCTCGTCACCCTGATCGTGCTGCTCCTCCTGCTGGTGACGTCGCTGGTGTCGCGGCCGCGGGTGTTCACCCAGTACCTCGAGCACATGACGGGGATCAAGCTGTCCCCGCGCGACGTCGGGCGGGTCTTCAAGCGGCGCGGCCGCGCCGGCGTACGCGACATGTTCCTCGAGCTGATCATCCGCGAGGACCTCCGTGACAGCCCGCGGATCACCCCCGACACGCCCCCCGACCGCGGCGTCCTGTCGCCACCGGACAAGAGCAAGAAGTGAGCGCCTCCCGCCGTCTCGACGCCCTGCGCGCGGCCGGGGTGGAGTTCGTCGCCGGCGTGCCGTGCTCCTACCTGGCCAGGTTCTTCGCCGGCTGCGCCGAGCTCCCTTCCAACGACTTCCTCCCGGCGGTGCGCGAGGACCACGCCCTGGCGGCGTGCGCCGGCGCCTGGCTCGGCGGTCGCCGGGTCGCGGCCGCGATGCAGAACTCCGGGCTCGGCTACTGCTTGGAGGTGCTGACGTCGCTGCACCTGATGTATCGCCTGCCGCTGCCCATGCTCGTCTCGGACCGCGGCGCCGACACCGACTACGAGGAGCACCGCATCCTCGGTTCCCGCGTCCGCCGCCTGCTCACCCTGTTCGACATCCCGTGGCGCGACGCACGCGCCGGCGCGGAGGACGACGACGCCCGCTGGCTCGTCGAGACGAGCGAGCGAGACAGTGGCCCGGCGGTTTTGCTGGTGGGGAAGGAGGCCGACTCGTGACCCGCGCCGAGGCCGTCGCGCTGGCCCTCTCCCTGCTCAACGACGACGACATCGTGGTCGCCGCGGACGGCGCCATCGCCCGCGAGGCGTACCGCGCGCTGGATCGTCCGCGCACCTTCTACATGCTCGGATCGATGGGGCAGGTGGCGTCGATCGCGCTCGGGCTCGCGATGTCGCGGATGGAACGCGTCGTCGCCCTGGACGGTGACGGCAACCTCCTCATGGGCTTCGGGGGCCTGGCGATGGTCGGGGGCCTCCGGCCGGCGAACCTCCGCCACCTGGTCCTCGACAACGGGTGCTACGCGACGACGGGGGGCCAGCCGGCGCTGTCCGGCAAGGTCGACCTGGCGGCGGCGGCGGCCGGCGCCGGCTACGCCTGGGCGCGCCGTTGCTTCTCCCCCGAGCACGCCCGGATGGGGATGGAGACCTGGCTCGCCGCACCCGGCCCGGCCCTCCTCGATCTCGTCGTCGACGCCCGTGACCCCGATCCGGCGCGCCGCATCCCGATGTCCCCCGAGGAACTGGCCCTCCGCTTCCGAGCCGCCCTCTAGGATGGGGTCAGGTCTTGTACTATGTGACCTGGCCGAGCGACAGGCTCCTTGTGCGGTGAGCCGCGTCCGGTTGGAACTCCGCTGTGGCGGGCAAACTACTTGATACAAGACCTGACCCCGTTGGGGTTGACAAGGGCGAGGGCGGTCGGCTAGCGTTTCGGGCGATGCGGATCGAGACTCGTCGCCACCACCATCATTGGCACTGGACCGTGAGGCGGTAGGCGGGGTCCGTCCCCGCTCGTGCCGCCGGGCAGGAGCGGGGAGAACATCAGGCGCGATTTCCAACCTCCCCGCCCCCACCGGCGGGGAGGTTCGAGTTTATGGAAATCGTCGCGACCTACGTCCCTTCGCCAGGCCGACAGCCCGCGGACGAGCTGCGCATGCCCCCGGACGGTGCCACCGCCGTCGAGCTGCGCGCCGACCTCTTCGGCGCCGAGACTGACCTCGCCACGCTGGTCGCGGCGTCCAGTCTTCCCGTGATCCTGACCCTGCGGTCGCGCGCCGAGGGCGGCTCCGGTCCCGACGATCCGGCCGTGCGGCGGCGCTTCTTCGAGCGGAACGTCGCCTTGCCAGTGGCGTTCCTCGATCTCGAGGCGGCCCGCGACAGCGAGCTCCTCGACACGGTCGTGCCCCGCGATCGCACGATCCTGTCGCGGCACTTCGCCGGCCTGCCGGACGACCTCGAGGCGATCACCGGCGCCCTCCTGGCCGCGAACACCCGCTTCGCCAAGTTGGTTCCGACCGCCGGGTCCCTCGCTGACGCGCTTGCCGTGGTCAGGCTGGCCATGGCGTTCGACCGCGGGCCGCGGGCACAGCGCCGCGCGGTGCTCTTCGCGGCCGGCGAGGCGGGACGTCTCAGCCGCCTGCTCGGGCCTCTGCTCGCGGCGCCGCTCGCCTACGCCGCCTGGGACGAGGAGCGTGCCGCGGCGCCCGGCCAGCTCACCCCAGCCTCCCTGCTCGCCGTCGCCGGCCATCTCCACGGGCGGCCACGGCGCGTCTTCGGCGTCATCGGTACGCCGGTCGGCCGCTCGCTGTCGCCGCGCATGCACGGCGCGGCGTACCGGGCGCTCGGCCTGCCCAACATTCTCGTCCCCATCGAGGTGACCGCGGTGAGCGAGCTCGGCGCGCTCCTCCGGCCGCTGGGCGAGTCCGATCTCGACGCGCTGGGCCTGCCGGCCGGGGGCTTCGCCGTGACCATGCCCTGGAAGGAGGAGGCGGCGCAGAGGTGCGACGTGCTCGCCCCGCGGGCGCAGCGCGCGCGGGCGGCCAACACCGTGCTCCCGCGCCCGGGCAAGGTGGTCGGCGACTGCACCGACATCGACGGCCTCACCCGGGTGCTGCTCGAGGAGGGAGTCGACCTCGGCGACGCCCGTGCGCTGGTGCTCGGAACCGGTGCGGCGGCCAGGGCGGCCGTCGTCGCGCTCGACCTCGCCGGGGCCGAGGTCGCCGTCTGCGGTCGCAATGGACAGCGCGCCGACGCCGCCGCCCGCGAGCTCGGCGTGCACGCCGTCGAGCCCGCCGCCAGCGAGTGCTTCGACGTGGTGGTGAACGCGACCCCGGCGGGCGGCGACGGCTCGTCGTCGCCGTTCCTCGAGGGGCTGCGACTGCCGGCCGGCGCGGTGGCGGTCGACCTGCCCTACGGTCCGGTCCCGACCTTCCTGGAGCAGCTCGCCACGACACGCGGCTGGCGCTTCGTCGGCGGCCGCGAGGTGTTGCTCTACCAGGGTGTCGCCCAGTTCGCGGCGATGAACGCGGTGGCCCCGCCGGTGCGCGCGATGGCGACGGCGCTCGGGCTGGAGGAGGCCCAGTCGTGAACGCCCCCTCCAAGGTCCCCGCCGGGGTGCTCGCGATGGTGGGCGAGACCGCGCGCCGCCAGCGCGAGGCGGAGAACCGCTGCCTCGACCTGCTCGCGGCCGAGGGGTTCCAGCAGGTCCACCTGCCGGTCCTGGAGTTCGCAGGCGACGAGCCCGGCTCCGGTTACCGCTTCGTCGACCGGGCCGGCCACCTCATCGCCCTGCGCACCGACTTCACGCCCCTCGCGGCACGGCTCCTGGCGCCGTGTCTCGAGCCGGACGCTCCACCGCTCCACGTGTGCTACGCGGGTGAGGTGATCCGGCCTCAGCCGGCCCGGCTGCGCCGGCTCCCGGAGCTCTACCAGCTCGGGTTCGAGAGCTACGGCGTGAGGGACGGTGCGACGCGGGCGCTCGCACTGACGCTCGAGCTGTTGCGGCTGACCGGCGTCGAGCCGGCGGCATGCCACCTGGCCGTCGGCGTCTCCGGCCTCGCCGAGAAGGTCCTCGGGCGGCTCTGTGGTGGGCCCCCGGCCGACGAGCTGGTCGAGCTGCTGCGGGTCGCAGACGTGGACGCGTTGGGCGACGCCCTCGAGCTGTCGCCCGGCCGTCGCGCCGCGCTGGCCGCTGCGGTGCTCGGAGAGCCGGCCGCCGGGTGGGCCGGGCGCCTGGGCGTGGCGGGCGAGGTCGGCCGGGTCGGGCCGCTCCTCGAGGCTGCCCGAGCCGCGGGCCTCGACGCCTCGTTCGAGCTGGCGCCGCGCCTCGCCGGCGACTACTACCGCGGGGTGGTCTTCTCGCTCTGGGGCCGGCACACGCGCGCAGTCCTGGCCGGTGGGGGCGAGTACGTGGTGACCGGCGTCCACGGCGAGGTGCCCGCGGCGGGCGCCTGCCTGGCGCTCGGCATCGCCATCGAGGAGGCCGCGTGAGAGACGAGCGGGGGTCTCCCCGAACTTCGATCGGGTGGGTGGGGGGTGGGCCGTGCTGACCGTCGCGTTGCCGAAGGGGCGGCTGCTCGAGCCGCTCGGCGCGCTCGCCGAGGCCGGCGGCCTGCCGCTCGCCGCGGCTCTTCGCGCGGCCGGTCGGGCGCTGGTCGTCGAGGTCGGCGACCTCCGCGTGCTCTTGCTCAAGGACGCCGACGTGCCCGTCTACGTCGCGCAGGGTGTCGCGGAGGTGGGCGTCGCCGGCCTCGACCAGGTCCTCGAGCGCAACGCCGACGTCCTTCGCCTCATGCGCGTCCCGTTCGGTCACTGCCGGCTCTGCCTGATCGCGGCCGACGGCTCGCGTCCTGCCGAGGAGGGCGGCGGCTTGGTCATCGCGAGCAAGTACCCGCGGCTGGCGGCCGAGCTCGCGGCCCGCCGCGGCCACCAGGCGACGGTGATCCCGCTGGCGGGATCGGTCGAGCTGGCGGCTCGCCTGGGCCTGGCCGACGCCGTCGTCGATCTGGTGGAAACCGGCCGGACGTTGCGCGAGAATGGCCTGCACCCGGTGGATGAATGGCTCCGCGTGGCGCCGTACCTCATCGCCAATCGGGCTGCGTTCCACGTCCGCCGGGACGAGATCCGTGCGCTGGGGCGCACGCTGGGAGGGGCGTTATGAAGATCTGGCGGATCGGTGAGGACAAGGGCGAGAGATACCTTTCCAAGGTCGAGAAGCGCGCCGGCGCGGTGCTGTCGCCGGCAGTCGAGGAGCGCGTGCGCAAGGTGGTCGACGCGGTCGCCCGCCGGGGCGACCGGGCGCTGGTCTCCCTGATCCGGCGCTTCGACCTCAAGGGGATGGAGTTCGCCGACTTCCGCCTGCGCGGGACGGTGGGCACGCCCGAGGAGCTCGGTGAGGAGTTCACCGGCGCCGTCGAGATGGCGATCGCCAACATCAAGGCGTTCCACGAGCCGCAGGTCCCGAAGGGGTACAACCTCGATCGCGACGGGTCGGACCTGGCGATTCGGGTGCGCCCGCTGGACTCGGTGGGCGTGTACGTGCCGGGCGGCGCCGCGGTGTACCTGTCGTCGCTGCTGATGGCGGTGGTCCCGGCGCGCCTCGCCGGGGTCAAGCGCATCGCCGTGGCGACCCCGCCGCGCGCCTTCCTGTCGTCGCCACACCTGCGCTACCTCCTCGACCGGCTCGACCTGCGGGAGGTCTACCTGATGGGCGGCGCGCACGCGGTGGCCGCGCTGGCCTACGGCACGGAGTCCGTGACGGCGGTGGACAAGGTGGTCGGCCCGGGCGGGAAGTGGGTCGCGGCGGCCAAACGGGCGGTGTACGGGGTCGTCGACATCGACACCATCGCGGGCCCGTCGGAGCTGGTCGTGGTCGCCGATGCGCATGCCGACCCCGACGTCGTCGCCGCCGACATGCTGGCCCAGGCGGAGCACGACCCGGACGCCCTCGCGGTGCTGGTGACGACATCGAGGACGCTCGCCGACAAGGCCGAGCTGCGGCTCGCCGCCCGCCTGAAGGCCACCCCCAAGGGCGCCGCCGTCCGCCAGGCGATCACCCGGTGGGGGGCGATCCTCCTCGCCCGCGATCTCGACGAGGCGCTAGCGGCGGTCAACCGGATCGCCCCCGAGCACGTCGAGCTGCTCGTCGACGACCCGCTGCGCGTGCTCGACGGCGTTGAGCGCGCCGGCGCCATCTACCTCGGCCCGTGGTCGCCGGCCGTCCTCGGCGACTACGTGGTCGGCGCCAACCACGTGCTGCCGACCGCCGGCACGGCGCGCTTCGGCTCGCCGCTCGGGGTGTGGGACTTCGTGCGGCGGACGGCGGTGGTGCGGGTCGGCGCTCACGCCTATCCGCGGCTGGCTAGGGCGGCCGGCACCCTGGCGCTGCTCGAGGAGCTGCCGCTCCACGAGGCGGCGCTGCGGGCCGGCACCAGGGGCAGCCGTTGACCGTCGAGTCCTCCTACGGTGGCTACACCCGGACCCGGGCGGCCGGGGGGGAGATCCGCCTCGACCTGAACGAGGCGCCTCGCGAGGCCGACGAGGCGTTTCGCCGTCGCCTGCTCGAGATCCTGGCGGCCCGGTCGTGGCGTCGTTACCCGGACATGGACCTGGGGACGTTCCGCGCCGCGGCGGCCGAGCTGTACGGCTGGGAGGCCGCCGGGACCCTGGCCGGCAACGGCTCCAACGAGCTGCTCGCCGCCGCGGTCCGTTTGCTGCTGCCCCGCGGCGGCCGGCTCTTCTCGCTGGCCCCGTCGTTCTCGATGTACCCCGTGCTGGCCGGGCGGATGGGGGCCGAGCTGGTCACGCTGGGGCTCCCGCCGCCGTCGTTCGTGGTCGATCGTGAGGCGTTGCTCGACCTGGCTTCCGGCTGCGACCTCGTGCTCCTCTGCTCGCCCAACAACCCGACCGGCGGCGAGCTGGGCGAGGGGATCGTCGAGGAGGTCCTGGCGACCGGCAAGCCGGTGGTGTGGGACGCGGCCTACGCCGACTTCTCCGGCGTCGACCCGCGCCCCCTGCTGCGCCGCCACCCGAACCTCATGGTGCTGCGGTCGCTGTCCAAGGCTTGGGGACTGGCCGGCCTTCGGGTCGGCGCACTGCTCGCGGGGCCGGACCTGGTGCAACGGGTGAGCGGCGAGCTGCTGCCGTTCGACAGCGGCTGGCTGGTCGGTGCGGCGTTCCAGGCCGCCTGCGAGCTGCGCGCGACCGGGGTCGCGCTGGTCGCCGAGATCACCGCCGAGCGGGAGCGCGAGCTGGCCGCGATCGCCGGCATGCCCGGGCTGGAGGCCGTGCCGTCGGCCGGGAACTTCTACCTGCTGCGCCGGACCGGCTGGACGGGTTCGAGGCTCGTCGCCGCCGTGCGCGAGCGCGGCGTGCTCCTGCGCGACATCGCCGAGCTGGACGAGGCGGGCTACGTCCGCGTCACGGTGGGGACGCGGGACGAGGGAGACGTCCTGCTGGGCGTGCTCAGGGAGGTGTCAGGTGCATGAGGAAGAAAGGGAAGAGGGGAGAGGGGAGAGGGGAGAGCAAGGAGCAAGCGCAAGGACCGGGCGGTGCGAGAGGGAGACGGGGGAGACGAAGGTCCGCGTCGAGGTCGATCTCGACGGGACGGGATGCGGGGCCGCGACCGGGGTCGGCTTCCTCGACCACATGCTGACGGCGCTGGCGACCCACGGCAGCCTCCGGCTCGAGGTCGAGGCGATCGGCGACCTCCACGTCGACTCGCACCACACCGTCGAGGACGTCGGCCTGTGCCTGGGTGAGGCACTCGACGCGGCGCTCGGCGATCGCGCCGGCATCGCCCGCTTCGGCCACGCCTTCGCACCGCTCGACGAGGCGCTGGCGCGGGCGGTCATCGACGTCTCGGGGCGGCCGTTCGCGCGTGTCGAGGTGCCGCGCGACCTGCTCACGGCGTTCGTCACGCCGCAGTTCCCTCTCACCCTGGTCGGAGAGTTCTGGCGGGCGCTGGCCAGCCGGGCGCGCCTCACCCTGCACCTCGACCTCGAGCGGGCGGTGGACCCGCACCACGCCGCCGAGGCGATGTTCAAGGCCGCCGCGCTGGCGCTGAGGGCCGCGGTCCGTCGGGTCGGCCGCGACGTGCCCTCGACGAAGGGATCGCTCCGATGAAGCCGTGGCCCGTGGTCCGTGACCTGTGGCCCGAGTTGCCCTACCCAGGCGAGCCAGCCCTCGGGTGGGTGGGGGCCGGACCACGGGCCACGGGCCGCGGGCAACGGGGCGGGGGGCGGGCGTGAAGGTGGTGGTGGTCGATTCGGGCGTGGGGAACGTCCCCAACGCTGTGCGCGGCCTGCAGCGGGCGGGCGCCGATGTGACCGTCACGGCCGAGCCCGCGGAGGTCCTCCGCGCATCCCGCGTGGTGCTCCCAGGGGTCGGCGCCTTCCCGGCGGGCATGGCGCGGCTCGTCGAGCGGGGGCTCGACGATGCCGTCCGCCGGGTGGCCGAGCGCGGGGTCCCACTGCTCGGGATCTGTCTCGGCCACCAGTTGCTCTTCGACGACTCGGAGGAGTTCGGCGTCACGCCGGGGCTCGGCCTGCTCCCCGGCCGGGTCGTGGCGTTGCCGGCCGGCGGCCGGGTGCCGCACATGGGCTGGAACCGGCTCGACGTCCGTCGGGCGGACCCGTTGCTCGCCGGTTTGGGGGACGGGGCGTGGATGTACTTCGTCCACTCGTTCGTGGCGGTGCCGGAGGACGGGGACCTCCTCGCCAGCGTCGATCTCGGCGGCGAGGCGGTGTGTGCGGTGGCGCGCCGCGGCAACGTGTGCGGCGTGCAGTTCCACCCAGAGAAGAGCGGTCCCTCCGGCGCCCGTCTCCTCGCCAGCTTCCTGGAGCTGGGATGATGAGGCAGGGGAAAGCGAAGAGGGGTGGGGGGAGAGCCACGACTCGGCGAGTGCCGCCCTCTGTCTCGACTCTTCCCTCTGCCCTCTCCCCTCTACTCCGTTTCCTGGTAGGTCGGGCGGGATGAGCTTCATCGTCTACCCCGCGATCGACGTCGCCGGCGGGCGCGCCGTCCGCCTGCGCCGCGGCGAGCGCTCGCACCTGCGGGTCGTCGACTTCGACCCGGTCGGCCTGGCGCGCCGGTTCGCCCAGGCTGGCGCGCGCTTCCTCCACGTCGTCGACCTCGATGCGGCGTTCGGTGGGGCCGGGAACGACGCGGTGATCCGGCGGATCATCGCCGAGGTCGCCTGCCCGGTGCAGGTCGGGGGCGGGGTCCGCTCGGCCGCGCGTTTCGACCGGCTGCGCCAGGCCGGCGCCGCCCGCGTCGTCGTCGGCACCGCCGCGATCGGCCAGCCGGCGCTGCTCGCCGGGTGGCTGGCCGCCGACGCGGGTGCCGTCGTGGTCGCCGCCGACAGCCGGGGCGGTCGGGTGGTCGTATCCGGTTGGACGAAGGATGGCGGCGTGTCGCTCTCCGAGTTCGCCCGCGGTATGCGCGATGCCGGGGTCCGGCACCTGCTGGTCACCGCCGTCGAGCGCGACGGGACGGGCGAGGGCCCGGACGTGGCGGTGCTCGAACAGGCCATAGCCGCCTTCGGCCCGGGGGTGATCGCGTCGGGCGGCATCGGCGAGGTCGGGCACCTGGCGGCGCTGGCGCGGTTGACGCGGCACGGGCTGGTAGGAGTCGTCGTCGGAACGTTGCTGGTCGACGGCAAAGCCACGGTCGGCGAGCTGAACGCCGTCGCCGCCGACATGACGGCGGCGCCATGACCGCGTTTCGCATCATCCCGTGCCTCGACGTGCATGGCGGCGGCGTGGTCAAGGGAGTCAACTTCCGGAACCTGCGTGCCGTCGGCGACCCCGTCGAGCTGGCCCGCCGCTACCGCGACGAGGGCGCCGACGAGCTGGTCTTCCTCGACGTTTCGGCGACGGTCGAAGAGCGGGCCGCGCTTCACCGGGTCATCGACAGTGTGGCCAGGGTCCTCGACATCCCGTTCACCGTCGGCGGCGGCGTGCGCAGCCTGGAGGATGCGGCGGCGCTGCTCGCGGCAGGGGCCGACAAGGTCGCGGTGAACAGCGCCGCCGTATCCGATCCGTCGCTGCTCGGCCGGCTCGCGGCCCGCTTCGGGACGCAGTGCGTGGTCCTCGCCATCGACGCCGGAAGAGTAGAAGGCAGGTGTGAGGGGAGAGGGGAGAGGGGAGAGCGGACCGGTAGCAGCCAGCCGGCAAGCGGAGACTCGGGACCCGGGACGCGGGACTCGGGACTCGAGACGTGGTGGGAGGTCGTGACTCATGGGGGCAGACGGCCGACCGGAATCGACGCCGTGACCTGGGCACGCGACGGGGTCTCGCGGGGGGCGGGCGAGATCCTGCTGACCTCCATGGACCGCGACGGGACGTTGGCCGGGTTCGATCTCGACCTGGTGGCGGCGGTGCGAGCCGTGGTGGACGTTCCCCTCATCGCCTCCGGCGGCGGCGAGTCCGCCGCGCACTTCGCCGCAGCGGCGCGAGCCGGCGCCGACGCCGGGCTGGCGGCGACCATCTTCCACGAGGCACGGACGACGATCGGCGCGCTCAAGGATCAATTGGCGGCTGCCGGGATCGCGGTTCGCCGGGAGGACTCATGACCCGCCACGATGACCCGAACACCGTCGCCCGGACCCCGGGCCCCGGACCCCGGTCCACGGCCCCGGGGAGCGCGGGCCCGGACGAGCTGCGCTTCGACGAGCGGGGCCTCGTGCCGGCCATCGTTCAGGACGCCGACGACGGCGCGGTCCTCATGCTCGGCTGGATGGACGCCGAGGCGCTGGCCGCGACGCTCGCCACCGGAGAGGTGCACTTCCACTCGCGCTCCCGGGCGGCACTGTGGCGCAAGGGCGAGACCTCGGGGAACACGCTGGCGTTGGTGGGCCTCGCGGCCGACTGCGACCGCGACGCGCTGCTCGTGCTCGCGCGGCCCGCCGGTCCGACCTGTCACACGGGTGAGAGGACTTGCTTCCATGCCCCCTTGCTGGAGGCCCCGGCCCCGGTCGGAATCACGCTCGCGCCGCTCTTCGCGGCGCTCCGGCAACGCTTCGCGGAGCGCCCGGAAGGCTCGTACAGCGCGAGGCTGTTCGCCGACGAGGACCGCCCGCTCAAGAAGCTCATCGAGGAGGCGGGGGAGGTGGTGTTGGCGGTGAAGAACCGTGATCATGGCAACCTGGTGTGGGAGGTAGCCGACGTGCTCTACCACCTCGCGGTGGTGATGGTCGCGCACGGAGTCGCGCCGGACGAGGTGAACCGTGAGCTGTCCCGCCGGGCGGGGGAGAGACGATGATCCGCCCGACGGCGGCGGAGTTCGCCCGGGCGGCCACGACGAACCGGCTCGTGCCGGTGGTTCTCGAGCTCACCGCCGACACGGTGACGCCGACCGGCATGCTGTTGCGCCTGGCCCGCAGCGGCCGTCACCCGTTCCTCCTCGAGAGCGTCGAGGGCGGCGAGCGCGTCGCCCGCTGGTCGTTCGCCGGCGCCGACCCCGAGACCGTGGTGAAGCTGCAGCACGGTCGCGTGACGGTCGACGGCGACGAGCTGGCCGGGCCGCCCATCGAGGCGCTGCGCGCACGGCTCGTCGGGCGCGGCCGGGCGACCCTTGCCGACCTGCCCCCGTTCATCGGCGGCGCGGTCGGATGGCTCGGCTACGACGCGGTGCGGCTCATCGAGAAGCTCCCCGCGCACCTCCCGGACCCCCTCGACCTGCCCGACGCGTTCTTCGGTGTCTACCCGACGATCGCCGCCCTCGACCGGGTCCGCCAACGCCTGCTGCTCATCGCCACGGCCGACGTGTCGCGGGGCGTCGAGGCGGCGTACGCCGACGCGCTGCGCCGGCTCGAGGCGCTCCACGCCGTGCTGGCCGCGCCGCTCGACGAGGCGGCGCCGGCGGCGATCCCCGTCAACAACGCCGCGACCCAGCCCGACGGCTCCTGGGAGGTCGCCCCCGACGAGGAGCGCTTCCTCCGCTCGGTGACGCGGGCGATCGAGGAGATCAAGGCCGGCGAGTGCTTCCAGATCGTCCTGTCGCGCCGCTGGTCGCGGCCCGTGGCGGCGTCGGCGATCACGCTGTACCGGGCGCTGCGGCTGACCAACCCGTCGCCGTACATGTTCTACCTCGACGCGGGGGAGGCGCAGATCCTCGGGGCGTCGCCGGAGACGCTGGCCAGGCTGCGCGGCCGCCAGGCGGCCACCTGTCCGATCGCCGGCACCAGGCGGCGGGGGCCGAGCGGTGCCGACGACGCCCGGCTGGCGGCGGAGCTGCTCGCCGACGAGAAGGAGCGCGCGGAGCACCTGATGCTCGTCGACCTCGGACGGAACGACATCGGCCGGATCGCCAGGCCGGGTACCGTCAACGTCGCGCGCTTCATGGAGGTGGAGCGCTACTCCCACGTCATGCACCTGGTCAGTGAGGTGCACGGCGAGGTGGAGGAGGGGCGCGACGCGCTCGACGTCCTCCTGTCGTGCTTCCCGGCCGGCACCCTCACCGGGGCGCCCAAGGTCCGGGCGATGCAGCTCATCGAGGAGCTGGAGGTCCTGCGCCGCGGCGTCTACGGCGGCGCGGTCGGCTACTTCGACCTCGGGGGCGACATGGACGCCTGCATCGCGATCCGCACCGCGGTCGTCACCGGGGGCGTCGCCCACGTCCAGGCCGGAGCCGGCGTGGTCTTCGACTCGCTGCCGGAGAGCGAGCTGGCCGAGTGCGCCAGCAAGGCGAGGGCGCTGGCGCTGGCCGCCCACCTCGCGGAGGGCATGAAGCCGTGATCGTCATGGTCGACAACTACGACTCGTTCACCTACAACCTCGTGCAGTACCTCCGCGAGCTGGCCGGGGGCGAGGAGGTCAGGGTGGTGCGCAACGACACCGTCGCGGCCGACGACGTGCTCGCCTGGAAGCCCGCGGCGATCGTCCTGTCGCCCGGGCCCGGCAACCCCGACGGCGCCGGGATCTGCATCGAGCTGATCCGCAAGGCCGCCGGCGTCCCCCTGCTCGGAGTCTGCCTCGGCCACCAGGCGATGGCGGTGGCCTACGGCGGGCGGGTCGTCCGGGCGCCGTTGCCGCGGCACGGCAAGACCTCGCAGGTGTTCCACGACGACCGGCCGTTCTTCGCCGGCGTGCCCGACCCGTTCAACGCCACCCGCTACCACTCGCTGCTCGCCCAGCGCGACGCGCTGCCGCACGACCTGGAGGTCAGCGCGTGGACCAAGGACGGCCTGGTCATGGGCCTGGCCCACCGGGTCCAGCCGCACGTCGGCGTGCAGTTCCACCCCGAGTCGTACATGACCCAGGGCGGCAAGCGGATGCTGGCCAACTTCCTGCGCGGGGCGGGCATCGCCGCGGACGACGCGGCCGTGCAGGCCACTGGTACACTCGGGCAAAGGGCGTGAGGGACTCGTGATTCGCGACGTGCTGGAGAGCCTGCTCGGCGGCCGCGACCTGGACCGCGAGACGATGACCGCCTGCTTCACGGCGCTCATGGCCGGGGAGTGGTCGGAGCCGCAGCAGGCGGCGTTCCTGGTGGCGTTGCGGGCCAAGGGCGAGACGCCGGCCGAGGTGGCCGCCGCGGCCGCGGTGCTGCGGCAGTTCGCCGTCCCGGTGGTGACCCATCGCCGGCCGCTCGTCGACACCTGCGGGACGGGCGGCGACGGCGCCCACACCCTCAACCTGTCGACCGCGGCAGCGCTCGTCGCCTCGGCCTGCGGCGTGGCGGTGGCGAAGCACGGCAACCGCTCGGTGTCGTCGAGGTGCGGCTCCGCCGACGTCCTCGAGGCGCTCGGACTTCCCCTCGACCTCGAGCCGGAGCGGCTCGGCGAGCTGCTCGACCACGAGGGGTTCGCGTTCCTCTTCGCACCGCGCCTGCACCCGGCGATGCGCACGGTCATGCCGGTGCGGCGCTCGCTCGGAGTGCGCACCGTCTTCAACCTGCTCGGGCCGCTGTCCAACCCGGCCGGGGTGCGGCGGCAGGTGGTCGGCGTCTACAACCTCGCGGTGCAGCCGCTCGTCGCCGGGGCGCTCGCGGAGCTCGGCGCGGAGCACGCTTGGGTCGTGCACTCCGACGACGGGCTCGACGAGCTGTCGGTGAACGCCCCGACGCAGGTGACCGAGGTGCGCGGCGGGCGCGTGGAGCGGCAGCTCACCGTCGATCCGACCCGATTCGGGATCGCGGCGGCCGCGCCAAGCGAGCTGGCCGGCGGCGACGCGGCCGAGAACGCGGCCCGGATCCGGGCCATCCTGTCGGGCCGCGAGGCATCGGCGGCCGCGCTCGCCGTGGCCCTTAACGCCGCGGCGACGCTCGTCGTCGCCGGGCAGGAGGACGACCTGCCGCGAGCGCTCGAGACCTGCCGCACGTGCCTGGCCGAGGGACGCGCCGAAGCCAAGCTGGACGACGTGGTCCGGCGCGCCCGGGAGGCGGCATGAACGCGGTCGGCGACGACATCCTCATCCGCATCACCGACGCCGCCCGCGACCGCCTGGCCGCCGAGCCGCCCGTCCCCGGGCTCGAGCGCCGCGCCCGGGAGGCTGCCGGGATCCGCCGTCGCGGCGGCGCGCGCAGCCTGCTCGCGGCGCTCTCGGCGCCCGGCGTCCGGGTGATCGCGGAGTGCAAGCGCCGCTCGCCCTCGGCGGGGGTGCTGCGGGCTCCGTTCGAGCCGGTCGAGCTGGCCACTGCCTACGCGGCTGGCGGGGCGGCCGCGATCTCGGTGGTCACCGAGCCGCACTTCTTCTCCGGCCAGCCCGGGTGGC
Source organism: Acidobacteriota bacterium (assembly GCA_016213675.1). Lineage (GTDB taxonomy): Bacteria > Acidobacteriota > Thermoanaerobaculia > Thermoanaerobaculales > Thermoanaerobaculaceae > JACQZW01. The sequence continues at coordinate 86,070 of JACQZW010000033.1, read as the reverse complement.
TTCCGCTGGTGCGCGCCGCGGTCGGGCTGCCGGTGCTGCAGAAGGACTTCCTGGTCTCGTCGCGGCAGCTCTTCGAGGCCGTCCTGCTGGGAGCCGACGCGGTGCTGCTCATTGCGCGCATCCTGCCGGGCGGCCTGCTCGGCGAGATGCTCGCGATCGCCGAGGACCTCGGACTCGAGGCGCTGGTCGAGGTCCACGACCGGCTCGACCTCGACCGCGTCCGCGCGCTCCCGGCCCGGATCGTCGGCATCAACGCCCGCGACCTCCGCACCTTCGCGGTCGACCTGGCGGCGGCGGCGTCGCTGGCCGCCTCCGTCGGCGAGGGGCGGGTCGCGGTCATGGAGAGCGGCGTGCGCGGCCGGGACGACGTGGCCGGCTGCACGCGGCACGGGGTCCGGTGCTTCCTGGTCGGCGAGCACCTGCTGCGCGCCGCCGACCCGCGGGCGGCCCTGGCGGAGCTGGTGGCGTGAGAGTCACCGTCAAGATCTGCGGGTTGACCAGCCCGGCCGATGCCGCCGGGGCGGTGGCGGCCGGCGCCGACTATGTCGGGTTCGTGTTCTTCCCCTCGTCGCACCGCTGCCTCCCTCCCGATGCGTGCTCCTGGGTCCGCGAGGTGGCCGGGGCGCCCAGGGTCGGGGTCTTCCGCGACCAGAGCTCGTCGTTCGTCGGCCGGATCCGCGACGAAGCCATGCTGGACCTCGTGCAGCTCCACGGCGAGGAGCCGACCGAGCTGTGCGCCTACCTCGGCGGGCGCGAGCGGGTCGTCAAGGCGATCGCGGTGGCCGAGACCATCGACTGGGCAAGGGTCGCGGCGTACGCCGAGGTGGCCCGCATCCTGTTCGACACCGCGTCGCCGACCGGCGGCGGGACCGGCCGGTCGTTCAACTGGCGGCTGCTCCGCAATGCGCCGCCGGGCTTCGAGTTCTGGCTCGCCGGCGGTTTGACCCCGGAGAACGTCGGCACCGCAGTCGTCCAGGTCCGCCCGGCCGGCGTCGACGTGGCCAGCGGGGTGGAAGCGGGGCTCGGTCGCAAGGACCCTGGTAGGATGCGGGACTTCGTCGCCGCCGTCAGGGCGGCGGAGCCGGGAATCGGCGCCCTGGGACCCGGGCCCGCGGAGACGAGATGAAGCCGTTGCCGGATGACAGGGGGTACTTCGGCCCGTACGGTGGCCGCTTCGTGCCCGAGACGCTGATGGCGCCGCTCGAGGAGCTCGAGCGCGCGTGGCAGAGCGCCCGCCGCGACCGGACGTTCCGCCGGGAGCTCGACACGCTCCTGGCCACGTATTGCGGGCGCCCGACGCCGCTGTCGTTCGCGGCGCGGTTGAGCGACAACCTCGGCGGCGCCAGGGTCTTCCTCAAGCGAGAGGACCTCTGCCACACCGGCGCCCACAAGATCAACAACGCCGTCGGCCAGTGCCTGCTCGCCCGCCGGATGGGCAAGGTGCGGGTGATCGCCGAGACCGGCGCCGGCCAGCACGGCGTCGCGACCGCCACCGCGGCGGCGCTCTTCGGCCTCCGCTGCCGGGTCTACATGGGAACCGAGGACGAGCGACGCCAGGCGCTCAACGTCTACCGCATGAAGCTGCTCGGCGCCGAGGTGGTCGGCGTCGACGCCGGCACGAAGACGCTCAAGGACGCGATCAACGAGGCGCTGCGCGACTGGGTGACCAACGTCGCCACGACGCACTACGTCCTCGGCTCGGTGCTCGGCCCGCATCCCTACCCGGCGATGGTGCGCGACTTCCAGTCGGTGATCGGCGCCGAGGCGCTGCTCCAGGTCCGCCGCCAGCACGGCAGCCTGCCCCGCCTGGTCGTCGCCTGCGTCGGCGGCGGGTCGAACGCCGCCGGGATCTTCGGCGCGTTCGTCCCGTACAAGCAGGTCGAGCTGGTCGGCGTCGAGGCGGGCGGCCGCGGCACCGGGCTCGGCGACCACGCCGCCCGCTTCTCCGGCGGGGCGCCCGGCGTGCTGCACGGCACCCGGACCTACGTCCTGCAGGACCAGAACGGCCAGGTCGCGGGCACCCACTCGGTGTCGGCCGGGCTCGACTACCCTGCCGTCGGACCCGAGCACGCGCTCTGGCACGACAACCGGCGGGTCGGCTACGTCCGCGTCTCCGACGACGAGGCGCTCGACGCCTTCCACCTGCTCGCCGAGCTGGAGGGGATCGTCCCCGCGCTCGAGACCGCGCACGCGCTCGCCTTCGTGACCCACGTGGCGCGGCGGTACGCCAAGGGCGACGGCATCCTGGTGAACCTCTCGGGACGCGGCGACAAGGACGTCAACGAGGTGGCGCGGCTCGAGGGGGTTCGGCTATGAGCCGGCGGATCGAGCTGGCGTTCGCCCGGGCGGCCAAGGCGAAGCGGGCCGCGTTCATCCCCTACATCACCGCGGGTGACCCGAACCCGACCGCGACGCTCGGCCTGTGCCGCGCGCTGGAACGCGCCGGGGCCGACCTCATCGAGCTCGGCGTGCCGTTCTCCGACCCGATCGCCGACGGTCCGACCAATCAGCGGGCGGCCGAGCGCGCGCTGGCCGCCGGCACGACGCTCTCCGGCGTGCTGCAGATCGTCCGCGAGCTGCGCTACACCAGCGAGCTGCCGGTCGTGCTGTTCACCTACTTCAACCCCGTGCACGCCTACGGCTTGGCCCGTTTCGCCGTCGACGCCGCCGCGGCGGGGGTCGACGGCGTGCTGTTCACCGACGTCCCGGTCGAGGAGGCGCGGGGCCCCTACGAGGCGTTCCGCCGCGTCGGGATCGACCTCGTGCTGCTCGTCGCCCCGACCTCCACGCGGCCGCGCGTCAAGGCGACCAAGAAGCTCGCTGGCGGCTTCGTCTACTTCGTCTCCCGGACCGGGGTGACCGGGGCGCGGGAGCGGGTCGAGGAAGGGCTCGAGGCGCAGGTCCGCGCCGTCCGCAAGCTGACCGGCCGGCGCGTCGCCGTCGGCTTCGGCATCTCGACCCCCGAGCAGGTCAATCGCGTCGCCGGCTTCGCCGACGGCGTGGTGGTCGGATCCGCCATCGTCGGGCGGATCGCCGAGATCGGCGACCGCGTCAACCTCGTCGGCGAGATCGAGGCGTTCGCCCGCTCCCTGGCCATGGCCACCCGGAGGCGGTAGCGGATCGGAGACAGGGGACGGGGGACAGCGCCCCCTGCGCCTCGGAACGTAGCGGCCGCCCGCCGGGCGGCCGGCCTTTCTCAAGCCCCAAGCCTCAAGCCCCAAGCCAATTCCTGGCGCTATACTCCGGCCACAGGCTGGAACGTCGGGAGGCGGACATGGCGGACAGTTCCCGTTCCAGGGCATTGCAGGCGGCGGCAGCGTCGGGACCACCGGCCGCCCTGCGAGAGCTCGTCGAGGGGCAGGCGATCGACCCGCGGGGCGAGCTCGTCTTCAAGGGTCACCTCCGAGACGGCGGGGTGTCGTGGGTGATGCGGGTGCTCCATCGCGAGACCGACAGCCACCGCGCCATGAAGGTCATCCGCCCCGAGCTGCTGGCCGACGCGCGGGTGGCGCGCGAGCAGGAGCGGGAGCTCGAGCGTTCGGCCGCCGTGCCGGGAGACTTCGCCGTGCGGCTCTTCGATGTCGGAAGGCTGCCGCTGGCCGCGGACCCGGGCGCCGAACCGCTGTGGTACCTGACCACGGAGTGGCTCGACGGCCGGAGCGTTCGGGAGGAGATCGCCCGGGCCGGCGGCACGCTCTCGCCCGAGCGCGCGTTCTCCGTGGCGCTGCAGGCGGCGCGGGCCGTCGGCGAGCTCCACCGCTGCGGGATCGTGCACGGCGACCTCCGTCCCGAGCACCTCGTCGTCGGCCGCAGCAACGCGGTCCGGCTCATCGACTACGGCGTCGCCCCGGCGGTACGCGAGCGCGCCGAGACGCTGTGGGGCGTGCCGTGGCGGGGCTCACGCGTCGTCGCGCCCGAGGTGGCGCGGGCAGGGGCGTCGGCCGTCGCGCCGGCCGCCGATGTCTACCAGCTCGGCGTCCTGACCTACGAGCTGTTCGTCGGGCGGCCGTGCTCGCCGTTCGTGGCCTACGACGAGCTCGCCGAGATCGTCGAGCTCGTCCCGCCTGAACTGGACGATCTCGTCCTCGACTGCCTCGGCGAACCGGCGAGACGGCCGGCCGATGCCGGGGAGTTCTTCGCCCGGCTGCGGGAGGCGGAGTACGCCTTCGCCGAGGCCCAGCGCAAGGGGCGGCCGCGCGCCGAGCGGAAGGCCAAGGCGGTGTGGGCCGAGGTGTGCGCCTGCGCGGGCCGCAGCGCGCCGCCGTGGGGCCGCATCGCGACGGTGTGCGAGCGCCTCCTCGAGGAGAAGCCCGGCAAGCTGCCGTTCGGCAAGCTCCCGGTGCAGCTCGTCGAGGACCTGCTCCGGCAGGCGCGGGGACACCTCCAGGCGGCGCGCCGCCGGCACCTCGACGAGCTGGTGCAGGCCGGCGCCTGGCCCGCTGCCGACGGGTTCGTCGACCAGCTCAGCGACGAGGTCGCGGCGACCGAGCTCGCCGAGCTTCGCTACGACCTCGAAATGGCCCGGCTCGCGGCGGTGGGCGACGACCCCGCCGGCCGTGCGGAGGCCGGTCGGCGGCTGACCGAGCTGCTCCGCGACCCCGGACTGGTCGCCGTTCGCCGTGCCGGAATCTCGCGGAAGCTCGAGGAGCTTCGCGCGGTCCCGCCACCACCCCAGCCGAAGCCTGCGATCCGGGTGCTCACCGAGCTGGGGGCGCTGCCGCCGACCGAACGGTGGCGGCTGACCGACGGCGAGAGCACCGAGTCGTTCCGGGTCGTGGTCGGGCCCGCAGTCCGCCTCGGGCGCGGCTCGTTCGACGAGTTCGGCAACCACCTGGACCTGCGTCCGACCCGGCGCGAGGCGGCCGACGACTCGACGATGCTGACGCTGGCGCAGACGCTGTCGCGGGCGGGGCACCTCGAGCTGCGTGTGGGCCCCGAGAGCCTCGAGGCGTTCTGCCTCGGCACCCCCGGGGTCAGCGTCGACGGCGCCGCGCTCAACCGCGGCGAGCGGGCGGCGCTGCGCGACAGCGGGGAGTGCTCGCTGGCCCAGGGCGCTGCGGTGTTCTCGTACCGGCTCCTTCCCGGCGGGGACGGCGCGCCCACCACGGTCGAGCTGCGCTTCTCGGCCGGTATCGGCACGGGGCGGCGCGCGTACTGGGTGATCTCGGCGCTGCCGTCGGAGCTGATCGCGGACGACGTCGGTGCCGCGGTGGACCTGGCGCCGACGCCGCAGGGGTGGCAGGTGACCGCGAAAGGTGACGGGGTGTGTCTCGGCGAGGCGCCGCTGCCGCCGGGCTCGACCTCGCTGTGGGCTCCCGAGGTGCCGCTCGTGATCGCCGAGGGTCGCACGATCGTGCGGGCGTGATGAAGCAGGCCTGAGGCTTGAGGCCTGGGGAAAGGCAAGAGCCCTCGAAGGCCGAACGATGGCATGCGAGGTGCTTGGGTCTGGCGAGGAAGGAACGGTGAAATGGAGGCCTGGACGCCAATGAAATCCGGGAAGCGGTGCGTGGCGATGACCCTGGTGCTCGGGCAGGTGGTGCTGTCGCTGGCGGGTTGCGTGTCCGTGGACACGATCGGCACCCGGCCGGCCGAGGGTCCGGGGGGCGGCGTCGCAGTGCGGGTCTTCGCCGACGACGCGGCCCGGAAGGCCGGCAGGGTCGGTCCGACCGGCGTCCTCGGCGAGCTGGAGCGCCGCGAGGGCCAACGGTGGGTCCCGGTGTTCCGGTCGTTGGATCCGGCGTGGACGGTGGCCGGCCTGGCTTCCGGCACCTACCGGCTGCGGTTCCCCGCCAGGCTCGACGACGCGGGCAACATCGTGAGGATGGACGAGCGGATCGAGCGGGTGAAGGTCACGGAGGGGATGATCGTCGAGACCCAGGTGATCCTCGAGCACGTCGACCGGGCGCTGGTCGTCGCCGGCGTCGTGGTCGCCGTGCTGGCCGCCGTGCTGGTCTCGGACTACCTGGACGACCACGGGCTGCCCGACGTGCCGCTGCCGCCGCCGGAGGTCGTCGAGACGGCGTTCTACATCACCATGGACGTGGTCGCCGCCGCCACCTGGTCCGGGGTCGGCGACGAGCTCGCACCCACGGTCACCTCGCACTTCCCGGCCGCCGGCGCCCTGGTCGCAGCCCGGCGGCCGCGGATCATCTTCGCCCTGTCGGAGCCGCTCCGCCCGGACGAGGTGGAGGGGCAGGCCGTCACCGTCCTCGCCGAGCAGGGAGGCCTGATCGACGGGGAGGCGAGCTACGACGAGGAGAACTGGTGGGTCGTGTGGACGCCGCGGCAGGACCTCCCGGCGGGCGACACGATCCGCGCCACCCTGGCCGCCGAGGCGCTCGAGGACCGGGCGGGGAACGAGCTGCCGGAGGCCGTGTCGTTCGGCTTCCGGACCGCGGAGTAGGTGGACGATGATCGTCGAGCGTGACGGCGTCGCGTTGCACGTGGTGGCCGAGGGCGCCGGCGATCCCGTCGTCCTCCTCCACGGCCACTCCCTCGACCTGCGGGTGTGGGACGACCTGGCCCCGGCGCTGGTGCGAGCCGGCTACCGGGCGATCCGCTACGACCAGCGCGGCCACGGGCGATCCGCCTCGCCGCCGGCGGGCTACCGGTTCGGCGACCACGCCGCCGACCTCGACGCCGTCCTCGGCGCGACCGGGTGCGCCAGCGCCCACGTGATCGGCCTGTCGAAGGGCGGCGGCATCGCCGTCGAGCACGCGCTGCGATACCCGGGGCGCCTGCGCTCGCTCACGCTCATCGGTCCGCTCCTGCCCGACTTCGCGCTGTCCGCCGAGCTCCTCGGCAGCTTCAAGGAGTTCGCCAAGCGCATCCGCAGCGAGGGCGTGCAGGCCGCGGTCCGCGGCGCCTGGCTCGGCCACCCGTTGATGCGGTCGGCCGCCGGGCTGCCAGGAGTGCGCGAGCGGGTCGAGGCGATGACCCTGACCTTCCCGGCCGGGGAGTACTTCGCGGCGGCGCGCGACGAGCCCGACCGCGACTGGAAGGTGATCGACCGCCTCGGCGAGATCGCCGTCCCGACGCTCGTCGTGAGCGGCGATGGCGACGTGCCCGACTTCGTCGCCATGGCCGCCTTGGTGTCGGAGCGCGTCGCGGCCGCGGTGCTCGAGATCGTCCCCGACTGTGGCCACCTCGTGCCGCTCGAGAAGCCCCGCGAGCTCGAGGAGCTCGTCCTGGCCTTCCTCGGCACCCGCTGAGCCGCGCCCGGAGTTGGCAGCCGGCGCGCGCCGTGGCACGATGCGCCGCGTGAAGTGGCTCTTCCACGCCCCGCGGGGCCGGCTCGGCATCGCCTTCGACTACGCGCAGATCGTCGTCGGGTCGGTGCTCGTGGCGGTCGGGACGAACATGTTCTTCGTCCCCAACAGGGTCGTCTCCGGCGGCGTCACCGGGATCTCGATCATCCTCCACTACCTGGCCGGGACGCCGGTCGGGGCGGTGGTCTTCGCCCTCAACCTGCCGCTGCTCTGGCTCGGCTGGCGCTACGCCGGAGGCATGGGGTTCTTCCTCCGCACGCTGGTCTCGGTGGTGGTCATCTCGGCGGGCATCGACCTCACCGCGTCGTGGGTCATGGCGCCGACGACCGATCGGCTGCTGGTGATCTGCTACGGCGGGCTGATGGACGGGCTCGGCATGGGCCTGGTGTTCCGCGGTCGCGGCACGACCGGCGGCACCGACGTGCTGGCGCGGCTGGCCCACCGCTGGCTCGGCGTCGGCATCGGCCAGGCGCTGCTGGCGATGAACGTGGCGATCTTCGCCGTCGCGGCCTGGGAGTTCGGCGCCGAGGCGGTGATGGTCGCGCTGGCCCTGGCGTTCGTCTCGGCGCGGGTGCTCGACCTCGTGCTCGAGGGGTTCTCGGCGGCCCGTTCGGCGCTGATTATCAGCAGGGACCCCGGCGCCGTGAAGGCCGCGATCCTCGAGCGGCTCGGCCGCGGCGTCACCGTGCTCGACGCCATCGGCGGCTTCACCGGCGAGCCGCGGCCGGTGCTCTACGTCGTGATCGCGGCGCACGAGGTCGGCCGGCTCAAGCGGCTGGTCGCGGAGGTCGACCGCACCGCGTTCGTCGCGATCACCCCGGCGCAGGAGGTTCTCGGCGAGGGGTTCGCGCCGATGCACAAGGAGGGGGCGTGAGGCTGGGTACGGGATGGCGGTGGACGTTGGCGGTGGTCATCACCCTGGCCTCGGCGGTGTGGCAGCGGACGAGCGGACCGACGTACCCGGCGCGGGGCCGGGTGACCCTCGCCGGGCAGGAGGTCGCGATGCGCCTGACCCGCTCGCACGGCGGCCCCGGCGACCAGCCGGTCCGGGTCACCGTTGCGGCCGGCGAGGTGACGGGGGAGATTGCATGGCGGCGCTTCCCGACCCGCGACGCGTGGCAGGTGATGCCGATGACGCGCGAGGCCGACGAGCTCGTCGCGGCGCTGCCGCACCAGCCGCCGGCCGGCAAGCTCGAGTACCAGGTCCGCCTGCGGCGCGGCGACGCGACCGCGCAGTTCCCGCCGCGCCCGGCGGTGACGCGCTTCAAGGGCGACGTCTCGCCGGTCGTGCTGATCCCGCACATCCTCGCGATGTTCGTCGGCATGCTCTTCTCCAACCGCGCCGGGCTCGAGGCGCTGACCGGCGGCCCGGCCGTTCGCCGCCACGTCTGGGTCACCGTCGTCCTGATCGGCCTCGGCGGGTTCCTGCTCGGGCCGGCGGTGCAGAAGGCGGCGTTCGGCGCGTGGTGGACCGGCGTGCCCTACGGCTGGGACCTCACCGACAACAAGACCCTCATCGCCGGCCTCGGGTGGGCGTGGGCCGTATGGCGGATGCGCGGCGGGCGCGACGCTCGCGGCGCGGTCGTCGTCGCCGCGCTCGCCACCCTGGTCGTGTTCGCGATCCCGCACTCCGTGTGGGGCTCCGAGATCGACTGGGACCACCCGGCCACCCCGCCCCTCCTCGGCCCGTAGCCGATCCCCGGCCCATCCTCCGCTGACGGGACGACGCGGCCGACAGCACCCCTGCGCGTCCCCGGTCGTGCCTGACCTGCCGGGTGTTGCCGAGGTGACGGAATTGGTGTATATACATGTATTGATGAGCTTCATCCTCCGCCTCACCCGAGCCTTCCAGGACGCCGGCGTGCGGTTCGCTGTCACCGGCGGCTACGCGGTCGCCCTGCACGGGGCGGTGCGCGGCACGCTCGACGTCGACATCGTCCTGCGGCGCTCCCGCGGCGACTTCGTGGCCGCGGAGCGAGTCCTGAAGGGGTTGGGACTCGCGCCACGCCTGCCGGTCGACGCCGGTCAGGTCTTCGACTTCCGCGAGGAGTACATCCGCAACCGCAACCTGGTCGCCTGGAGCTTCTCCAACCCGTCGAACCCGGCCGAAGTCGTCGACGTCGTCATCACCCACGACCTCGCCGCCATGAAGATCGTGAAGGTCCGCGTGGGCAGCGTGACCGTCCCGGTCGTCTCGCGAACCGACCTCATCGCCATGAAGCGCGCGAGCGGACGCCCGCAGGACCTCGAGGACGTCCGCGCACTGGAGGCGCTGGAGTGAGGCCGGTCCAGTACTTCTCGGAGGAGTACCTCGAACGTTGCCGGGAGCTGAGCCCGGAGCAGATCCTCGCGTTCCTCGACGACTTCCAGGCGCTGCACGCCGCGGCGACCATGCCGCGCAAGAGCCGGCTGATCAGCCTGCGCCTCCCCGAGCCGCTGCTCGCGGCGTTCAGGACCCGGGCCTCCCTCGCGGGCGTCCCGTACCAGACGCAAATCAAACGCCTCATGTCCGCCTGGCTCGCCGCCCCGGACGACCCGGCCCCCCATCCGGCCCCCCCTCCGACCCGCACACTCCCCGACCGGTGACCCGCGCTCCGAAACACTGCCCTCCGCTCGGCAGCCCGGTGGGATGGGCATGGAAGCCGAGAAACCCCTCTGACCTCCGGTGGTACGGGACTCCTGCTGCTTGGAGCGCGTTCGATACGATCCCGGCCTGGCGGGTATCGACAGCTATTCGAGCACCGATGAGAGGTTGATCCCCGTCGGAATGAGGTCGGGCTTGTCGGCATCGTCGGGCAGGTTGCCGACTACCCTCACGACGAAGTAACGTGCCCCGAAGACCTCGGCTTGTTCGTCGGTCGCTAACCGGATGGAATCGCACCATTCCCGAGGGAATGGGAACGGTGGATGGTCAGGGCCGCGATCCACTGCTAGAAAGTCCTCATGTCCCTCATCTTTCAGGAGACCGGCAAACACGAACGCGTCGTCGTCGCCCTCCTTCTCGGTGAAAAGGACAACGGCAATGTCGGAGCCGATGACCTCCTTAGGGTCACTCATCGTGCGAATTAGGCACTGAACGCCGCGCTCCAGCGGTGCGGCGAGCGACAGCAAAGCCGCGTCCACTGCAAGCCCTGGTCAGGCGTACGGGTAGCTAGTGGGTCTATCAAGTTGGTGAGCGTGCAGCGGCCGTTTGATTCGGAAGAAGGCCCAGAACGAGTAGGCCGACAATGGCGAGGACGAGCAAGCCAACTGGACCGCTTCGGCCGGTTGTAGGGATGATGAAGAGGACCCAAGCGGTGAGAGCCAGGAAGAGTAGGGACCCGTAGGTCATGAGGTTGCGCACGGCTGTTCGAGTCGCCCAGATGGCGAACGGGAAGATGAGGACGGAGACGGCCGAGCTTCCATAGAGTGCGACGGGAAGGACGCCGGGCAGCAGGAGTGTGCTGAACTGAAATGTACCGGTCGCGCTAGCGGCGAAGAGCAGACCAAGAAAGGCAGATCCGAACCAGCTTGCTATTCCAGCGAGGAGGAGCCTTCTAAGCAAGCTCACTTGCAACCTCCTTGAGCAAGGAGTGTTCGACTGATTCTGAGAGCTTCCCGACCGTACGCCTAACGCTAATTTGGGCAGGCCATGTAAGGCCGTTGCTGACACGGGCCAGGCTTCCTGATTGGCTTCCTTGCCGACTCTTGGGGTCGTGAGGCAACTCGTTATACAGCAAGATCCTACGACCTACTGGGTGGTTCGCGCCGAACTGGAAGTAGCAGCGGCTCTTCTGTTGTGTAAGCAGCAGACGGCCCCGCCGAGGGCTTCCCGCAGAGTCGGTCGGCTGGGCTGAGAACACATCGTCCTCCTTGGCTTTGCAACACGAGTGTAGATGATCGCCGTGGCGTGTGCGTCGTGCCTGGAACGCGCAACGATCGAGCATTCGGGTGGGTGGGGGACGGGCGCGGGCGCGAGGGCGGGAGGGGGAAAAACCCGCCCCTGGGGTGCGCGGCCCATCTCTGCGGAGCGAGCGGGTCACCGGACGCGCGAGCCGCGGTGGGGTGTCGGTGACGCGACGAGCGTAGCGAGGAGCGGACAGCGAGGGGCCCCACCGCGGATCGCGCTGTGCGGTCGCGAGCGGAGCAGTCTCGGGCCGGGCGAGCGGGGGCGAGCCCGGACCGAGGGGGCCGCGCACCCCAGGGGCCAGATGAGGGGACGGACCTGGGTCCGTGATTGACGGCAAGTCTGGGGGCAGGGCCGCCAAGCTTGACGAGATCCTTCACTCGCTTCGCTCGTTCAGGATGACAGCGAGCTCGACGGGATCGCTCCGTCGCGCAACTCCTCGCGATGACGGAAGGAGCGGAACGAACCTATGCGCTGGCGGTCGGCACGACGAGGATCGGCACGGTGACGCGGTGCCGGACGCCCTCGACGGTGGTGCCGTGGACGAAGTCGCCGACCCCGCGGTGGCCGTGGCTGCCGAGGATGAGCAGGTCCGGAGCGTGCTGCTGGACGAGGGCGGCGAGCTGGACGGCCGGCTCGCCGTAGCCGAGGTCGAAGACGGCCTCGACGCCGAGCTCGCCGAGCTCGGTGCAGTAGAGCTCCAGCCGCTCGCGGTCGGCCCGGGACTCGACGTCCTCCGTCTCGGCGCCGAAGACGCGGGCGCTCGTCGACTCGACCACGTGCAGCAGGCGAATCGAGGCGCCCTGGCCGGCGGCGCGGGCGATGGTGACGGCGTGACCGAGGACTGCCTTGTCGGCAGTGGAGAAGTCGACGGCGACGGCGATGTGGCGAGGTGCGCGGATGGGCTCGACCTCGGGCGCCTGGGCCGGGCCGTGCACGCCGACCGCGGAGGGGACGGGGACGCCCTTGACGCGGTGGACGAGCGGGACCACGGTGACCCAGGCGAGCAGGGCGACGAGGCCGGCTGCGGCCGGCACCACGGTCACCCAGAGGATCCACGCCGAGTCGCCCGCCCCCTGGATCCAGCCGGCGATCTCCTCGCTGGCCAGCTTCAGGTTGAGCGCCGCGATCACCGCGGCGACCGCCCAGGCCGCGACCTGGACGACCGGCTTGATGGCAAAGCGGCCGGTCCAGCGGGCGTCCGACGTGAGGTGGATGAGCGGGATCACCGCGAACGAGAGCTGGAGCGAGAGGACGACCTGCGAGAGCACGAGCAGGCCCCCGGTGGACCGCTCGCCGAACCAGATGATGGCCACCAGCGCCGGGGTGATGGCGACCGCCCGGGTCAGCAGCCGCCTCACGATCGGGCGCAGGCGGAGCTGGACGAAGCCCTCCATGACGATCTGGCCGGCCAGCGTGCCGGTGATCGTCGACGACTGGCCGGCGGCGATCAGGGCGACGGCGAAGGCGATCGGCGCCAGCGACGCACCGAGGATCGGCTCGAGCAGGCGGTGCGCGTCGACGATGTCGGCGACCTCGTGGTAGCCGGCGCGGTAGAACGTCGCCGCCGCCATGACGAGCAGCGAGGCGTTGACGAAGAACGCGCCGTTCAGCGCGACCACCGAGTCGATGAAGTTGAAGCGGATGCCGGACTTGATGCCGGCCGGTGTCTTGGCGATCCGGCGCGACTGGACGAGCGCCGAGTGCAGGTAGAGGTTGTGCGGCATCACCGTGGCGCCGAGGATGCCGGTGGCCAGGTAGAGCGCGCCCGGTCCGGGCAGCGAGGGGACCAGGCCGGAGGCCATCGAGCCCCACTCGGGCTTCGAGAGCAGGACCTCGAGGCCGAGGCAGACGCCGATCGTCGTGACCAGGACGACGATGAACGCCTCCATGGTGCGCATGCCGCGGTGGTGCAGCAGGAGCAGGACGAAGGTGTCGAGGGCGGTGATGATCACGCCGGCGATCAGCGGGATGCCGAAGAGGAGCTGCAGCCCGATCGCCGAGCCGAGCACCTCGGCGAGGTCGCAGGCGGCGATGGCCACCTCGGCGAGCACCCAGAGGACGTTGGCGACGCGGCGGCCGAACATGGCGCGGCACGCCTGGGCGAGGTCCATGCCGGTGACGATGCCGAGCCGCGCCGACAGGCTCTGCAGCAGCACCGCCATCAGGTTCGACATCAGCAGCACCCAGAGCAGGGCGGTGCCGAACTTCGATCCGGCGGCGATGTCGGTGGCCCAGTTGCCCGGGTCCATGTAGCCGACGCTGACCAGGTACGCCGGCCCGGAGAAGGCGAGCAGCCGCCGCCAGAACTTCATCGTCGGCGGCGCCGAGACACTCGAGTGCACCTCGGAAAGCGAGGGCGTCCGCCCGTCTGAGGTGCCCTTGAGTCCGGCCATTGCCGCTCCAGCTTTGCCGACCCGACGGCGCGCGTCAAGAGCTTGCCCCGGCACGTCGGCAACCTCGGCTCACCGAGAAAGGAAGCGGCCCGCCGGGATCGGCGGGCCGCTGGTGCGATGCGAGGCGCCGAAACTACTCGGCGCTAAAGCTGGCCAGCTCGACCGGGAACGTCGCCACCTCGAAGTACGCGACCACCGGGTCGTGATCGGAGAGGCGCAACGCGGTGTTGGGGTCGTTGCGCGCGGTGTCGTTGAAGTCGGCGCAGATCCGCGGGTGCTCGAGGCGCTGCGCGACGGTCGACGACATTAGAGCGCCGTTGACGAGGATGTGGTCGATGGTCTGAGCGTCGCCGTTGTAGAGGTACGAGTAGCGGTCGGCGGCGGGCACGGATTCGGTCAAGTTCGTCAGGTTCGGGTTGACGAGGTCGGACGCCGCGACCACGACCTGCGTGTTCGCCGTCGGAGTGCCCTTGATGGTCGCCATCACGTCGACGTAGCCGTCGCTGATCTGGAAGGCGTTGAAGTCGCCGAGGACGATGATCCGTTCGGCGGGGTTCGCGATCTGGCGCGCCTGGACGAGGTTGGCGAGCGAGACGGCCTGGGCGTTGCGCTTCTGCCGCACGCGGTTGCCGACCGTCGTCAAGCCGTCCGGGGTTTCGTCCTCGATCCCGTTCAGAGAGCGGAGGTGGTTGGCGATGACCGTTACGGCGAATGACGAGCCGTTGGGGTGGTGAACGGTCGCACTGAGGCGGAGCGGCGGCCGGTCGTTGAGCAGGTGCGGGAGGTTGTCACTCGGGTCGATCCACGTCTCGGCCTGATTCTCCTGGATGAGTGCGTCGTACGCCACCCGCGGGGTCGTGTCATGGACGATCGCCCGCTTGATCAAGAACCCGACGTCGATCCCACCGATGTCGTTCCCCTCCGCGAGATGGGCCATGTAGCTCGGGACGGGCTGCGAGTTGGCCACTGCGTCGCTGTCGATCTTGGCCGCCAGATCCGCCAAGACCCCCGCGCTTTCGGCCTCCGCGACGGCGATGATGTCGGGGAAGTTCATCGAGTTGCGGATCGCAAGCGAGGCCTTATTGAGGCGGTTCGCGTAGGCGATCGCGGTGAGCTGGACGTCACTGGTCGCCGGATCGTTGAACGTGTCATAGAAGCGCTGCAGGTTCCACGAGGCCACCGTGAACTCGAACGTGCTTGCGGCCGGCACGGTCGTCGGCGTGATGCCGCCCGTGACGACGGGTGCCGGTGACGGGTCGGGATAGATCGTCCAGAAGCGGAACGTGTAGTCGAGCGGCCCGACGAGACCGGTGAGGGTGGCGCCCACCCGGGTGTCGATGAGCGCGGCACCGGTCTGGCCGGTGCTCGTGATCTCGAAGATCTCGGCGTTGCTGTCGAAGCTGGGGATCGCGCAACCGCTTCCCGCGGCGCACGTGAGGACCGGGTTCGGGACCTCGATGCCGGTCTCGCGGAACGGCCGAGCGACGCCGGTGATGGTGGCCCAGAAGTAGTTGCGCGCCGTGGAGGTGGCGTTCGCCTCGCTGAGGTTGCCGAGGTTGCCGGCAACGACCGTGAACGAGTCGGCGGTGACGCGCATCCCCTCGAAGCGCTCGAGCACCTCGAGCGCAGAGCCGGGCGGCGTGTCGGCGGCAGTGAGGACGATCGGTCCGGGGAGCGCGTTGCCGGTCGAGAGCTGGGTCACGACCGGGCCGGTCAGCTCGGTGACCGGGGCCTGTAGCGGGTCGGACGGCGGCACGAAATCCGAGATCGTCCCGACGACCTGGACGCGGGCACCGACGGCCGCGTCGGCCGGCGGCGCCGAGGTCGTGTAGTCGTATATGCCCTCGGAGGTGGTCGGGTCGGCGTCGTACTCCGCCTCGGGCGCCTGGATGAAGAAGCCGTTGCTCTTGCGCGCCGTGACGATGCCCTGGGTGGTCACCGAGCCGGACAGCGGCGAGGTGAGGCCGGGGCCCTGGATGTCGTGGATCGGCGTGAAGTCGTCGTTGGTGATCGTGCCGACGCCCTGGCCGTCGCCGATGGTTGCCCCGGCCGGGTTTGACAGGTTGACGAAGAACGTCTCGTTGGGCTCGAGGGCGGTGTCGCCGTTGACCGTCACGTTGATGGTGAAGGTCGGGTTCGCGGCGTCGATGCTGCCGCTGGTCGTCGGGATCGCGACGTAGTCCGACCCGGCGGTCGCCGGGTTCGTCGTCCCGTCTGCGGTTGCGTAATCGAACGTGACCGTCCCGGTCGGCGCCGGCACCGAGCTGACGGTGAACGACGCGGTCACGGTGCCGCCGTCGCCCTCGGTGACGGTGACGTCGTCGATCGACAGCGCCGGCACGATGGCCACGGTCGTGAAGGAGAACGCGTAGTCGGCCGCCATGTTGTCCGGCGGGTCGTTGGTGTCCTGGTCGGTGACGAGGTCGGCCTCGACGGTCACGGTGCAGGTCTCGTCGTTCACGAAGTCGCTGTCGGGGTCGAGGGTGAACGTCGTCGGACCGCCGGTCACCGTCGCCGTGTGGGCGCCGGAGGACGCGCACGAGATCGTGAACCAGGTCCCGGTCACGTTGACCGGCTCGGAGAAGGTGATGTCGATGTTGGAGGCAAGGGCCACGCCGGTCGCGCCGTTGGTCGGCGTCGTGCTCGAGACCTCGGGCGCCGCGTCGGCCGGGGTGCAGCCCGCGGTGTCGACGAGGATGTCGTCGATGCCGACGAACTCGTCGTTGCCAGCCGCGTTGGTGGTCATGATGCGGACCTGGACCAGCGCAAGGTTGTCCGCGGCGGCAGGAAGGACGGCACAGACGTTGGTGACCTGCGTGTCGGTGCCGGTCGTCGTGGCGTCGGCCACGTAGGCACCGGCGACGTTGGTGAACGTCCCGGTGGCTCCGACCCGGTAATGCAAGGCGACCTGCTGAACGGCGTCGTCGGGCCCGGCCTCGATGTCTCGAACGTTGTAGTGGATGGTCACGCCGGTCGCCCCGGTCGTGTTCAGGTACAGCTTGAGGTAGGGGGCGTCGGCGGTCCCGCTTCCCGCCAGGGCGACCACGGGGTTGGTGAGCTCGAACTCCGTGGCGCCGCCCGTCGTGAACGTCAGGGGGTTCGTCTGGTTGGCGTTCACGTCCAGGACGCCCGGATCGTCAGCAGCCAGCAACGTCTGCGGGTCGACGCCGGTCGATCCGGTGATGCCGTCACCTCGGAACCCCTCGATCCCGGCGACCCCGGTCCAGACGTCGTTGGTCGTGATCAAGCCGGTGTTCGCCCAGTTCTGTGAGAACGGCAGCGTCTGGGGCGTCGAGTCGGCGACCGCGGGGCTGGCGGCGAGGACGAGCGCCGTGACGAGCACGAGCGCCGCGAGCGCGGTGCGATCGACGTTACGGATCGCGGTGGACCGGCCGGTGTGGGTCTTCATGACTCCCCCTTGCAAGGTGGTTGGGTTCGAGAGGTCGGTTGTCGCGGACACGCCGGGCGAGGTCGAGGGACTGCGAAGTGCACGGCTGTGCGGAACGTTCGGCACGGTGCGGCCTGTCCTCCCCGGACTCTCGCGCACGCGAGGCAGGTGTGGCGTGACGCAAGGTGGGCAGTATAGTCCCGTGACCGTGTCAAGGGAATGTGAAGGCGGCGCGACGAAGGACCGCCGGTCCGGCCGGCCGTGCCGCAGGCTCGTGACGAGCCGTCAGCGGCGGTCGAGCAGCCCCTCGGCGCGCAGCCAGGTCACGGAGTCCTCGACGATCGTGCGGAGCGGGACCTCGCGGTAGCCGAGCTCCCGGACCGCACGGCTCGAGTCGGCGTGGACTCGGGCGCATGCGATGGCCACGCCCTCGGGGGTCATGTCGGGCTCGCGCCTCGAGACGTACGACCACCACTGCGAGACACGACCGACGGCGCGCAGCAGCGCCGCGGGGGCGACCCGGGCCGGGACGCGTCGGCCGGTGACCTCGCCGATCGTCCGGACCAGGTCGAGGAACGTCGCGTCGACGCCGCCGAGCAGGTAGTTGGCGCCTCGACGGCCGCGCTCGGCGGCGGCGAGGTGGACGCGCGCGACCTCCGCGCCGTGGCAGAACGAGCCGGAACCGGGCGGGATGCCGGGCAGCCTGCCCTGCGCCGTCATCACGACCAGGCGCGACCAGTTGCCGCGGTCGTGGCGCCCGAGGACGTGGACCGGGTTCAGGATCACCGCGTCGAGCCCGCGCTCGATGCCGGCCCTGACCTCGCGCTCGGCGAGCGCCTTGGTGCGGAAGTAGCCGATCCACGAGTCGGCACCGAGTTGCGGGGTGTCCTCGGCGATGCGCCCAGGGTGGAAGCCATAGGCCGCCACGCTCGAGGTGTGGACCAACCTTCGGGCGCCGCGCTGCAGGGCGGCCTCGACGACGTTGCGGGTGCCGCCGGCGTTGATCCGCTCGAGCTCGGCCGCAGTGCGAGACCACATCGAGGTGCTCGCCGCGACGTGGAAGACGCAGTCGACGCCGTGGGGAATCGCGCGCGCCAGGCTGTCACGGTCGGTGATGTCGCCCTCGGCGAACGACACGCCGAGCCGGGCGAGCGGCTCGGTCCGCGCCCCCGGTCGGACCAGTGCGGTGACCCGCCAACCGGCGGCCCGCAAGACCTCCGCGAGGTTCATGCCGATGAACCCGGTCGCCCCGGTCACGAACGCCTTCGCTTCCTGCACGTGTCCCTCCGCCTCGCCCGAGGTCGTTAACGACCCGTGTCCCGGACCTATGCCCGGCACGGCTCGGCCCGCGGCTCAGGGGCCGAGAAGGTCCTGCCCGGCGAGGTCGCCGGGCAGGACGAAGGTCCGAACGTGAATCGGCCCGTGTCGCTGGCTAGAACTTGATTCCGACGCCGAAACGCACGCGGCGCGGGCTTTGGTAGCCGATCGCCTTCCCGTAGTCCGGGTTGGTGGCGCTCGAGTTGTACTCGGCGAACTCGTCGACCTCGGTGACCGCGTCCTGGTTGAAGACGTTGAACACGTCTGCCCTGACGTAGGCCGACATCCCGCCGAGCTTGACGTCGTACTTCGCCATCAGGTCCAGGCCCCACACCGAGTCCGTGGTGCCGCCGCAGCCGCGCGCACAGGGCTCGCCGTGGTTGTAGAAGGCGAAGGAGCCGTACCGCTGCGCCCACAGGTCGGTGGGGTGGACCCCGAACCCGTTGACCGGCCGGCCGCTGCGGTAGGAGGCGTTGCCGCCGACCTGGAGGCCGAAGTCGAAGGCGTAGGAGCCGAACAGCTTGAGGTTGTGGCGCCGGTCGTTGGGGAGGTTGCCGTTGCCGTGCTCGGAGAAGGCGGCGAAGTCGAAGGTCTGGGTGATGCCGGCGTCGTCCTGGCCGAGGTCGGAGTTGACGTACCCCTCGTAGTTGCCGTAGCTGTGCGACCAGGTGTAGGAACCCATGAACATCCACCGGTCGGCGAAGCGCCGCCGGGCCGTGAGCTCGACCGAGTAGTAGGTCCGGTCGGGCTTGGGGTAGCCGAGCTGGTCGGCGGTGAAGGAGATGGGATCGAGCTCACCGTCGTCGTTGAGGTCGTAGTAGCCGGTGAACGCCTCGCCCGGGTTGACGAGGCGGTAGGCGTGCGCGCACTGACCGATGTTCTCCGGGGCGTAGCACTCGACCCCGTAGACCTCCCAGAGCGCCTTGTCGAGCGTGATGTCCTCGATGACCTTGTTGAACTTCCGCCCGGTGCCGCGGATGCCGATCATCCAGTTGTCGTCGAGCATCTGCTCAAAGCCGATGATCAGCTCGTACTGCGACATCGGGTCCAGCGTGTCGGCACGGTTGGTGCGAGGGTCGGGGATGGTGCCGGGGGAGATGAGCGTGTACTGGAGCTGCTCCCCGAGCTGGCCCGGCGACCCGTCCGCGTTGACGCCGCCCGAGAAGGTGTAGTACGCCTCGTCGAAGAACTCCAGGCCGGCCTGTCGGATGTTGGTGTTCGAGGCGATCGGCAGGTAGTACAGGCCGAGGCTGCCGAAGACCTTGGACCTGCCGTTGCCGGCGACGTCCCACACCGCGCCGAGGCGCGGCGCGTACTGGTCGGTGATCTTGATGAAGGACTCGCCCGCGGCGTTCCGGTTGTCGAACTCCTCCCAGCGCAGGCCGAGGTTGAGGGTGAGGTTCGGCAGCGCTCGCCACGAGTCCTGGACGTAGGCGGCGTTGGTCAAGACGTCGAAGGAGCCGCCGGTGTCGTAGTGCCGTACCCTGACGACCTCGGTCCCGGCGGGGATCTGCGGGAACTGGGTGGTGCCGGACAGGTAGTAGCGGTAGTAGATGCCGCCCGAGTAGGACGACATGTCCGCCGAGGTGGCCTTCTCGACGTCGATGCCGGCCCGCAGGCTGTGATTGCCGAGGAAGAGGTCGGCGTCGACGCGGCTCGCCTGGCGCTCGTCCAGCGCCGTGGTCCCCTGCGCGTTGACCCAGCAGCCGAGCGGGTCGAGGCCCCCCTGGCGGCTGTCGTAGGCGTAGGGGCAGACGCTGTCGGCAGGCGAGGCGTCGGTCCGGTCGAACTTGTTGACGCCGTACTGGGCGCTGACGAGGAAGTTGTCGCTGAAGATCCCGACGTACTTGCCGATGTAGTTCTCCCCGCCGCGGGACAGGATGCCGGTGCCGACGGCGTCGGAGAAGCTGTAGTCGTCGTTCAGTCCGTAGAGCGTCCGGTCGAGGTCGACGGTGTCGGTGAAGTAGGTCCCTTCGAATCGGTGGCTCGGCGTGATGCTCCAATCGAGCTTGCCGCCGTAATAGGGGTTGGCGCCTTTGTCGACGATGATCTGCCCGGTCGACGCCGTCATGTCGGTGGAGTCCCGCCAGGTGCCGAAGGCGTAGAAGAACAACTTGTCCTTCAGGATCGCACCGCCGACGGAGGCGTTGGCCTCGAGCAGCTCGGAGTCCTCGGCCTGGTTCGGCGCGTTGTAGGCGTCGGGGGACTGCTCCTGCAGGTTCTTCGGGTTGTAGTACGTGTCGACCGCGCCGTGGTACGTGTTCGACCCGCTCTTGGTGATCATGTTGATGACGCCGCCGGTGGCGCGGCCGAACTCCGCCTCGTAGCCGCCGGTCTTGACCTGGACCTCCTCCATGAACTCGAACGGCACGAAGCTGCCGCCGAGCCCGTTACGGAAGTTCGTGACGTTCAGGCCGTTGACCTGGTAGGAGTTCTCCGCTACAGACGAGCCCTCGATGGCGACCAGGCTCTGCCCGGGGGTGCGGCCGCCGCCGACGGTGTTGAACGTCGGGTCGCCCGCGATGGTGGCCGGGGCGAGCATGGCGATCTGGGTCGCCTCGCGCATCAGCGGAATCGAGGCGTTGATGTCCTCCGTCCCGACCGTGATCCCGGTGACGGTCGAGGTCGTGTCGACCAGCGGCGCCTCGGCGGTCACCTGCATGACCTCGGTGAACGTCCCGAACTTCATCTCGACGTTCACGGTGCTCGTCGAACCGAGCGTGACCGAGAACGACTGCCGGTAGGTCTGGAACCCGTCGAGCGCGACCATGACCGAGTAGCCCGATCCGGGGGCCAGGGCCATGAAGCGGAACTCGCCCCGGGCATCGGTCGTCTCGACGCGCTCCAACCCTGTCTTCGAGTTCTCGAGTGTGACGGTGGCCCCGGGGAGGGCCAAGCCGTCCTCCGAGGTGACGCTTCCCTTGACGTTGCCGGTCGTCTCCTGCGCGAATGCCGCGCCGGCGACCAGCAGCAGACTGGCGATGAAAACCAACGATCGCCTCATCGGATCCTCCAAGTTTCGACTTCCGGTAGGCCCCCCGGCCCGCAGAGATTTCGCCACGTTCCAACTGGACCATCGCCTGGGCTCGACTGTTCGGTCTCCTTTCTCGCCGTGCGGCTCGCGGCTGCACGAAGTTCAGCCGCGTCGGGGCCCGGCGAGGTGCCGCGATCTGGCGACCGGGTGCAGGGACGCTGCCACTCGGCACGAACAGCGCAACATGTTCAGTTGGTTAGAGTTGCGGAGATCGCCAGAATTTTACACCGATCCGGAGGGTCGGACGCTGCCGGAGTGTGTTTCGCGCTACCGGGGAAGTGGTTGCCTGGCAAGGAGCTTCCCGGCCGTCTCAAGAACGGTGACGTGTCCGGCGATCCGGACGCATGTCCTGAGACCCGTACGGGCCTCGGCCGGCGAGAGCCGGCGGCGGGGGGCGGACGCCGTCCGAAGGGGGAGCAGAGGAATCTCAGACGGGAATCGGATGAGAACGAGGGGACGGACGGGAGGCAAGGCACGACCTTGCCGGCATGACGAGGTCGACTCGAACCGGCGGAACCATTCCGGACGACCCGCGGCGCGATGCAGGCGGTGGCCGCCGGAGCGCCCTGGTGCCGGTCCGCGGGGGCCTCGACGCCAACCGGCCACCGATTCCCATGACCGCGACTGCCAGCGGTGCGCCCCCCGGCCACGGGGTCTGACGCGGTCTCGCCTCACTCCTTTTCCTCCGCCCGGGGGTCCGCCACGACCCCCGGTACTCTTTTTCTGGGAGCAGGTATGGGTCAGCGGGCCGCGGCAGGCAGCGGAGCGCTCGCCGCCGGCGTCTGCCTCGGTTCGCCGCCGGCGAGTGCCAGGAGGCGGGGGAAGGCGGGGTGGGAGCGCAGCGGCGCCCAGCGGGGATCGAGGTCGAGGACCGGTGTGAGTCCGGGGTGGTGCGGTCCGGAGAGGAGCTCCTCGAGCGTCGCGGCCGCGTCGTCGAGCGCGCCCGTCATCACGTGGGTCAGCGCGAGGTCGTGGAGGTAGAACGCGCCGCGCACCGCGTCCCGGGTCACCGGACACATCGCCCGCGCCCGCTGGCAGCTCCGCACCGCGTCATCGCGCCGCCCGAGCCCGGCATAGGCGAGCCCGAGGGAGCCGTATCGGCGGAAGTCCTCCGGGTTCTCCTCGACCTCGCGCTCGAGCGTGACGCGGCTCGCCTCGAACGCCCGGCGCGCCGCCTCGGCGTCACCGGCGATCCGGTAGGTCTCGGCGAGGACGAGCGAGGTCGGGACGCGCTGGGCTGCCGTCCAGGCGCCCTCGGGGGGCATTTCGGCGGCCAGCGCGACGGCCGAGCTCCAGTCGCGCTCGCAGATGGCGAGCAGCCAGCGCTCGCACAACTGGTAGCCCGAGCTCTCCACCGGGTCGAGATCGAGCACGGCCCGCGCATCGGCGAGCGACCGCTTCCACAGCAGGACGACGTGAGCCCTGGCGGGATAGACGTTGTGCCGTCCCGGATCGAGGGCCACGGCCGCCTGGTACGCCTGGTCGGCCTCGTCCCACCGCCCGAGGAAGCCTGCGGTGGCGCCCATCTGCTCGTACACGTAGGCGGCGCGGAGCGGCGACGCGTCGAGCCACTCCCGGTACAGCTCGAGTGCCTCCTCGAAGCGGCCGAGGCGGCGCGCGATGTCTGCCCGGAACCCCCGGCCGAACGGGTGCAGCGCGCCGGGCCCGGCAGCGTCGATGCTGGCCGCCGCGTCGGCGACCCTCATCTCGGCGAACGCCACGTACGCCGAGGCGACCAGCGCCTCGGGCCGGTCGGGGCCGATTGCCGCCAGGTGGTCGCGGGCCTGTCGCGCCGCGGCGAGACGCTGCGGCGAGCGATCGGCGCCGAAGTGGTAGACGAGCGCGTTGGTCCGGGCCAGCGCGACCCAGGGGGCGGCGTAGGCCGAGTCGCGGGCGGCGGCCTGCTCGAACAGCCGGACCGCCCGCAACTGGTCCTGCGCGCTCTCGAGGTTGCTGGCGTCGTAAAGTCCCCGAAGGTAGGCGTCGTGGGCCTCCGGGTCCGAGGTTCCGGCCGTCTCGAGGCCGCTCGCCTGGTCCAGCGTCAGCACGACGTCGAGGTGGAGGGCGACCTCTCGCGCGATCTCGCTCTGGACCGCGAAGACGTCCTTCACCGACCGCTCGTACACCCGCGACCACACGGTGGCGCCGTCACGGGTCCTGACGAGGCGGGGCGTGATCCGGACCGCGCCTGCGGGATCTGCCGAACCGGCCCAGCGGACCGAACCGCTCAGGACGTGGGAGGCCCCGCCGCCCGCCGTGGCGCTCGGCGTCGCGTCGGAGCCGGCCGTCCGGCCAGTGGCCATTCCTGCGACCACCACGTGCAGGCTGGGGACCGCCGCGAGGCCGGCGGTGATCTCCTCGGTGATCCCCGCCGCGAAGTACGCCGTCTCGGCCGGGCCGAGGTTCTCGAAAGGCTGCACGGCCAGTCTGACGGCCTCGGCCGGCACCTGGCGCCGGCCGAGCACCCCGACGACCGAGGCCGCCGCGACGATGGCGGCCGCCGCCGCGACGAGCGCGACGCGCGAGGAGCGGGCTCGGGGCGGGGCCGTCGGCGCGGCTGGTGGCGGGGCGATCGCCGCCCCCGTGGATCCGACCACGACAGGCTGCATGAGCCGGTAGCCGCGTTTCTGGATCGTCTCGATGTAGGTGGGGTTCTGGGGGTCGTCGCCGAGCGCCTTCCGCAGCTCCGAGATGGCACTGGCCAGGGCCGAATCGGCGATGAACTCCTTGGCCCACACGGTATCGATGATCGTTTCCCTGGAAACGACCAGCCCGGGCTGGCGCGCGAGCAGGGCGAGGACGTCCATGGCCTTGGGCCGCAGGTGGACGACCGTGTCCCCACGCGACAGCCGGTTCAGACTGGGCTCGGCGAGCCACTCGCCGATCCGCACAGCGTCCGCCGGGCCGTTCTCGGGATTCATGGCCCGGATACGTCGGCATGGCGGTTCGGGTTTCTCAGGACACGAAGGACTGGCGGCAGGCGGGGCAGACGAGGGCCCGACGGCAATCGCGCCCGGAGCGGGCCGGGGCGCCTCCGGACGCGCTATCCTTGAGCCCGAACGCAGTCCCCTGGGAGCGAACGAATGCCGGAAACCGCCCTGTCGAGCGTCGGCCTGCTTGCGGTGGTGCTCGTGCTCGTGCTTGCCGGCGTGATCGCCTTGCTGCTCTGGCTGCAGGCTCGCGACCGGAGGGAGATCGCCTCGCTGCTCGAAAGGCTCGAGCGCCTCGAGTCCACCAGGGCCGCCCGGTCCGCAGAGACCACGGTCGTGGCGCCGGAGGCGGACGCCCAAGCCGACCTGCCCGCGCCGCCAGCCCCGCGCGAGGACGAGGCCAGGAACCCGTCCGGCGACGTGCTCCACGGCCGCACGACCCACGTGCAGCGCCTCATCGGGAGCGCCGGCGGCGAGGCGCAGTCCCTGGCCGATCAGGCCATCGTCCGGATTCACAAGCGCATCGAGGAGAACGTCACGCCGCACCAGTTGGCCTGGGAGCTGTGCGTGTCGCTCCGTACCCTCGAACGGGGGCTGGGCCTCGCCCTGGCCTGCACACCGCGGCAGCTCATCCTGGCAATGAAGATGCGCGAGGCGCGGGCGATGCTCATGCAGGGACGGAAGGTCGGCGACGTGGCCGGCCGCCTCGGCTTCACGAACCCGTTTCACTTCTCGAGGCGGTTCAAGGACTTCTATCACGTCTCGCCGTCCGAGATGAGGCCTCCCGCCCAGCCCGGCGACTGACACCCGCCGCGGACCCTCCCGCCGAGACGCTCGCGAGCGCTAGACTGAGCGACAAGCTCGAAGGTCCTGCGAGATCCGATGGAGTCGCTGCTCGGTACCACAGTGCACGGGATCCGCCTGGTTGACCGGCTCGGCCAGGGCGGCATGGGCGACGTCTACCTGGGCTTCGACGAGCGCCTGCAGCGGAAGGTCGCCGTCAAGGCGATCCGCAGCGAGCGGCGCCTCGACTCCGTGGCCAAGGCGAGGTTCCTCCGCGAGGCGCGGGTGCTGTCCCAGCTCGAGCACCCCAACATCTGCCGGCTCTACGACTACCTCGAGTGGGAGGCGGCGGACTTCCTGGTCCTCGAGTACGTGCAGGGCAAGAGCCTGCGGGAATTGCGGGGAGACGAGCTCACCCACGAGCAGAAGCTCCGCGTGGCGCTGCAGGTCGCGAGTGCACTGGTCGCCGCCCACGCCCTGTCCGTGGTCCACCGGGACCTCAAGCCGGAGAACGTCGTGGTGACCGGAGACGGGCAGGCGAAGGTCCTGGATTTCGGCCTGGCCCGACCGGTGCGGGCGGCGGAGGTGACTGGGGAGTTCACAGTGGGAGGCGCACCCCCGACCGAGGCCCGCGAGCCGTCGAGGGGTTCGGGTGGGACCGTCACCGAGCTCGGCAACGTCGTCGGAACGCCGCGCTACATGAGCCCGGAGCAGGCGCGGGGCGAGGTGGTCACGGCGGCCAGCGACATGTACTCGTTCGGGCTCCTGGTCCAGGAGCTGTTCACCGGGCGGTCCCCGGTGCCCGACGCCGCCGACCCGGCGGTCCTCCTGCGCATGACGATGTGGGGTGAGACCGAGCCAATCACCGGCCTCGACGCTCCGTTGACCGAGTTGATCAACCGGCTCAAGGCACTGTCGCCGGGAGAGCGGCCGAGCGCGCAGGCCACCGCCGAGAGACTCGAGTGGATTTTGGAGCTGCCCCGGCGACGGCTGCGGCGTGCTGCCAGGATCGGCCTGGCGCTCCTCCTGGCCGGTGCCGCCGTGGTCTCGACCGCCGGCTTCCTGGCGGCGCGTCGGGCCCAGCGCCGCGCCGAGTCCTCGGAGGCGACGGCACGCCAGGCGCAGGCCGACGCGGAGGCGGTCAACACCTTCCTGCGCAGCATGCTGACGAGCCCGGATCCGCGTTCGCGGGGGATCGAGGTCAAGGTCGTCGACGTCCTCGACCGGGCGGCGGAGAGCGTCGAGCGGGACTTCGCCGGCCGCTTCACCAGCCAGGCGGCGATCCTCGAGACGATCGGTTCCACCTACCACGCCGTCGGGGAGATGCGGAAGGCTGCGGAGCTGCTCGACCGGGCCTTCACGCTGCGGCGCGGGCTCCACGGGGTGACTGCCCCCGAGACGCTGGCCGCGGAGCACCAGCTCGGCGTGGTCCTGGTCGAGACCGGCGCCTTCGACCGGGCCGAGGAACTCCTGCGCGAGGTGCTCGTCCTGCGTTGGGCGACGCTGGGGCCGGATCATCGTCAGACCCTCGAAACGGTCGGCGCGCTGGCCCGGGTTCTCCAGGTCGTGCGCAAGCTGGAGGAGGCCGAGCGGTTGCTACGCTGGGGGCACGCGACGCGCCTCGCCACCCTCGGCCCCGACGACCCTGCCACCATCGACGGGGAACGCGCCCTCGGCATCGTGCTGCGCGACACCCGGCGCTTCGCCGAAGCCGAGCTGCTCCTGTGCTCCGCGTACGAACGGTCGCTTCAGCAGTTCGGCCCGGACCACCAGTTGACCTACGAGGCGCTCGCCAGCCTCGGGGCGCTGTACAGCCGGGCGAAGCGGTTCGCCGAATCCGCGTCGGCCCTCGGCGAGGTCTTGGACGCGCTGCGACGCACCCGTGGCCCGGACCACCCGTTGACGTTGAAGGTGGCGAACACCCAGGGGAGGAACTTCGCCGAGCTGGGTCGCTTCGCGGAGGCGGATGCCCTGCTGCGGCAGACGCTCGAGGTGCAGCGCCGCGAGCTCGGGTCCGCCCACCTCGACACGCTCGACACCATGACGAGCCTGGCCTACTCGGCACACCTGCAAGGCCGGCAGGCGGAGTCCGACGCCTTGATCCGTCAACGGTGGGAGATCGCCGCCCCCAACCTGGGGATCGACGACCCGATCACGCTGCAGTGCAAGAGCGCCTACGCCGATGGGCTCGCCAGGAAGGGCCGCACTGGGGATGCCGAGACGCTCTTTCGCGAGATCCTCTCGGTGCGCCGCCGGGTGCTGGGCGAGCACCACCAGGCGACGCAGTCGACTAGATCGATGCTCGCGCGGTTGCTCGCGGCATCCGGCCGGCTCGACGAGGCACGCTCGTTGGACCCTGCCGTTACGGTTTCATCGACCCCGTCGACCAGCCGCCGCTAGCCGGTCCGGGGCCGCCGGCCTCACGTCCCCGGGTGTGGCGCCCTTTCCGCGGCCGGACTGGGACGAGGCGGGGCGGTGACGATCAGGCGGCGTTCGGCGAGGTTGTTGTGCTCGTTCTCCTCCGCGACGGCCCGGTCGACGTCGGCGAGGACGCGAAGGACGAACTCGCCGGGTGGCTCGTTAAGCGCGATCGGAAGGCTGACCTCCGCGCGCAGCGTGTGTCCCGGCTGGAGGGCAGGCGTCTCCCAGCGCGCCGGACGGGTGAGAGTCGCGCCGGTTCCCGTTCGGTCGAGCCGCAGCTCGTTCGTGAACGGCGCCGAGGCGGACCGGCCGGCGTTCGCCATGTGAACCACGACCGTGATCGTGCCGCTGGCGGCGACAGTCGAAGGTGTGGACCAGCGCTCGACGACGATGTCCGGGAGCGGTTGCGGGGACTGGCCGGGGAGGGGTGACGCCAATCCCAGCGCTGCCGCGGCCAGGGCAAGGACCGCCACGCCCGTCCTCGCGACTCCTCCTCGTCTGCTGTCCATGGGCATCGTCTCCCTGCGTCAGGGGGTGACCTCGAGCGCCAGCGGGCCGTGGGTGTTGTTGCGCTCGTTGACCTCGGCAATGCGGCCGTCGGGGTCGATGAGGACGCCGAGGTAGTAGGTGGCGGGCGTCAGGTCGGCGGGAACCACGACGTTGCTCCAGTTGAGGTTCAAGAAGCCCCGGATGGCGAGCGGCTCACCCCCGGCGGACTGCCGCAGCACTCTGGGGCTGTCGAGCCTGCGCGAGGCCGACAGGACGAGTCGGAAGGGTACGGACGGCGCCTCGGCCGACCCGAGGTTCTGGATGCAGGCGTAGATGGCGATCGTACCGCCCGGGCGGACGCTGCCGGGGGTGACGCGCAGCGAGGAACAGCCCTGGAGGTCGGGGCCGGCGACGGTGAACTCGACCGTTGCCTCGTTGTTCCCCTCGTCGGACTCGGTGAACGCGTTGTCAGAGTCTGCCTTGACGGCCAGGGTATACGCACCGGGCGCGACCGTGGCGGCGAGGCTGGCCACGAAGGCGGTCGCGTGCGTCCGGCCCGCCTGGAGGCGCGGCACGCCGATTGTCTGGAGAAGCTGGGCCGAGCCGGTTCGAGGACGAAGCACCAGCGAGGCGGAGCTGGCGACGGTCGTGGTGTTGCCGCGGTTGGCGATGCGGGCCTGGACCGTGACGCGCCCGCCCGGAAGCGCGGAGGTCTCGCTTGGCGTCATCGACTCCACCGCGAGGTCGGTGCGGAGGTCGCGGGGCGGAGCGACCATCGTGCCCGGGCCGGCCGGGACCGACGGTGGCGCGGTCGAGCCCGGCGGCGCGGCGGTGACCTGGATCGCGCGGACGGCCACGTTGTTCGACTCGTCGCTCTCCGTGAGCTCGAGGTCGCGGTCGGCGAACACCCGGAGGGAGTAGGCCCCGGCCGCCAGGGTCGCCGGGACACGGAGGATCCGCCGCTCCAGGACGTCGTCGCCCGGCGAGAGGTTGCGGACGCTCCAGCGGGCCGTCGCCAGGGGGGGGCGTCCGACGACCTGTTCCTCCAGCCACAGCTCGGCCATGAAGGAGTCCGCCCCGCCGACTCCGCGGTTGATGAAGCGGACCGCGACCTGGATCTCCGCGCCGGCGACCGCCGAGGCCGGCGCCGACATGCTCTGGATCTGCAGGTCGGGCTCGAAGGGGCCGAGCGCATTCGCGGAGGCCGAGAAGAGGACGGCGACCACGGCCGCTGAGGAGCCGCACCGAAGACGTTTCATTGCCAGCCTCCCTTTGGAATCGGTCCGCCACTCCCCGCGTGAGCCCGGCGTGCCGCTCTCGCGACGGTGCCGAGCCGACTCCGAGGTCAACCTACCGCGGGAGCCGGGGAGGTGGAATGTCGGAACGCGTCAGGCCCCTGCCGGATCGCGCCACGTGGTGCGGCGGAGGCGACACGACCGACCCGGCGTGATCCGGGTGCGGTGGTGAAACCGACCGTGGCGGGACCCTGGCCTGCGGACACGAGTCCTCTCGGTTCCGGAACGCGACGAGGGCGGAGCCGCGCTCCGCCCTTCGGGTCATGGAGGCCGGACCGCGGGATTCCGGTGGGTGGGCGGCAGGCTTGGGGACCCTCACCCCGTCCCTCTCCCGCCAGTGGGAGAGGGGGGAATGAGGTGGCTTCGCACTGAGATGGCTCGCGTAGGGCTTGGGGACCCTCACCCCTGGCCCTCTCCCGCGCGCGGGAGAGGGAGCACGAGGCGGCTTCGCACTATTGAGCGTTCTTCTTCGCGAAGTCGTCCATGAACGCCACGAGCGTCTGGATGTTCTCGACGGTGACGGCGTTGTACATGCTGACGCGGATGCCGCCGATGTCGCGGTAGCCCTTGAGGCCGACCATGCCGGCGGCCTTGGCGCCCTTGACGAACGCGTCCGTCAGCTCCTCGGTGGGGAGGAAGAAGTCGACGTTCATCAGCGAGCGGTCGCCCGGCACCGTGACGAACGGCTTGTAGAACCCCGCGTAACGGTCGATGCAGCCGTACAGCAGCTCGCCCTTCTTCCGGTTGTTCTTCTCGATCGCCGCCAGGCCGCCGATCGACTTGTTGTAGGCGAGGACGTTGCGGAGGATGTAGATGCCGAAGGTCGGCGGCGTGTTGTACAGGGAGTTCTTCTCGACGTGGATGCGGTAGCGCAGGTAGCTCGGCAGCTCCTTGTCGAGGCACTGCGCGAGGAGGTCTTCGCGGATGATCACGACGGTGACTCCCGAGGGCCCGAGGTTCTTCTGCGCGCCGGCGTAGATCAGGCCGAACGGCTTGACGTCGAAGGGGCGCCAGAGGAAGTCAGACGACATGTCGCAGACCAGCGGCACCGAGCCCGTCTCCGGGAACGAGTGCCACTGCGTACCCTCGACGGTGTTGTTCGAGGTGAAGTGGACGTACACCGAGTCGGCGTTGACCTTGATCTCCTCCCGGCGCGGCAGGCGTGCGTACTTCTCCTCCTTGGTCGTCGCGATGCAGCGGGCGTCGTCGCCGGCGACGATTTTGCCCTCCTTGAAGGCCTTCTCGGCCCACGAGCCGGTGCAGATGTAGTCGGCCTTCCGCCCCTTGTAGAGCAGGTTCATCGGCAGCATGCCGAACTGCAGGTGGCCGCCGCCCTGGAGGAGGATGATCTTGTAGTTGTCCGGGATGGCGAGAAGCTCCTTGGTGAGGGAGATCGCCTCGTTGTGCACCGCCTCGTACTCCTTCGAGCGGTGTGAGATCTCCATCACCGACATGCCGGTGTTCTCGAAGTCGAGCAGCTCCGCCTGGGCGCGCTCGAGGGCGGGCAACGGCAACCCCGCCGGACCCGCGTAGAAGTTGATCACTCGCTTGGCCATGTTCACCTCCGTTGCCTGAATCGACCTTTGTGGGGCGGCTGCCCTCAGCCGCCCGCTCGAGGGGCGGGCGAGGGCGCCCGCCCTACGGGTTCACTTGCCCGACTTCTCCAGGAGCTCCACGACCTCATCGCCGATGCGGAGCAGGTTCTCCTTCGAGCTGGCGCCGATGTGCGGCGTCATGATCACGTTCGGGGCGGCCAGCAACGGGCACGACGGGTCCGGCGGATCGGAGAACCAGACGTCCGTCGCGTAAGCGCCGACCTTGCCGCTCTTCAGCGCCTCGACGAGGTCCTCCTCGACGATGCACTTGCCGCGACCGGTGTTGACGATCACGACGCCGTTCTTCATGTTCGCGATGCTCTCCCGGTTGATCATCCCGCGCGTCTCGTCGGTGAGCGGCGTGTGCAGCGAGATGTAGTCGGACTGCTGGAAGAGCTCCTTCACCGTCGGCACCAGGATGGCGGCCTCCGACGACTTTACGTACGGATCGAACGCCAGGACCCGCATCCCGAAGGCGCGGGCGCGCTTGCCGAGCTCTTGGGCGATCCGGCCGATCCCGACCAGGCCGAGGGTCTTGCCCATCAGCTCGGTCCGCTTGATCTCCTTCTTGAGGAACTTCCCTTCGAGCTTGAGCGCGTTGTGGGCCTCGACCAGGTGGTTGGGGACGGCGATCATCAGGGCGAAGGCGAGCTCGGCGACGGCCACGGAGGAGGCGTTGGGCGTGTTGCGCACCTCGATGCCCCTCTCCTTGGCGGCCTTGGCGTCGATGTTGTCGATCCCCACGCCGCCGCGGATGATGAGCTTGAGCTTCGGGGCCTGGGCGATCCACTCGGCCGTGCACTTGGTCTTGGAGCGGACCAGCGCCACCTGCGCGTCGCGCAGTCGGGCCTGGTCCTCGGTCACCTCGCCGAAGCGCTCCAGGCGCTTGGGCAGCGATGGGTCGAAGGCGTCACAGATCAGGATCAGCATCACGACCTTCCTTTCTCGGGGGCTTTCCCCGACGCTACCAGGTGTCCAGGGTGCGGACGAGCAGCCCTGAACGCAGCTTGGGTTCGAACCAGGTCGACTTCGGAGGCATGACCTTGCCGGCGTCGGCCACCGACATGAGCTGGTCGAGGGAGGTTGGGAAGAGGGCGAACGCCACGGCCCAGCCGCCGGCCACCCTCCGCTCCAGCTCGCCGAGCCCCCGGATGCCGCCGACGAAGTCGATGCGCTTGTCGGTGCGCGGGTCGGCGACGCCGAGCACGGGCGCCAACAGGTTCTCCTGCAGGATCGACACGTCGAGGCCGCGAACGGGGTCGCCGGCGGGGTAGGTGCCCGGCTTCGCCTCGACGCGGTACCAGCGGCCGCCGAGGTACATGCCGAACTGCCGCGGCGCCGTCGGCCTGGGCGAGTCGGTCGGGGCGACCGTGAACTTCTCGCCGAGGCGGGCGAGGAACTGGTCGGCCGACAGGCCGTTGAGGTCCTTGACCACGCGGTTGTAGTCCATGATGCGGAGCTGGTCGTGGGGGAACACTACGGCCATGAAGTAGTTGTAGGGCTCCTCGCCGGTGTGGCGGGGGTTCGCCGCCTTGCGCTCGATGCCGACGCGGGCGGCGGACGCGGTCCGGTGGTGGCCGTCGGCGACGTAGAGCGCCGGGACGGCGGCGAACTCGCTGACGAACTGCTGCGTCAGCTCGGCAGGCACGATCCACACCGTGTGGGCGATGCCGTCGTCGGTGACGAGGTCGTAGAGCGGACCGGTGCGGCGGACGTGATCGACGAGCGCGTCGATCGCCGCGACCCTGCGATAGGTGAAGAACACCGGCTCGGCGTTGGCGTTCTGCTCGCGGACGTGGCGGGTGCGATCGTCCTCCTTGTCCTTGCGGGTGAACTCGTGCCGCTTGATCAGGCCGTTCTCGTACTCCGAGCACGAGGTCGCGCAGACCAGCCCGGCCTGGACGTGCTCGCCCATCTTCTGCTGGTAGACGTAGAGCGCCGGACGATCCTCGCGGACGAGGACCTTCTCGGCCATGAGCCGGCGGAGGTTTGCGACGCCCTGCGCGTAGACGCGGTCGTCGTAGAGGTCGACGTCGGCAGGCAGGTCGATCTCGGGCTTGCCGACGTGGAGGAACGATGCCGCGTTGCCGGTCGCGAGTGCTCGGGCTTCCTCGGAGTTGATCACGTCGTAGGGCGGCGCGGCGACGCTGGAGGCAAGCTCTGGCTGGGGCCGCAAGGCCCGGAATGGGCGAATGTCTGACATGCAGTGGCCTCCGATGCGCGGGGAGTGCCCGCACCACTGTGAAATCTATCACGAAGACGAGCGGCCCTCCACCCACCCAGGCTTGCACACCCGCCCCTCCGCCCAGGCTTGCCCTCCCACCCCTCCGCCCAGCCTTGAAGCAGAGACAGGAACTGTTCAGGCCCCTGCCAGTCCTTGCTTCAAGGCTTCAAGCCTGGTCGGGCGGGTGGACGTGCAAGCCTGGGTGGGTGGGTGGCCGGGAATGTGATAGAAGGGTGACGTGGCCGGGACGAGCAGGTTGAGGGCGTACGGGAGAGTCGCGACCTTCGCGGTGGGGTCGTGGCTCGTGGTCGGCGGTGCGTGGCGGGCGGTGTTCTCCCGTTTCCCGGCCCGGTGGGCGCGTTCGTGCGCTCCGGTCTCGGGGTGGTCGCGGCTCGGTGCCCGCTGCCTCGGGATCTACCCCCGCGTCGTCGGCGAGCTGCCACCGCCCGGCTCGCTCGTCGTGGCGAACCACCAGGGTTATGCCGATATCGTCACCGTCGGCGGCCTCTTCCCGTCGATCTTCGCGGCCCGCCACGACATGCGCACCTGGCCGATGTTCGGCGCGCTGGCGCGGAACGGCGCGACGATCTTCATCAACCGCGACAACAAGCGCGCCGGGTACCGCGGCATCGGCCAGGTCACTGCCGCGCTGGTCGCCGGCGCGACGGTCATCGCCTTCCCCGAGGGCACCTCGACGGACGGGCGCGGACTGCTGCCGTTTCGGACCGGGGTTTTCCAGTCGGCTGTCGACGCCGGGGTGCCGGTGGTGCCGGCGGCCGTGCGCTACCTGGAGCTGGACGGCGAGCCGGTCACCGACGCCAACCGCGACGTGGTCGGCTGGTTCCGCGGCGAGCCGTTCGTGGGCCACATCCTGCGCCTGGCCTCGCACCGTCGTGCGCTCGCCGAGGTCGCGTTCGGGGAGCCGATCCGTCCGCCCCACGCCGATCGCCGGACGCTGGCTGCCGAGGCCGAGGCGCGGGTCCGGGCGCTGCTCGCCGTCGGGCCCGACCAGGTGCCGTCCTCGGCCGGCAAGGTCCTCGGAGGAGTGCGGGGAGGGGAGTGATGGAAACGCTGCTCGTCGTCGTCGCGGTGCTCCTGGCG
Organism: Acidobacteriota bacterium; assembly: GCA_016213675.1. GTDB lineage: Bacteria > Acidobacteriota > Thermoanaerobaculia > Thermoanaerobaculales > Thermoanaerobaculaceae > JACQZW01. The sequence goes on along the minus strand of JACQZW010000033.1, from coordinate 51,943 downwards.
GTCGTGCTGGCGGTCCTGTTCTTCCAGCTCGCCCGCGCCTCGCGGCAGGAACACGCGGTGCGCGACGAGCTGGGCCGCCTCCAGCTCGCGCTCGCCGACTCCCAGCGCGGCGCTGCCGAGCGGATGTCGAGCCAACTCACCGACGTGCTCGACCGCGTCCACCGTGCCCTGGGTGACTTCGGCCAGCAGGTGGCGACCGGCCAGGCATCGACCGGCGACACGCTGCGGGGCGAGCTCGAGGAGGCGCGCCGCACGCTCGCCGCCCAGCTCGAGGGGCTGGTCGGCCAGGTCAACGTGCAGCTCGCCCAGACCCAGCAGAACATGGGCCAGCAGTTCGAGGGCGCCACCAAGGTCTTCGGCGACCTCCGCGGCCAGCTCGGCCAGGTCGCCGAGATGGCGGCACGGATGGAGGCGCTCGGCCGGGAGATCGAGGAGCTGCAGGGGATCCTCAGGGCGCCGAAGCTGCGCGGCAACCTGGGCGAGGCGTCGCTCGAAGAGTTCCTCCGCCAGGTGCTGCCGCCGACGTTCTGGGAGACGCAGTACCGCTTCGCCGGGGGCCAGACGGTCGACGCCGTGATCAAGCTGCGCGATCACCTCGTGCCGGTGGACGCCAAGTTCCCCCTCGAGTCGTTCCAGCGGCTGCTGGCCGCCTCCGACGACGCCGGCCGCAAGGCCGCGCGCAAGGAGTTCGAGAGGTCGGTGAGGGGCCGGATCGACGAAATCGCCGACAAGTACATCCGCCCGGGGGAGGGGACCTTCGAGTTCGCTCTCATGTTCATCCCGGCGGAGAACGTCTACTACGAGGTGATCATCCGCGACGAGAACCTCGGCGACGCTGCCTCGCTGCTCAACTACGCGACCTCGAGGCGCGTCGTCCCGGTGTCGCCGAACTCGTTCTACGCCTACCTGGCGACGATCGCGACGGGGCTCAAGGGGATGCAGGTCGAGCAGCGCTCCCGCGAGATCCTCGCCGAGCTCGGCAAGCTGCAGCGCGACTTCGACAAGCTCGCCGAGGAGCTGCGCCTGCTTGGCAGGCACCTGGCGTCCGCCCAGGGCAAGTTCGAGCAGGCCGACAAGCTGGCCGCGCGCTTCGGCGAGCGCCTCTCCGGCGTGACCGGCCAGCCGCTCGAGCCGGGCGAGGACGCGACCCGGGACGCGCTGCCGCCGGACTAGCCGGCCGATGGCCAGTTCCAGGGCGGCGCGACTGACAAAGGGGGAAGGGCCGAGCCCGGGAAGCACCTTCCTGTGGAGCGCGGCGCTCTTCTTCGTCATCGCCGGGGTCTACATGGCCAGTCACGTGCGCCAGTCCGGTGGCGACACCGTGTGGTTCATCCCGATCGCGCAGAGCCTGCTCCGCGAGGGCGACACCGAGATCGGTGAGTATCGCGAGATCCTCGCCACCCACCCGGGTTATGCGTATGCCGTCGAGACACGCGAAGGGTCTTTGTACTCGCGCTTTCCGGTCGGGACCGCGCTGGTGGTCGTTCCGGCTGTCGCCGTCGCACAGGTCGTGGAGGGGACCGAGCGTCTCTTCGGTCGGATCCGCACGCGCGGAGACCCCGCGCTCGAGAAGATGCTCGCGTCGTTCATCGTGGCCGCGGCGGCGGTCGTGGTCTTCCACCTCTCCTTGGGGGCGTTGCCGCCGGGCCTCGCGGCAGCGAATGCGCTCGGGATGGCATTCTGCACCGCGGCGTGGTCGACGGCGAGCCGCGCCCTGTGGCAACACGGGCCGTCGATGCTCGCGCTCGCCCTGACGCTGCTCCTGCTGCTCCGCGGCGAGCACCGGCGCTGGGCGCGCTTCGCGGCCGGAGCGTGCGTGGCCTTCGCGATCGTCATCCGGCCGACCAACGCGATCTCGGCCGTGGTCCTCCTGGTCTACGTTGGGCTGTTCGCCCGGCGGCGGCTCGCCGGCTACGTCGCTGGCCTGGCCGCGGTGCTGCTCCCGCTCGCCGTCTACCACCACAGCATCTACGGCAGCCTGCTGTCACCGTACTTCAGCCCGACGCGGGTCGCCGACAACAGCCGGTTCCTCGAGGCGCTCGCCGGCAACCTGGTGAGCCCGGCGCGCGGCTTGCTCGTCTACTCGCCGGTGGTGGCGCTCTCCATCGCCGGGCTGGTCATCGCGATCCGGCGCCGCCGGCCCGGGTCGTTGGAACCCTCACTGGGTCTCATCGTCTGCTTGCATTGGGTGGCCATCTCGGGGTTCGCGCACTGGTGGGGCGGCTGGTGCTACGGTCCACGGTTCTTCGCCGACCTCCTTCCCTTCCTGGCGTTCCTGGCCATACCTGCGCTGCGGGCGGTCCAGGGCGTCGGTGCGCCGCGCCGTCCCGCGCTGCTTGCCGCTGTCGGCGTCGCCATCCTGTGGAGTCTCCTCGTCAACTATCGGGGTGCGAACGCGCGGGCCACCGCGGCATGGAGCTGGTCGCCGGTGAGCGTGGACGAGCGCCCGGAACGGGTCTGGGACTGGGGCGATCCGCCGTTCCTGCGAGGATTGACCGGCGAGCGACCGCGCCGGCAATGACTCCGGTCGGCGGTCCGAGCGGCCCGCGGGCCGGCCGATGCGCAGCTCGTTCCTGGTAGTGTGACGGCCGATGTCGGGGCCATTCGCCGAGCGGATGCGGCACACCTTCCGGGCGCTCGGGCACCGCGAGTACCGCGTCTACTGGGTCGGGCAGGCGGTGTCGGTGACCGGGACGTGGATGCAGACGGTCGCCCAGTCGTGGCTGCTCTACCGGTTGACCGACTCGCCGCTCGCGTTGGGGTTCCTCGCCGCGGCGCGCTTCGGGCCGTCGCTGTTCCTGTCGCCCGTGGCCGGCGTGCTCACCGACCGGTTCCGGCGCCGGACGATCGTCCTGCTCACCCAGGCCGCCAGCCTCGTCCAGGCGAGCGTCCTGGCGGCGCTGACGCTGGCAGGCGCGATCGAGGTCTGGCACATCCTGGTCCTGGCGCTCGGCCAGGGGATCGTCGACACCATGGACATGCCGGCCCGGCAGACGCTGCAGGTCGATCTCGTCGGGGTCGAGGACCTGCAGAGCGCGGTGTCGCTCAACTCGACGGCGTTCAACGGCGCCCGCATGGTCGGGCCGGCAGTCGCCGGCGTGCTCGTCGCCGCATACGGCGAGGGCGTGTGCTTCGCGGTCAACGCGGCGAGCTACCTGGCCGTGCTGCTGGCGTTGCTGGCGCTGCGGCTGCCGCCCGGTACCACGACCACCGGGGGATCGATCGTCGACGAGCTCCGCGAGGGGCTCGCCTTCGCCTGGCACGAGCCCGGCGTGCGCGCGGCGCTCGGCGCCGTGAGCGTGACCTCGGCGCTCGGCCTGTCGTACAGCACGCTTCTCCCGGTCCTGGCCCGCGACGTGCTGGGAGGCGGCGTGCAGGGGTACGGCCTGCTGCTCGCCGGCGCGGGTATCGGCGCGATCACCGGAGCCCTGGCCTCGGCCTCCCGCCGTGGCACGGCCGGGACCGGCACGGTGATCTCCCTCGCCCAGGGCGCGCTCGGTGCGGCGCTGGTGGCGCTCGGCTCGACGCGTTCCCTGGCCGTTGCCACCGGCGTGATGGTGCTGGTCGGCCTGGCCGTGGCGCTGCAGCTCGCCACCACCAACGGGTTCCTCCAGGTCATCGCGCCGCCCCGCCTGCGCGGCCGGCTGGTGTCGCTCTACATCTGGCTCTTCGTCGGCATGAGCCCGCTGGGTGGGCTCGCTGCCGGCTGGCTGGCCGAGCGGGTGGGCGCACCGCGGACGGCGTGGGTCGCGGGTGTCGCGTGCCTCGGCTCGGCCGTGGTGACGCTGTCGGCGATGGCCCGGAGGCGCCCCGGCACCCCGGTTACACGCTAAACTCCGTGGGCCTGGAGGTCGATATGCACGTCGAGATCACCTACTGCGTGGTATGAAACTACGAGCCCCGCGCCGCCGGTCTGGCGGCGGAGCTGAAGGACGCCTTCGGCACGGAGGCCAAGCTGATCAAGGGCTCCGGCGGCATTTTCGACGTGACGGCGGACGGTGTCATGGTCTACTCGAAGTTCGGCACGGGGCGCTTTCCCGAGCCGGGCGAGGTCGTCGCCCTGGTGCGGAAGCGACTCGGCTAGCCGGTCCGGAGGCCGAGGATTCCCCCCGATCCCGCTAGAATGCCGCCATGACGACGAGCGTGTTTCGCCTGCCCCCGCGCACCGTCGGCGTGGTGGTGAAGCACTCGAGCCCGGACGCGGTTTCGCTCGGACTCCGAGTCCTCGACGAGCTGGCCCGGCGAGGCGTCGCAGGCCTCGTCGACGCCGAGTCCGCCGGCGTCCTGGGGATGCCGGCCGGCCCTCCACGGGCCAGCCTCGGTCGACACGTGGACGTGGTCCTGGTGCTGGGTGGCGACGGCACGTTCCTCTCGGCGGCCCACGAGTGCCCGGCCAGCACGCCGATTGCCGGCGTCAACCTCGGGTTCCTCGGCTTCCTCACGGAGCACGCCCCCGCCAGGACGTTCGAGCTCCTCGAGGCCATCCTCGCCGGGAACGTCGAGATCGAGCAGCGTGCCCGCCTGCAGGTGAAGGTCGAAGGCGGCGACGAGGACCGCTCCTACCAGGTCGTCAACGACGTCGTGGTGACCAAGGCGGCTCTCGCGCGCATCGTGACGGTGTGCGTCGAGGTCGAGGGTGAGCTGCTCTCCCGCTACCGCGGTGACGGACTGATCCTGTCGACGCCGACCGGCTCGACCGCGTACAACCTGTCGGCAGGGGGGCCGATCGTCCATCCCGCGTTGGCCGCGTACCTGATAACCCCGATCTGTCCGCACACCCTGTCGAACCGTCCGTTGGCCATCCCCACCGACCTCCGGTCCAGGGTCTGGGTCGAGCCGGGGGCGGTCCAGGCATACCTCACGCTCGACGGCCAGATCGGCTTCCCGCTGGCGCCGCACATGCGCGTCATCGTGGGGCCGTCGGGCGAGCCGCTGTCGGTGATCCGCGACGCGACCTCCAGCTTCTTCTCGATCCTCCACCACAAGCTGAAGTGGGGCGACCGGGAGGGCTGAAGTGGCTTCCCGGCGCCGGCACCTGGCTCGTACTGTCATCGCCCTGCTCGTCGCCGTCGCGATGTGGGGCGCCCTTCTCCAGGGCCTGACCATCATCGCGCGGCACCCCAGGGCGCGCGCCTGGCTGGCCCGCGAGCTGGCGGTGCGTGCGAGTGCGGCGCTGGGTCAGGAGGTGCGGGTCGGCGACGTGCGACTGTCGGCGTTCCCCCCCAGGATCGCGGTGCACGAGCTGGAGATCGGTACAGTCGAGGCGCCGATGCTGCGCGTCGAGGCCGGCGAAGCAACCGGTGGGCAGCTCCGCCTCGCCGACCGCGAGGTGGTGCTGAACCAGTTGCGGTTGGTCGGGGTGCGGGTGCGCGCCGACCTGGCGGCGGGGGCGGAGTCGCGCGACCGCGGCACGCCGTGGGTCCGGCTGCTGGTCCGGCAGCTCGAGCTCACCCGGGTCGAGATCGAGCGGGTCGGGCTTCCTGCCGGCATCGCGTTCGAGGCCCACGACGTCGAGGCGCGGTGGAGCGGGTCGCGGCGCAACCCGGTCAGCGCCGCCGTCTTCCATGCCGGATCGTTCGTGCTGCGCGTCCCGGGAGTCGAGCCGGTCGCCGGCGAGCTGGCAGCCTGGGGGCACCAGACCCGGGACGGCTTCGAGCTGCGGCGCCTGCGCGGCTCCGGGACCGGCTGGTCGATCGACGGCAGGGTGGCCGGTAGGTGGGACGGCCCGGAGGTCCAGGCAAGCGGCGCCGTCGTGGTCGACATCGCCGAGTTGGACCGCGTGCTCGGCATCGGTGCCGGCCTGCAGGGGACGGTCGACGCGGACCTGACCGTCAACGTCGGCGGCGAAGGCTTCCGCCTCGATGCGGCACTGGCCAGCCCGAAGGTGGAGGTGGTCGGCTTCAGCCTCGCGGACCTCCTGGGCGAGGCACACCTTACGCGGGACGGCCTGGAGGGCTCGCTGGCTCGCGCGGTCTTCGCCGGCGGGCAGTTCGAGGGCTCGTACACCCTGAGCTCCCTGGGGCCGCCGTGGGGTCATCGCATCGCCCTGCGCGGCGAGGACGTCGACCTGGCCGCATTCCTGCGCGCATTGGGGATCGACGACGCCGGGCTGGCCGGGAGGTGCAGGGTCAACGCCGATCTCGGCTTCCAGGGCAAGGCGATCAAGCTGGGGTCCGGGACTGCCCTGGTCGACGTCCGGCCGGCTCCCGGCGACGTGCCCGTCGACGGCCGCATCGTGCTGGGCCTCGCCCGGGACGGTGCACTCGCGATCTCGACGGACGACATCAGGCTGGCCGGCGCCCCGCTGCACTGGGAGGGGCGGCTCACCCTCGGCACGTGGAGGCCGGCCTGGAGCATCCAGGGCGAGCGGATCCGCATCGAGTCGGTGGCCAGACTGCTGCGCGGCTGGGTGGGCGAGGACGTCATTCCCCCGGAGTTGGTCGGGGAGGCGGCCATCGACCTCCGCCTGCACGGCACGTTCGACGACCTCACGATCACCGGCGACGTTGCCGCGGCGCCGGTGAGCTTCGGTCCGATCGACGCGGACGGCATCGAGGCGTCGATCAGGGTCGGCCAGGGCGTGCTGCTCCTCGAGTCGGGCTCGGTCTTCGTCGGGTCGGGACGGGTCGCGTCGAGCGGCGAGCTGCGCTACGGAGAGGGCGGTGCCCTCGACCTGCACCTGTCCGGCAGGGGCGTGCCGGTCGCGCGGCTGATGGCGTGGGGCGGGGTGCACGGACCGTTCGCCGGCTCGGTCGCCGTCGAGGGCAACCTGTGCGGGACCCTCGACGCACCTCGGGCCGACGCGCGTCTCGCCTTCAGCGCCGTGGACATCGCCGGCGTCCGACTCGGCGACGGCTCGGCCCAGCTCTGGCTCGACGACAGCGTCGTCAGAGTTGAGGATCTCTCGCTCGGGCCGGTCGGCGCGTCCGGCAGGATCGACCTGCGGAAGCGCACCGCCCTCGTCGATGCCAGCCTTCGGGGGTTCGCACTCGAGGGGATCTCGCCGCCGCTCGCCCGCCTGGCCGGAGGTTCGCTGGACTGCACGTTGCACGGTGAGTTCCCCTTCGAGCAGCCCTCCGGCCGGCTCCTGGTCGCGACGCAGCAGGGTGGACGGGGGGTGGTCGAGGTGGACGGCGACAGCGTCCGCGTCGACCTCGAGCGGCCAGAGGTCTGGAACGTGCGCGGCACCCTGGCGCGGGCGGGCCGGGAGTTCCGCGGTCGGCTCACCTACGTCGTCGAGTCGCTCGGCCAGTTCGGCAGGGAGTTCGCCGGCACCGACGTCCCGATCGAGGGGAAGCTGCAGGGCTTCGCGGATCTCGTCGTCGCCGCTGGGCGACCGCCGCGGCTCGAGGGGCAGGTGACCAGCCTGTCCATCGCGGTCGAGGGGGAGACGGCGGAGTTGGTCGAACCGGCGCGGTATGTGGTCGAGGGAGGGGCGATCGACCTCGCCGGGGCGACGCTGCGGGGGCCGACCTCGACGCTCTCCTTCCACGGCAGCCGCCGCACCGATGGCTCGCTGGCCGGCTCCGTGAGCGGTGAGCTGCCTGCCGCGCTCCTCGGCCTGATCTGGCGCGAGTCGGCGCCGGCCGGCCGGTTGGCCGTCGAGGTGGAGATCGGCGGGACCGACCAGGCGCCGCGCCTGGAGGGTCTTGCGCGGGTCCGCAACGGGTCGTTGAGGATACCGGGGATGCCGGGCCCCTTCACCGCCGTGGCGGGCAACATCGAGTTCGTCCCGGAGGCGATCAAGCTCGACCGGATCGAGTTCGCCTTGCTGAGCGGCCGCGGCACGTGCAGCGGTCGGGTCACCCTCATGCCCCGGCTCGAGCTGGACCTGTCGATCCACATCGACCGCGTTCGCTGGCCGGTCATCACCGGGCTGGCCCCGGTGCTGACCGGCGACCTGCGCCTGGGTGGACCGCTCGAGAGCCTCACGCTGACCGGCGAGGCGCAGCTCGACCGGACCGTGTATCGCGAGCAGTTGAACCTGCAATCGCTCGTGCTCCAGGAGATCCTCGGCCCGGAGCGGGCGGCCGTCGGCGAAGCGGAGCCGATGAGCTTCAACCTGCTCGTCAGGGTCCCCGGGACCCTCGAGGTCGACACGGACCTGGCCGAGTTCACGGCGCGCGGCGATCTGCGTCTGGTCGGCACCTCCGAGCGCCCGGGCCTGGTCGGACGGCTCGAGGCGTTGCCCGGCGCGGAGCTGTTCATGGCGGGACAGCGGTACGAGCTCGACAGGGGCACGGTGACGTTCTCGCGCCCCGACGCCATCGATCCATTCCTCGACATCCTGGCGCGCGCGGACGTCCAGAACTTCGAGATCACCGTCGCGCTGGTCGGCACGTTGGACCGCATGACGCCGACGTTCACGTCCAACCCGCCGTTGGTGGAGATGGACATCGTCTCGCTGCTGTCCACCGGCAGGAAGGCCGACGACGCCGCGCAGTGGCAGGCGGGCAACGTGGCCTCGTCGTTCATCACCGAGCAGCTCGCCGGCGCCGTCTCGAGGCGCGCGCGAACGCTCCTCGACGTCGACCAGCTTCGCCTCGACCCGCTCGCCGAGTCCCAGACCGGGGACCCGACCGCTCGGCTCACCGTGGTCAAGCAGATCTCCCCGGAGCTCACGGTGGCGGTATCCACCAACCTCTCCTCGAACCGCGAGGAGGTCATCAACGCCCGCTGGAAGATCGGGACCGGGACGTTCCTCGAGGCCAACCGCGACAACGACGGGTCGTACTCGCTGGAGGTGAAGTGGTTGCGCCGCTACTGATCGCCGTGTTCGCGGTCGGTGCCGGTCCGGCCCCGGTTGTCTCGGCGCCGCCGACGGAGTTGCGCGAGGCGTGGGGCAGGGCAACTGTGCGGCGGGTGGATCTCGAGGCGCCGGGGCTGGCCGCGCCCGACGAGGCGTTGCGCGTCTTCGCGGTCCACGTGGGCGACGTCCTGTCGCGCTCGGAGCTGCGGGCCGGCGTCCAGGCGTTGATCGCCGGCGGCGAGGTCGAGGACGTGGTCGTCGAAGTCGAGCCTCTCGAGGACGGCGTCGCCGTGCTCGTCCGGGCCGAGGTGGCCTCCCGGGTGAGCCGGGTGCAGATCGACGGGGTCCCCAGAGCGCTCAGCCGTCGCCTCCGGTCCAACCTCAACCTGCGGATCGGGCAGCCGGTACGCATCCCGCAGCTCGAGGCCGACCTCGACCGCGCGACCCAGGTCCTCCGCGACCAGGGATACCCCGAGGCGAACCTGGAGCCCGACCTGTCCTTCGATCTCAACCGCGCCAGTGTCGACGTCACCATCGCGGTCGTGCTCGGCCGACCGCTCATCGTGGAGTCGATCCGCCTCGACGGCTTCCAGATGACCGACGCCGAGGCGTGGGAGGCGACCGGCCTGGAGCCGGGTCGGCAACTGTCGGTGGGCCGGCTCGAGGAGGCACGCCGGGAGCTCACGCGGCGCCTGCAGCGCAAGGGGTACTGGGAGGCGGAGGTCGACTCTCCGGGGTTGGTGCCAGGCACGGAGCAGGGTCAGGACGGGAAGAAGCTCGTCCTGCGCTTCCCGGTCAGGCCCGGGGCGCGCTACGACCTCGTGCTGGAGGGCATCTCGCGCAGCAAGGCGCTGGAGAAGGAGGCGCTCGGGTTCGTGCGCGGCCTGGAGCCGTTCAGCGAGGCCGGCCTTGACGAGGTGGTGCGGCGGGTGCGCACCTACCTGCAACGCGCCGGCCGCCTGCAGGCGAGCGTCACGGCCCGCGTCGAGGACCAGCCCGACCGGAAGGTCCTCCGGCTCGTCGTCGAGGAGGGGCCGAAGGTAGCCATCCGGACGGTGCGGTTCCCCGGGATCTCGTCGCTTCCGGCGTCGCTCCTCGAGGAAAGGGTCGGCGCGCGCGATGGTCACCCCTGGCGATGGGGCGGCGAGCCCATCGACGACGACACCCTCGCCGCCGACGCCGCCTCGGTGCTCGGGACGCTGCGCGAGAAAGGGTTTGCAGAGGCGACGGTGGACGATCCGCGCGTCGTGCCCGACGGCGGCGGCGTCGCCATCGAGTTCCCCGGCACCGAAGGCCGGCGCTTCTCCGTGGGCGAGCTGAGCGTCCAGGGCGTCCCAGACGGGATCACGCTGCCGACTCTGCCGTTGGTGGCCGGTGGTCCCTGGAGCGGCGCCGCGGAAGAGCAATCCAGGGTGGCGGCCGAGGCCGCGATCCGCAACGCCGGGTACCTCGACGCGAAGGTGACCACGACCCGCGCGTGTGAGGAGGGCTCGTGCCGCGTGGTGGTGACCGCGACACCGGGGGAGCCCGCACGGGTCGGTCGGGTGGTGATCGCCGGCCTGGCGCGGACCGACGCCCAGGTGGTGAAGAAGGTCGCCGCCATCGAGCCGGGCCAGGTGGCCGGTCCGGACGCGCTGCTCGCCGCCCAGCGGCGCATGCTCGGACTGGGGATCTTCCAGCGGGTCGCGGTGCGGCCGATTCCCGGGCAGATCTCGGGCGCCCAGCGCGGCGTCCTGATCGAGGTCGACGAGGCCCAGTCCCGCGCGGTGACCGTCGGAGTCGGCTGGGACAACGTCGAGCAGGCGCGCCTGTCGTTCTCGTGGTCGGAGCTGAACCTCTTCGGTCGTGCCCGGTCGCTGTTCCTCGATACCAAGGTCTCGGGCCGCGAGAAGCACTTTCAGGTCTCGTACCGCGAGCCGGCCCGCCTCGGGGTACTGGGGTTCCCGACCTGGGTCTCGGTGTTCCGGTCGGACGAGCACTACACGGACTACGACCTGCTGCGAAGGGGCATGTGGGTGGAGTTCGGCGATCGCAAGCGTAGGCCGGCCCGCCTCCTGCTGCGCTACGACTACCAGATCACGTTGCCCGACGCCCCCGACGAGATCCTCTCGGAGCTCGAGCGCGAGGAGCAGGAAGCGAAGATCGCGTCGATCACGCCGACCCTCGAGTGGGACACGCGCGACGACCTTTTCACCCCGACCCGCGGTATCTACGCGATGCTCGCGTTCCAGGAGGCGTTCGAGATTTTCCAGGCCGATTCGCCTTTCGACAAGGCGACTGCGTCGGTGGCTGTCTTCACGCCCTTGGCCGGGGGCGTGCTGGCCGGGTCGCTGCGGAGCGGGGCGATCCATCCGCGGAACGAGTGCACCGAGCCGTGTCCGGCGGACAACCTGCGGCTCCCCATCGCGGTCCGCTTCTTCGCCGGCGGCCGCATCACGCACCGGGCCTTCCCCACGGACGAGCTCGGCGCCGATGGGACCTTCGACGACGAGGGCCGGACCATCGGCGGCGCCAGCCAGTTGATTGCGAACCTCGAGTGGCGCTTCCCGCTGTTCTCCGCGGTCGGCGGCAGCGTCTTCGTCGACGGCGGCAACGTCTGGCCGGGCTGGACCGACGCGCGAGCGGACGACCTTCGCTGGGGTGCCGGCCTCGGACTGCGGGTCGAGACGCCCGTCGGGCCGTTCCGGGTGGAGTACGGGTGGAAGCTCGACCGTCTGAAGGGAGAGTCGTCCGGCGAGCTCTTCGTCTCCTTCGGCAACCCGTTCTGACCGCCCACCCACCCGGTCGAGCGTCCAGTGTCAAGCGTCAAGCGACCGGCCTACAGTCTCTCGACCCTCGACCGGGTAGGCGGGTCCCCCGGGTGGGTGCGGGGGCAACCCTCGACTCTCGACCCTCGACCGGGTGGGCGGTGGATGGGGGTGTATTATTGGGCGCTCCGCCGCCGGACGCGCGGAGCGGAAACGAGGAACGACACATGAGGAAGTCTGCGTGGTTGGCGCTTGTCGTCTGGGGCGCGGCCGCGGTCGCGACCGCCCAGCTCTCTCCGGAGTACAAGGACTGGTCGAACGGGCCGGCCGGGTTCCTGCTCACCAAGGCCGAGAAGAAGGAATACCAGGGGATCACCAGCGACGCTCAGGCCAAGGCCTGGATCGAGCTGTTCTGGGCAAAGCGCGACCCGAACCTCGAGAGTGTCAGCAACGAGTTCAAGGTCGACTTCGACTACAAGGTCGAGGCGGCCGACAAGCAGTTCGGCACCGAGAAGCTGCGTGGCAGCATGAGCGACCGCGGCAAGACCCTGATCCTCGTCGGGCGTCCCACCGGGGTCGCCGGCACGCCGGCGGGCGCGGTGGTCGGGCGGATCGAGAACCCCGGGGAGGACGACCGGGGGGCGGGCGAGGCCTGGCTGTACCGGAAGGCCGACCTGCCCGAGGCGGTCCGCAAGGACTTCAAGACCGACGAGATCCGTTTCTTCTTCTACGAGTCGCGGGTCGGGGCGAAGGACTTCGCCCTCGATCGGGCCAACACCGCCAACGCCATGGCACTCAGGCTCCTCGGCCTGATGCCCGAGGCGCACCTGGTCAACCCCAAGCTCACCGAGGTGCCGCGGATGGGCCTGATCGACGGCTCCAAGGCGGCGACGCCGGCGCAGCTCGCCGTCCTCACCGCAGAGCCGGCGAAGTGGCCGGAGGGTGCGGTGAAGGCCGTCACGTGGGGCTTCCGGCGGGAGTCGATGCAGGCGCTGTGGGTGTACATCCAGCTCCCCGATGCGGTTGCAGCGGCGACGCAGGCCATCGGGCGGATCAGGAATGCGGAATCGGGTGCCGAGAAGGGGACGTTCGTGGCCAACGTGCAGCCGCTGTCGGTTCGCGGTGCGCGGGCCTACGAGTTCGCGGTCCAGCTCGCCCCCGGAGCCTGGGCGGGAGAGATCGCCTTGCTCGCCGGAACCGAGGTCGTGGCCGTGACCCCGATCGAAGGCACGATTCCGCCGCTCCTGACCGAGGGCACGCAGCTCTCGCCGTTTTACTGGACGGTCGACGTCCGCCAGGACCCGACAGGCTTCGGCCACGCGTACAACATCGGCGGATGGCACGCCGTACCACGGCCGGTGGACACCTACATGTCGAGCGAGATGCAGAGCTTCGACCTGTTCGTCTTCGTCGTCCGCCCGCCGCTCGGCGAGGACGGCAAGCCGAAGCAGTTCGACCTCTCGCTGCAGCTCTTCGTCGGCGACAAGCCGGTACAGCAGATGCCGCTCGGCCAGCACGCCCCCAACGAGCTGCCGGGAACGGGGTTGTACTTCCTGGGCGTGCCGCTGCCGCAGCTCCAGAAGCCCGGCGACTTCAGGTTCGACGTGACCTTCAAGGAGGCGTCGAGCAACCTCACGCACATCGCGAAGATCCCGTTCAAGATCGTCGCCGAGCAACCGGCGGCGGCGCCGGCGAAGTAAGGGAGTACGGCCGGTGATGGTCGACGGCGTCAAGCATCCAGCGTTCTCGACGGTCGAAGAGGCCGCGGCGGAGTTCCGCCGCGGTCGCTTCGTCGTCATCGTCGACGACGAGGACCGCGAGAACGAGGGCGACCTGGCCATCGCGGCCGAGGCGGTCACGCCCGACGCCATCAACTTCATGGCCACCCACGGGCGCGGCCTGATCTGCGTGGCGCTCACCGAGGAGCGCTGCGACGAGCTCCAGCTCCCGCCGATGGTTGAACACAACACGTCGCCGCACCAGACCGCGTTCTGCGTCTCCGTCGAGGCGCGACACCACACGACGACGGGAATCTCGGCGGCGGACCGGTCGACGACGGTCGCGGCGCTGCTCGACCCTGCGACCAAGCCGGCGGACCTGATCCGGCCCGGGCACATGTTCCCGCTCCGCGCCCGCAAGGGTGGGGTCCTCAAGCGGGCCGGCCACACGGAGGCGTCCGTCGACCTGGCGACGCTCGCCGGGCAGCTCCCGGCGGCGGTCATCTGCGAGGTGATGGACGTGGACGGGTCGATGGCGCGGTTGCCACGGCTCCTCGAGTTTGCCTCCGAGCACGGCCTCCGCGTCGTCACCGTTCGCGAGCTGATCGCGTACCGGATGCGGCACGAGAGTCTGGTCGAGCGCGTCGCTGCACCGGTGCTGCCGACCCGCTACGGTGACTTCCGGGTGTTCGCGTTCCGTTCGACGGTGACCAGCGAGGAGCACATCGCACTGGTCATGGGCGAGCCGGACCCCGAGAAGCCGTGCCTGGTCCGCGTGCACTCGCAGTGCCTGACCGGCGATGTCTTCGGCTCGGCCCGCTGCGATTGCGGCGCCCAGCTCGAGACCGCTCTCGAGCGCATTGCGGCGGAGCATGCCGGGGTGCTCCTCTACCTGCTCCAGGAGGGGCGTGGCATCGGCCTGGCCAACAAGCTGCGCGCCTACGAGCTGCAGGACGGCGGCGCCGACACGGTCGAGGCCAACCAGCGGCTCGGGTTCAGCCCCGACCAGCGCGAGTACGGCGTCGGCGCCCAGATCCTGCGCGCCCTCGGCGTCCGCAAGATGCGGTTGATGACCAACAACCCCGCGAAGTACGTTGCGCTCGGCGGCTACGGCCTCGAGATCACCGAGCGCGTGCCTCTCGAGGTGCCTCCCACCGAGCACACCCGCAAGTACCTCGAGGCGAAGAAGCACAAGATGGGTCACCTCCTCAAGATGGTCTAGGGAGAGGCCGGTCGGGAGTCGACAGTCGAGAGACTCCCCCGCACCCCATCCAGGCGCCCTGCCAACCCGGTCGAGAGTCGAGAGTCGAGGGTCGAGAGCCGAAGGCGGGTTACTTCCTCGCCCGCACCGCGATCGTGCAGCGCGACACGCACACCAGGTCGCCTTCCTCGTCGGTCAGGTCGATGCCGTAGACGTGGGTGCTCCGGCCGCGGTAGATCGGCCGCGCGGTCGCGGTGACCGTGCCGGACCGTTTCGGCTTGAGGTGGGTGGCGTTGAGGTCGACGCCGGCGACGACGTGCTTGCTCATGTCGACGCTGCGCGCGGCGGCCATCGAGGCGGCCGACTCGGCGAGCAGGGCGTAGATGCCGCCGTGGACGACGCCGAGGTGCTGGAAGTGGCGCTCGTCCACGTCGATGGCGACCTGGAACGCATCGACCTCGTAGCTGACCACCCGGATCCCGAGCGGGGCGAACACCGTGTGCGGGTTGGCCTGCTCAACGAAGCCCTTGAAGGTCGCGAGATCGATCACCGTCGCCTCCCGTCGCGCCGCGGCGCGGCGGAGCCATTATCGCGCGCCCGGATCTACCCTGGTTCCCTCCGACTCGGAGGGCGCGCGCCGGGGGCCAGCCTGAAGAGTCGCGAGCGTCCCGACTGGCCGAAGTCCTCGAAGACACCCGGGAAGCGCTCGAGGAGCGTGTCGACCTCGAACTCGAAGACCAGGGCATAGACCGGCGTGCCCGCGTGTCGCGTGGTCGCGAGGAGACGTTCGAGGTCCCGGGGCGTGACGATGTCGAAGCGCACGATCGGATGCCTGGAGTAGAAGAACAACGCGCCCGACATCTGCATCGAGACGATCACCGCGTCGGGCTCGACGTGCCGCTCCATCCAGGCGATCCCTTTCGGGTAGGCCTTCTCGCCCCGGCCCAGCTCGAGGACGGAGTAGTGGCGCACCCAGCGAAGAGACGAGCCGACGGCCAGGAGCCCGGCGAGGACGAGGCCGACGGCGCCCGCCTGCCGGAGCCGGGGGGTCGCCGGCCGCCTGGCTGCCACCCACAGTGCTGCCTGCCTCGCCTCGCACACGGCGCCGAGGAGGAACGCGGGGAGGCCCGGCATGATGAAGCGGAGGTACCACCACGCCTCGTTGGAGAACCGGTAGAACGCGTAGAAGACGACGAACGCGCCGAACCACACCAGGAGCGTGAGGGCGCGGCGATCGCCGCGCAGCGCGCGCGGCACGACCGCGAGGAACAGCAGCGGCGCCAGGGGCGTCCAGAACCGTCCGAGCCACCGGCCGAAGTGGATCACGCGCGGCCAGAAGTGACTCCAGGCGAAGAACCGACCCATGTCGCCGTACCCGGTGTAAAAGGGACTGCCGAACAGGATCACGTCGTAGACCGCAAGCCCGATGACGGCGGGTGCGGCTCCCACCACGAGCCAGAGCGCCGAGCCTCGCGTCCACCTCATCGCGACGACGATGGCGGGGATCACCAGGACGTCGGTGGGCCGGACCAGGACCGCGATCCCGAGGGCCAGTCCCGAGAGCGCAGCGTAGCGCGCGTCCTTCGAGCTCTTCCGCGCGAAGAGGACGGCGGCCGTGCACCAGGTGGTCGCCACCCCGTCGCTCATCGCCCAGGTGTAGAAGTGGATCGTCAGGGGCGAGGCGGCGAAGATGACCGTCGCGGCTGCGGCCCACGGCCGGGTCAGCCCGAACGACCTCCCCAGCCGGTAGAGGAGCCAGAGCATCAGGGTGCCGGCCCCCACGTCGACCAGGGCGGCGGCGTGACGGAGGCCGACGAGCCGCGAGGCCGCGAGCTGGTGCAGCGCGAGGCCGAACGGGTACGCGGGCAACAGCACGTCGGGGTCGGGGCCGGGGCGGAAGCCCAGCGGGGTGAAGCACCACGGATCGAATCGGCGCATCGGAACGCCCTGGATCTCGCGCACCTGCTCCGCGACCCGGCCCTCTGCGAGGAGCCGCGCGATGTTCAGGTAGCCGGACTGGTCCGACCCCGAGGCAAACGGCCCCGCATGAGCCGCCAGGAACGCGGCCCAGACGAGCAGCAGCACGGCGAAAACGACGTTCCGCGGGCGAGCTCGACCGGACCCGGGGAGGTCCGCCGCGACGGCCGACCGGCGGCCGGCCGTCATGGCGATCTGGCCTCCGAGTCGAGGACGAAGGGCGCGGACCACGGGGGCAGGACGGCGCCCGGGCGGTCGTCGCGGACCCGCCAGCGCAGCGTCGCCGCGCCGCTCTCGGCCGACACCCGCAGGCCGAACGACCCGTTCGAGCCGAACAGCCGCTGCGGCGCATCCGCGAGGCGCGCGGTCTGGCCGGCCTCGAGGCGGATCCGGCACGGCCACGGGTAGTTCCGGCCGTCCGCGCGCAGGAGCTCGAAGACGACGGCGGCGGGGGTCTCGGCGGCGACCTCGAGGTCCGTGCGACGTCGGGTGGGACCGCCGGGCGGATCGTGGACGAACGGCTCGATCGCCAGCGAGCCGTCGCCGCTGCGAACGGTGCCGTGCAGGTCCGCGGGGAGGCTGTTGGCGAGCACGCCGGCGGGGGCGGCGACGTTTGCGGCGATGCGGATCGGTATCGTCGGCGTTCGCGCTTCGAGGAGCATCTGGCGGACGAGCAGCCCCCCGGCGACGGCGGAGCACGCCACGGCGGCGCCGAGCCCGAGCCGTCGCGCCAGGCCCGGCCCGGCGGCGGCGACGATCAGGGCGAGGGGCGGGATGACGGCGAGGGCGCGCGCCGAGGCGAAGGCCTCGACGTAGACCTTCCACCCGAGGACGAGCGCGAGGCACGAGAACAGCAGGAGGGTCCGTTCCGCGGCCGTCCGCGAACGCCCGAGGAGGAACACGAGCGACGCGGCGATCGCGAGGAGAACCGCCAGCGTCGCCCACACCTCGATCGACAGCCAGGGAGGGGAGACGTCGGCGATCTGCCGCAGCTTCGGCCCGACCCAGGAGAGCGGACGCTCGACCACGTCGAACGGAGCGCCGGCGCCCCACCCGAAGCGGAGCATCAGCCGTACCTGCCATGCCGTGAGTAGAGCGAGCGGGACGAGCCCGAAGGCGATCGCCGAACGCCGCCGGCCGGCGCGCCACTCGCTCCAGGCGATCGCCAGTGCCGCGAGCAGTGAGGTCTCCCGGACGAGCGTCGCGACGGCTACCGCCAGGAGTGCCGCGCGGTGGCGCTCTCGGTGGTGGAGGAAGAGCGCCGTCACGATCAGGCCTGCCGCCGCACCGTCGGGCGTGGTCCGCAGGATCGAGACAGCGAGCCCGGCCGACGGTGCCAGCACCAGGGCCCACCACGGGGAGCGGTCGCTCGCCCGCAGCCATGCCGCGACGACGCCGATCCCGACCAGGGCGAGACCCCAGCAGAGGAGCTGGTAGAGCCTAATGGCGGTCGCGCCGTGGCCGCCGGCCAGCAGCCAGGCGGCCAGCGGGACCCCGACCCGGCGGGCCCGGTAGATCGGGGAGTCGAGCCCCCACGCCGTGTCCTCGCGCAGCAGGAGGGGATCGGGTGCGAGCATGGCGTAGAACTCGCCGTCGTAGCCGCGGGCGCCGAAGATCGCGATGTCGTCGAACGCGGCGCTGTGGTACCAGCGCAGACCCGGCAGGATGAACCCGCGCACGTCGCCGGCCAGGCGCCGGTCGGCGATGGCGAGCAGGACCGCGCCCCACGCCGCCGCGGCCACGGCGCAGATCGCCACTGCATTCCACGAACGCCGGGTCACCCGGGGAGCATAGCGCCGCCGCCATCGGCCTGCAGGGGTGAAGGGGCGCTCGCCGTCAGGGCTAACCCACATAGTACAAGACCTGACCCCGGGGTATATGCAGGGGTGAAGGGGCGCTCGCCGTCAGGGCTAACCCACATAGTACAAGACCTGACCCCGGGGTATACTCGAAGGATGGGGCAGCGGGTGGTGACGGGGATCGAGGTGCTCGCGGAGCAGGGGGGGCTGGTGCGGGGGCGGCGGGTCGCCGTGCTGGCCAATCAGGCGGCGGTGACCGGCGAGCTGGTCCCGGCCTGGCGGGTCGCCGCCGGGCTCGGCGGGACGCTGGTGCGGCTGTTCGCGCCGGAGCACGGCCTGTGGGGCGTCGCGCAGGACATGGAGGCGGTCGCCGGCGGTGCCGAGGCCGGTGGCGGCGTGCCGGTGGTTTCGCTGTACGGCGCGTCGGCCGACACCCTGGCGCCGCGCCGTGCGGACCTCGAGAGCCTCGACGCCCTCGTCGTCGACCTGCCCGACATCGGTTGCCGCTACTACACCTTCGCCGCGACGCTCGCCCACGTGATGGCGGCCTGCGAGCGGGCCGGCGTCGAGGTCATCGTCTGCGATCGGCCGAATCCCATCGGCGGCCTGGCCCTCGAGGGCGGCCCGGTGCGGGACGACTGCCGATCGTTCGTCTCGGAGCTGCCGACGCCGGTGCGCCACGGCATGACGCTGGGCGAGTTGGCCCTGCTGCTGCGGGCCGAGCGCCACCCGGAGCTGGCGCTGACCGTGCTCCCGTGCCGGGGCTGGCGGCGCCCGCAGTGGTGGGACGAGACCGGCCTGCCGTGGGTGGCGCCGTCGCCGAACATGCCGACGCTGACGACCGCCGCGATCTACGCCGGCGCCTGCCTGGTCGAGGCGACCAACCTCTCCGAGGGGCGCGGCACGACACGGCCGTTCCAGCTCGTCGGCGCGCCCTGGCTCGACCCCGAGCAACTGGCCGCGCGCCTCAACGCGCTCGAGCTTCCCGGCTCGCGGTTCCGGCCGACCCTTTTTCGTCCGGAGTTCCACAAGCACGCTGGGAAGGTGTGCGGGGGCGTGGAGTGGCACGTCACGGACCGGGCGGCACTGCGGCCCCTGGCGACCGGGGTGGTGTTGCTGCGGACCGCGCGCGAGGTCGACCCTGAGCGGTTCGCCTGGCGCCGGGAGGCCTACGAGTTCGTCGCCGACGTGCCCGCCATCGACCTGCTCACCGGGAGCCCGGCCGCCCGCGAGGTGATCGAGGGTGGAGCGGACGCCGTGTGGCCGTTCGCCGAGTGGGAGGCGCACTGCCTGCGCTTCCGGGGCTCCCGCCGGGAGCACCTCCTCTATCCCGAGTAGTCAGCCCCGGTCGGCCTGGTCGGTCTCGTCGTGCGCGAGGCGGTGGACGAGGACCTCGAGCTCCTGGAAGCGGCGCGCGGTCGCGTGGAGCACGAGCCCGACTGCGCCCACGACCACGCCGGCGAGCACCAGGCCGACGGCGAGGACCGCCGACGGCAGCCGTCCCACCAAGCCGGTGCGGGCGAACTCGACGACGACGACGCCGCCGGGCACGAGCCCGAGGGCGACGAGGGCGAGCCCGCTGGCACCGAAGAAGGTCAGCGGCTTGTAGTCGCGGAACAGTGCGAGGATGGTCCACAGGATGAGCAGGCCGTCGCGCAGGATGCGAATCTTGGAGTGGCTGCCCGGCGGGCGCTGCGTGAGCGCAACCGGGACCTCGCGGATGACGAAGCCGCGCTGCAGCGTCTTGATGGTCAGCTCCGCCTCGATCTCGAAGCCGCCGCCGGCGAGCGGGAGCGCCCGCACCAGCCGCCGCGAGAAGGCGCGATAGCCGGACAAGAGGTCGGTCAGGCGCACCCGGAAGACCGCGTTCAGCACCCCGAGGAGGAGCCGGTTGCCGAACCGGTTGACGAGCCGGAACTGGCTCCCGGCGCCCCGTTGCAGGCGCGACCCGACGACCATGTCCGCCTCGCCCCGGAGGACCGGCTCGACCAGCGCCCGCACGGCGTCGGCCGGGTAGGTGTCGTCACCGTCGACCATGACGACGACGTCGGCGTCGACCCGGCGGAACATCGACTGCACGACGAACCCCTTGCCCCGGCGGTGCTCGGCGAGGACTCGCGCGCCTGCCGCCCGGGCCACCACGGCGGTCCGGTCGGACGAGTCGTTGTCGAAGACGACGATGTCGGCCTCGGGCATGGCGGCACGGAAGTCGTGCACCACCTTGGCGATCGTCGGTTCCTCGTCGTAGCAGGGGATGACGACGGCGATTCGCGGTTGCCGGTGGGAGTCGGGTGCCTCGGCCATGCGAACGCAACCATACCTCAACCCGCGGCGCCGTCCTCGCCCGGCGCGGCGAGACGACTTCGCCCGCGGGCGCGTAAACTCTGCGACGTGGCCGAGGAGCGGATGACGACGGGCAGGCGTCCCGAGTGGCTGCGAGCCCACGCGCCGGTCGCCGTCCTGACGCTGCTCGGCCTCACGCTGGTGTCCGCCACGGTCCTCCCGGACCTCCGCCACCCGATCCTCGGGGTCGGTGACGTCAACCTGTGGGGCTACCAGGGCTACTACGTCGCTCACAACTTCCGTCTTCTCCCGCTGCCCCACCTCGACCTGGTCAACGACGAGACGCTCTACCCGCTCGGCTCCAACCAGCTCTTCCAACCCTGGGCCGTCGAGCGCGACCTTTTCCAGGCCGTCCTCCTGCGCCTTTTCGGCTCCGGTCCCTGGCTGCAGCTCTACCTCCTGTTTTCGCTCGCCGTGACGATGCTCGGGGTGTACCTGCTGCTGCTCGAGGAGGAGGGGCGGGCGCGCGCGGCGGGCGTCGCCTTCGCCGTCACCTTCTGCAGTTTCGGCGCGCTGTGGCGTTTTCCCGGACAGGCGGGGATGGCCTTCCTGCACTGGACGACGCTCGGCTTGGTCGTCGACTTCCTCCTGGCACGCCGACTGTGGGATCGCCGGGTCTGGCCGGGACGGTTGCTGCTCGCGCGCGTCGCGCTCCTGCTGCTGGCCCTCGGCCTCGACGTCGGCTACATCGCCGGGATCTCCATCGCGTCGTTCCTGCTCACCATCTCCTGGGCCGTCGCGGTCGATTGGGTCCGGGCCGGCGGGGGCTGGACCCTCGGTTGGTCCCGCCTCCGTGGTTGGTCGTCCGGGCTGCGCGAGGACCTGCGGGGCCATCGGGGGACCGCGATCGCCCTGGCCGTCGCCGGGGCGTGGGCGCTGGCGGTCTACCTCCCGGTCGTCGGCCACATCGCCCTGTCGGCGCGCAGCTTCGACTTCTCGAACTTCCAGGACGCGCTCTGGTGGGCCTCTCCGGCCCGTCTCCTCCTGCCGATCCTGCCCGGTGTCGACCCGGGCTGGGTCGGGCGGCTCGTGGGCGACAGCCCGGAGGGCACCCTGGTCGCCCAGCCGGGCCTGGCGATCGTACTGGTCGGCGCGGCCGGCCTGTGGGCGAGCCGGCACCGGCTCGGCGCCGTCGCGCCGTTGCTGGCGCTGTTCTGCGGCCTGCTCGCCCTCAACGAGACCACGCTCCGCTG
Source organism: Acidobacteriota bacterium (assembly GCA_016213675.1). GTDB lineage: Bacteria > Acidobacteriota > Thermoanaerobaculia > Thermoanaerobaculales > Thermoanaerobaculaceae > JACQZW01. The sequence continues at coordinate 30,216 of JACQZW010000033.1, read as the reverse complement.
GTTTCGCCTGGTCCCCTGGTTCTCGTTCGTGCGCGTCGGCGGCCGCTTCTCCCTGGTCTACCCGACGGTGCTCTGCCTGCTCGCGCTCGGGCTGCCGCGCCAGGGCTGGAAGGGACAGCGTGCGCTGGCTGCCGGGGCCATGCTCGCGCTGCTCGCCGCCGAGGCCGTCACGGCGTACTCGGGGCCGCTGCGCCGCCGGCCCGCGTTCGTTCCCGACGCTGCCTTCGAGACGTTCATGGCGACAGTGCGCGCCGTGCCCGGCGAGGCCGTCCTCGAGTGGCCGTTCTGCATCGCAGCCGGGAACGGCGTCGCGACCGGTGAGCTGTGCCCCTACTACCTGCGGCAGGCGGGGATCTCCGCCCTCCGCCAGTTCCACGACAAGAAGGTGGTCGGGCACTACTTCGGGCGGCTGCACCCCGACCAGGTCGAGCCGTTCCTCGCCGCCGGCTGGCAGCACCTGTTCGTGCCGAACGGTCTGCCGTTGTCCTGGTCGGCCACCCGGCAGCGGCGCGACCTCTTGGAGCCGGAGTCGCGCTTCCTGGAGGACTTCTTCCTGCTCAACGACTTCTGCGGGATGATCGTGTACGCCGACCTGCTCCCGGTGGAGACCGTGAGGCGCCTTCACGGCCTCGTGGGACCGCCCGTCGCCGAGATCACGTACCCCGGGGTCGGCCGCATGGAGTTCCTCCCGAAGCGGCCCGCGCAGCGTGCGGCGCTCGACCGGGCCCGGGGGCGCGCCCTGCGCTTCGAGCCGATCACCCTCGAGCCGGCGTTCGACCTCGACCTGACGTCGCGCGACGCCGACCGCTTCCTCCTCGCGGGCTGGGCTGGCCCCGAGAGGAGCTTCCGCTGGACGGTCGGCCACCGGGCGGAGGTGCGGTTCTTCCTCGACGAGCCCACGTCGCTGCTCCTCGAGCTTCGCACCGGGGGCCGTGGCCGGCAGCGGTTGCAGGTGACGGTCAACGGCAGCCCGGTCGCCGAGCTCGCGATCGAGAACGCGATGGCCGACTACTCGGTCACGATCCCGGCGGCCGCGGTCGCGAGGGACAACCTGCTGGTTCTCGGGCTCCCGGATGCCCACTCGCCGGCCAGCGTCGGAGCCGGCGCCGACGTGCGGATCCTCGGCGCCTCGGTGCGCCGCATCGCGGTCTTCCGGGTCCTCCAGGGCGGGCACGGGGATGCCGCCGGCGAGAGCGAGGCTGATATCGGCGGGGTGGGGCGTGGCCCGGGCTGAGGGTGCCGCACGGTGCGATCGCTGCGGGGGCCCGGCCCTGCGCAGGGACTCCAGCGCAGGGTGGAATACGATGCCTCATCAACGGTTGGCCGGCATGAATTCGTAGACCCCGCAGACCCGTCGGGAGGTCGCGGTGGCTGCCCGGATCGCATCGGCGAGTCCTCGCCGGCACGCCCGGGTGGGACGGAGAGCGAAGAAGACGGAGAGCGAAGAAGTGGTGACGGAAGAACGGTCGCCGAACGGAAGGCACGACCTTCGCCTGGAACGGCTGGCGCCCTGGGTCGGGTGGGGCGCCGTGGGCGTCGTCCTGGCTGTGCTCAGGCCGGCGTCGCCGTTCGAGTGGGACGAGGTGCTCTACCAGCGCGCCCTCGACGGCTACGACGTCGCCCGCCACTCGCCGCACCCGCCCGGGGCCCCGGCCTTCGTCGGGGCCGCAGGCCTCCTCCGTCTGGCGGTCGGTGACCCGCAGCTCGCGCTGCAACTGGTCACCGTGGCGTGCGCGCTGGGGGCGCTGCTCCTGGTCTTCGCTCTGGCTCGGACTGAGGGTGCGGAGAGAACAACGGCGTTCGCGGGGGCGGGCGTCCTGGCCGCCATGCCGGCGTTCCTGTTCTACTCCAACGTCGGGCTGAGCGACGTGCCGGCCACGGCCGGCCTGCTCGCCGCCATGCTCGCGTGCCTGCGAGCGGTCGACGAGCCACGCCGACTCCCGGTTGCGGCCGGAGTCGCGGCCCTCGCCCTCGGCGTCCGGCCGCAGCTCATCCCGGCGCTGCTTCCGATCGGGCTGGCAGCGGTCCTCGTCGGCGTTCGGCGGCGCGCCTGGAAGCCTCTCGCGGTCGCGCTCGGCGTCGGTGTGGCGGTGAGCGCGGCCATCTGGCTGCCGGCCGTGCTGGCGACCGGCCCCGAGCGATTCCGCGCTGCGCTCGCGGACCATTCGAGGTACTGGATCGAGGTCGAGAAGAAGGTCCGGCTGCCCGGCGCGCCGCTCGGCAAGGTCATGCAGCACTGGCTCCTCGATCCGCTCGGGAGCCCGCCGACCGCGGTCGCGTTCTGGATCCTCGCCGCGCTCGGTGCGGTGGCGTGGTGGCGGAGCGGCCGCCGCCGGCTCGTCGTCGTCGCGGGCGGGACGGCGCTGGTCTACGTGGTCAGCGCCGCCTTCGCGATGAACCTCAACGCCTCGGTCCGCTACGTGCTGCCGACCCTGGCGCTCGCCGCGCTGCTCGCGGGAGGCGTGCTGGCGACTCGCGGGCGGTGGGTCCGCGCAGTCCTGGGGGTTGCCCTCGTGACCTGGGCCGGTGTGGGCCTCGGCTGGGGATGGCCGGTGCTCGCCAAGCGTCGCGAGCCGGCGCCGGTGTGGTCGGCGCTCACGTGGGTGACGGAGCACTACGATCCGAGGCGGACGACCGTGGTCTTCGACGGCGTCTTCAGGCCCCACGCCCAGTACGTGCTGCGCCGCGCCGGCTTCAACCCGGAGCTGGTGGAAGGCGACCGGGTCTACCCGGCGGAGCTCCGGCCCCGGGGCGACGTGGTGCTCATCACGCCGTGGCCGATTCCCGGCTCCGAGGTGTTGTTCGAGCGGGTCTGGCCCTCGGCCGCGCTGCGGCAACTGACGATGGGGCGCTACGCGCGGTGCACGGTCCAGCGTGCGCCGTCCGGTCCCGGCCCGCTGTTCTCGCCGGGGTTCCACTCCGAGGAGAGGGGACTGGTCCTGTGGGGCCCCGGCCGCGTCCAGCTCGGCGGCGGGCCCGCACTGTCGACGCAGGTGTGCCCGCTGACGTTCCCCGTGACGCTCGAAAAGCCGGGATCGCCCCCGACGGTCGTGGAGCGCGGGAGCTGCCGGGATGTCACGCTGGCCCCGGGCGCGGCGGGTGCCATCGTGCTCCGGGCTCCCGCTTACCTGCACGCATTGCTCAAACCGATGCTGTTCCGGCCGGTCTCGTGAGGGAACGCAGCACGGTGGCGCCGCACGCGCCGGCTGCCCGATCTTCAGCCCGGGACCGCGGGTGCCGTAGCCTCGTGCAGGCGGTGCGTCGATGGCGGCGCCGGCCGGCGCTCGCCGCCGAGCAGGAGGCGGGATGCCCTTGCTGAGATCGGCGTCGAGCTGGCGGGAGTCGTTGCGCGGACGGCCCGATGTCGCCTGGCTCGCCCTGGCCTGCGCAGCGTATGGTCTCGCGCTGCTCGTGCTGCGGCCGGCGAGCCCGTTCGAATGGGACGAGGTGCTGTTCCAAGGAGCGCTCGACCGTTACGACGTCGGCGCCCATCTGCCGCACCCACCCGGCTACCCTGCCTACGTGGCTGCCGGGCGGGCGGCCCGATTCCTGGTCGGCGACCCGTTGTTGGCGCTTCAGCTCGTCGGGATCGTGGCGGCCGTCATGGCCGTGGTCTGGGTCTACACGCTGGCGCGGAGACTCGGCGCCCAGCCTGGTCCTGCCGCGGCCGCGGGCGGGTTGCTGGCAGTCACGCCGGCCTTCGCCTTCAACGCCAACGTCGGGCTGTCGGACGTCCTGGGTGCGGCGGCGGCGGTCGCGACCGTGCTGCTCCTCGTCCGGGCATGGGACGAGCCCCGCGCCATGCCCCTGGCCGCCGCCGTGTGCGCCGCCGGCATGGCAGTGCGCCCTCAAGTCGCTGCGGCGTCGCTGCTCGTCGGCATCGCGGTGGTCGCGCGGGCGGCGCGGGCGGGGAAGTGGCGCTGGATCGGCCTCGCCGCGCTCGCGGGAGTGGCCGTCAGTGTCGTGTTCTGGGCGCCGGCGGTGCTGCTCACGGGGGCGCAGCGATTCGTCCGCGCCGCACAGCAGGCGCAGCGGTGGGTCACCGAGGTCGAGGTCGGCTACCGGCTGCCGCAGGCTCCCCTCGGGAAGATCGTGGAGCACTGGCTCGTCCGCCCCTTCGGCGGGCGCAACCCGGCAATCGCGATGTGGCTTCTCGTCGGGTGGGGAACGTGGCGCTGGGTGCGGGCCGGCCGCGGGAGGCTGGCGGCCGTGGCCGCCGCGTCGGGCCTCGGCTACCTCGTGCTCGCCGTCTTCACCTTGAACTTCACGACCTCGGTGCGCTACGTCCTGCCGGCGATGCCGTTCCTGCTGCTCCTGGCGGCCGGGAGCGTCGCCGGCGACCGGCGTGCCGTCAGGTGCGCGGCCGCCGCGGTGGTTGTCGTCTGGGCGATCGCCGTTACGGCGAGGACCCTGCCGGTGTATCGCCTGCGGCAGGAGGCCGCGCCGCCCTGGGCCGCTCTCGAGTGGGTGCGCGCCCACTACCTGGCCGACCGCACGACGGTGGTCTACGACGAGGGGTTCGCGCCGCACGCCAAGCACCTCCTGCGCTCCGCCGGTTTCGCGATCGTGCCGGCCCGCGAGGCGCCGGCGTGCGGGCGGTCGCTGCGACCCGACGGCGACGTGGTCTACGTCGTGGAGCGCCCCATCCCCGGCCAGGACGTCCTGCTCGCCAGGTCGTGGCGGAGCCCGAAGCTCAGGAGGCTCACCCGCGATCGCTACGTCGAGGCCGTCGTGCTGTCGCCGCCGGCGGCCGGGCAACCATGCTTCTCGCCCGCTTGGCGCCTGCGTGCCGAGGGTGACTGGTCGCTGTTCGGTACGGGGACGATCGAGCTGCCCGAGACCGCTCCCTCGCGGTTGGTGACGGTACGGGCCGGAACCAACGCCCTGCGCGTCGCCGTTGCGGGCCGGGCCGAGCAGACCCTTCTGCAGGGTGAGGCGCTCGCCGTGGAGTTGACGCCGGGCAAGGCCGGCGCGATCCGCGTCTCGCCGCCGGCCAAGGTCACGACACGACTGGATCCGGTGCGCCTCGACCAGCTCGACCCGGACGTCGCCATGCCCGGCGCGACTCCGCCGCGACCCGGTCCGGCTCCTGGCGAGAAGGGCGGCACGCTCCCGTGAGGGGCACCGCCACCGAGCCCCGGTGGCCGCGGGCAGTGCTCTTCGACCTCGACGGGACGTTGGCCGACTCGTTCGACGCCATCGCGCGGGCGCTCAACCGGGCCCTCCGCGAGCAGGGGCTCGCCGAGCATTCCCTCCACTGGGTCCACCGTCACGTCGGGCGGGGTGCCGCGGCGCTGATCCGCGACGCCGTCGGCCCGGAGGCCGGGCCGGACCTGGCTCTGGCGGTCGGACGGGACTATTCGGCCGCGTACGAGCGAAGCTTCCTCGCCCAGACGCCGCCGCTGCCCGGGGCGCGCGCGGTCCTTGCCCGCGTCCACGAGGTTTCCGACGGCAGGGTCGCCGTCGTCTCCAACAAGGCCGCCCGGCTATGTCGCCGGTGGCTCGATCATTGGGAGCTCGCCGGCCTGGTCGCCCACGTCAGCGGTCCGGACGCGAGCGGCGCGCGCAAGCCAGACCCACGGGCGCTCGGCCCGGCGCTCGGCGCCCTCCGGGTGCAACCCGGCGAGTCGCTCCTGGTCGGCGACATGGAGGTCGACGCAGCCGCCGGGCGCAATGCCGGAATCCCGGTTGTGGCGGTTCGCAGCGCCGCGACGTCCTCGGCGAGGATGCGGGCGGCGGGCGCCCTGGCCGTGTTGTTCGACCTGCGCGACCTCCCCGACTGGCTCGCGGGCAACGGCCGCGGCTGGCGCTGAGGGACTGCAGCCGACAGCTCCCCTGAGGAAGCTGTCACGGGTGGGTGAGGGGGAACTGTCGGCCCGTACGAAGGAGGACTGTCAACCGTGAGCTATCAGCTCGAGTTCCGGTACGATATATCCCGCGAAGGAGGAGTCGATGATCGACAAGCCGAGCGACAACGAGCAGGAGTACTTCCTGCGCAAGGAACTGGACCGCATCAAGGCGCTGCGCGAAGAGCACCGGGAGCAGCAGGCCGAGCAGGAGCGCGCGCGGCTGAAGGAGCTGCACTTCATGCACTGCGCGAAGTGCGGGCAGAAGATGACGCCGACCTCTCTCGGTGGCGTTGAAATCGAGCTGTGTCCAGACTGCGGAGGCATCTACCTCGATGCCGGTGAGCTGGACAAGATCGTCGACGACAAGAAGCGCGGTCCGTTCTCAAACGCTCTCGGCAGCTTCCGTAAGCTCTGGAAGGACTGAGCCGATGGCGACCAGGCGGCGAATCGCCCTCGTATTCGGCGGGCGGTCCGGCGAGCACGAGGTTTCCGTCGTCTCGGCCGGCTCGGTCGCCGCGGCGCTCGACCCCGCGCGATTCGAGATCGTGCCGATGGCGATCGACCGTGCGGGGCGCTGGGCCGATGCCGAGACCGCCGCCCGGGTGCTGCGCGACAGCGGCGGGCGCTCCGACCGGGTGGTCGCCTTCGAGGGCGCGGTTCGCCTGGACCCGCGGTTGCTCGACGGCTCGGTGGACGTGGTCGCGCCGATCCTCCACGGGCCGTTCGGGGAGGACGGGACGATCCAGGGCCTGTGCGAGATGCTCGACCTGCCGTACGTCGGGTGCGGCGTCACCGCGTCCGGCGTGACCATGGACAAGGTGCTGAGCAAGCGCCTGTTCGAGCAGGCCGGGCTGCCGACGCCGCGGTTCGCCGTGGTTACCGCCAAGGAGTGGGCAAACTCGCGGGCCGAATGCGGAGCGCGGTGTTTGGCGCTCGGCATGCCGTTGTTCGTCAAGCCGTCGCGGCTGGGGTCGTCGGTCGGGATCAGCAAGGTCAAGGAGTCTGACCAGCTCGACGGTGCGGTCGCCAGCGCCCTCGGCTACGACGACGTGGTCATCGTCGAGGAGGGCATCCCGGCGCGGGAGATCGAGGTCGCGGTGCTCGGGACGGATCCGCCGTTCGCCAGCGTCCCGGGTGAGGTCGTCCCCGGCCACGAGTTCTACGACTATGCCGACAAGTACCTCGACGACTCCTGCCGGCTCCTCGCGCCGGCCCCGCTCGACGCTGCCCAGGCCGATGCGGTCCGTGCCCTCGCGGTGCAGGCCTTCGGCACGCTGGCGTGCGAGGGGATGGCCCGGGTCGATTTCTTCCTCGACCGGCGCGACAGTCGCATCCTGGTCAACGAGCTGAACACGATCCCGGGATTCACCTCGATCTCGATGTACCCGCGCCTGCTCGCCCTGTCCGGGGTCCCATACCCGGACCTCGTCGCGACGCTCGTCGACCTCGCGATCGCGCGCCACGAGCGGAGGCGGACTCTGGCCGCGGCCGCGCTCCGGCCTCTGGCCGACCGCGTCCACGGGTGATCTCGGTGTGGTTACGCAAATAACTGACCTTAAAGAGCTTCTGTTGGTCGCCACTTGACCGCTGACCGGCCCTCGGGTAACCTGACTTTGTGAGTTCTTTCATTAGCTGGCCCGAGGGGAGAAGGAGACGCCGATGAGTACAAAGGTTACCCGTGAAGAGTCGCTGGCCTACCACACCGGAAAGCGGCACGGTAAGACGTCGGTTGTCCCGACCAAGCCGTGCCTGACCCAGCGCGACCTGTCCATGGCCTACACGCCGGGCGTGGCCGAGCCGTGCCGCGAGATCCACCGCGACCCGTCGCTGGTCTACGAGTACACCAACAAGGGCAACCTGGTGGCGGTGATCTCCAACGGCACCGCCGTGCTCGGGCTCGGCGACATCGGTGCGGCTGCCGGCAAGCCGGTGATGGAGGGCAAGGGTGTCCTCTTCAAGCGCTTCGCCGACATCGACGTGTTCGACATCGAGGTGGAAACCCACGACCCCAAGGAGGTCATCCGCTTCTGCCAGCTCATCGAGCCGACGCTGGGCGGCATCAACCTCGAGGACATCAAGGCCCCCGAGTGCTTCGAGATCGAGGAGACGCTCAAGAAGACCATGGGCATCCCGGTCTTCCACGACGACCAGCACGGCACGGCGATCATCTCCGGCGCGGCGTTGATCAACGGCTGCGAGATCGTCGGCAAGCCCATCGACACGGTCAAGGTGGTGTTCTGCGGCGCCGGCGCCGCCGGCATCGCCTGCGCCAACTTCTATCTCCGCCTCGGTGTCAAGGCCGAGAACCTCTTGATGGTGGACACCAAGGGTGTCATCTACAAGGGGCGTACCGAGGGGATGAACCCGTACAAGGAGCTCTTCGCTCGCGAAACCGACGCGCGCACCCTGGCCGACGCCGTCCGCGGCGCCGATGTCTTCGCCGGGGTCTCGGCCAAAGGCATGTTGACCAAGGAGATGGTCGCGACGATGGCGAAGGACCCGCTGATCTTCGCGATGGCGAACCCCGATCCCGAGATCACGCCGGAAGAGGTCCTGGAGGTCCGCACCGACGCCCTCATGTGCACCGGCCGTTCGGATTACCCCAACCAGGTCAACAACGTCCTCGGCTTCCCGTTCATCTTCCGCGGCGCCCTCGACGTCGGCGCCACGGAGATCAACGAGACGATGAAGCTCGCGGCGGCGCACGCTCTGGCGAGCCTGGCCAAGGAAGACGTCCCCGACTCGGTGGTCCGGGCCTACGGCGGCAAGCCGTTCAAGTTCGGCCGCGACTACCTCATCCCGAAGCCGTTCGACTACCGGGTGCTGCTGTGGGAGGCTCCCGCCGTCGCCGAAGCCGCGATCAAGACCGGCGTGGCGCGCAAGCCGTACGCCTCCAAGGAGGAGTACATCCGCGAGCTGGAGAACCGGCTGTCCCGCACCCGGCAGGTCATGCACGTGGTCCTCGACCGCGCCAAGGCCGCGCCCAAGCGGGTCGCGTTCGCCGAGGGCAGCCACCCGAAGATCGTGCGCGCCGCCAAGGTCCTCATCGAGGAGGGGATCTGCAAGCCGGTCCTGCTGGGCAACGAGGAGGAGATCGGCGCACTGCTCACCGAGTTCGAGGTGCCGAGGGACAAGGTCGAGGTGGTCAGTCCGCGGAACTCGCCGAAGTTCGACGAGTACGTGGCGAAGTACCACGAGATGCGGTGCCGTCGCGGCGTCGGCCCAGAGGACGCGATCAAGGCCATGCGCGACCCGGTCTACTTCGGCAACATGATGGTCAAAGCGGGCGACGCGGACGGCTTCCTCGCCGGCCTGACCATGCACTACCCCGAGACCATCCGGCCGGCGCTCCAGTTCCACCACACCTACCCGGGGCTGACGAGGGTCGTCGGCGTCTACCTGCTGCTCTTCGAAGACCGCATGGTCTTCGTCGCCGACACGACCGTGAACCTCAACCCGACGGCGGAAGACCTCGCGGAGATCGCCTATCTGGCGAGCACGGTCGCGAAGAACTACTTCGAGGTGGTCCCTCGTGTCGCCATGCTCTCGTACTCGAACTTCGGCTCGAATGACGACGCCAACACCGTGAAGGTGCGCAACGCCGTGGAGATCGCCAAGACTCGCTGGCCCGAGCTGATCATCGACGGCGAGATGCAGGCGGATACCGCCGTGGAGCCGACGGTCGCCCAGGAGACCTACCCGTTCTCCCGTATCCAGGGCGATGCCAACGTGCTGATCTGCCCCGACCTCGACTCGGCGAACATCGCCTACAAGCTGTTGTGGCGGCTCGGACAGGTCGAGGCGATCGGCCCGATCCTCGCCGGCATCCACGCCCCGGTCCACGTGCTGCAGCGGGGCGTCGAGGTCAACGACATCGTCAACATGGCGGCGATCTGCGTTCTGAAGGCGCAGCGCATGGAGGCCGAGAAGCTCTAGCCCGGGCGGTGACGGCCCCCGTGCCCGGCACGGGACCGGTCGGTGGAAGAGCGAAGACATGGCGGGCCCCGGCGGATTGCCGGGGCCCTTGTCGTCGACCGTCGAAGGCACGGCGGGCAGGCCCTTGACAGCCCGTTGCACCGTGTAGAATGAGCCCGTGCAACACCGGAAAGGGGGTCAATCGATGAAGAACAGAGTGGGGCTCGCCGCACTGGTCGCGACGGTGATCGTGGCCCAGACTTCGTTTGCCGGCGGCAAGCCGCGGATCGCGGTTCTGGAGTTCGGCCACAAGGCCTTGAACTCTCGCTGGTGGGGTTCGGGTGGCGCTGCTCAGGACATGTTCATCACCTCGCTGGTCAAGTCGGGGAAGTTCACCGTCGTCGACCGCGAGCGTCTCGACGCGCTGATGCAGGAGAAGAACCTGTCGCTGTCGGGCGACATCGACCCGGCGACCGCGGTCAAGGCCGGGAAGCTCATCGGCGTCGAGTACATGCTGTTCGGCAACATCACGGAGTTCGGAGAGACGGAGAACAAGGCGCGCGTCGGCTTCGGCGTCGGGCTCGACGTCAAGAAGAAGAAGTTCGTCGCCGCGCTCGACTGCCGGTTGGTTTCGACGCAGACCGGGGAGATCGTCTGGGCCGACTCAGGGACCCGGGAGGAGTCGGCGACCAAGGTTTTCGTCTTCGGGACTGGCGGAGGCGTGGACGACGACCGGATGTTCGACAAGGTCCTCAGGCCCATCGTCGACGATCTCTCTGCCAAGCTCGTCGACCACCCGATCGACACGTCCGGAAAGGGCACCGTCGTCGGCAGCGTGGCGGGCAAGATCGCCAGCATCGACGGCGGCAGGATCCTGATCAACCTGGGGTCGGACGCCGGTGTGAAGGTCGGCGACAAGTTCGGCGTCTTCAAGATGGGCAAGCAGATCAAGGACCCGGACACCGGCGAGGTTCTGGGAGCCGAGGAAGAGCAGCTCGGAGAGCTCAAGGTCGTCGCGGTCAAGGGCGCGAGGCTGTCGGAGTGCGTCCTGGTCTCCGGGTCGGGATTCGGGGTCGGGAACGTCGTGAAGTAGACTAGTACCAGGTTTTCTTTGGGCGGATCTCGGTTCGCCTTTGCGAGGAGGGGCGGCATGCATCGGGTGGCGGTTGTACTGCTGGTGGTGCTGGCGGCCGGTGTGGCGGCGGCGCAACAGCCTGGAAGCTACACGCCGGTCGAGAACCCGTATCAGGCGGACCTGGCGTTCACCTCGGGCAGGCCGATCAACCTCTTCGTCGAGATCGACGGTGTCCGCGTCGACGGGATTGTGCTGGTCCCCGGCGGCGACCCGAGGGCGGGCGAGCAGGTCGACTGTCAGATCCAGGTGCTCGGCACCTCGGTTGCCGACAAGCGGGCAACGGTCAATGCGGTCATCCTGCTCGAAGACGCCGACGACAAGCCGCTGGAGCGGGTGACCCTGGATGCCTTCCGCGTCAAGCCGGGAAAGCCGTTCGACGAGAAACAGAAGCGGGTCGTGAGCGGCGACGCACTGCTGGGCGCCACCAAGGTTTACGTGCTGGTTCAGGTGGGCTTCTAGCAGGCTCCGAAGATCGTTCGTCGAATCCGCGAGGCCCCGGCGCAGCAACCGGGGCCTCGCACTGTTCGGGTCGCTACCACTCTTTCGTGCGGCCGAGGAAGCCGAGGAACTCCCCACGCACCTTGCGGTCCTCGAAGCAGCCGCGGATCGCCGAGGTGATCGTGAGCGCGCCGGGCTTCTTGACCCCGCGCATCTCCACGCACAGGTGGCGGGCCTCGATGACGACCATGGCGCCCAGCGGCTCCAACGTTCCCCACAGGTAGTCGGCCACCTGTTCGGTGAGGCGCTCCTGGATCTGCGGGCGCTTGGCGTAGAACTCGAGGACGCGGGGGATCTTGGAGAGGCCGACGATGTGCTTGAGGGGAATGTAGGCAATGTGGGCGTGACCGTAGAACGGCACGAGATGGTGCGCGCACATCGAGTAGAACGGGATGTCCCGCTCCATCACCATGGCCGAGTAGTTCTCCTCGTTGGGGAAGGTGGTGATCTCCGGTTCGGCGCCTTCCTTGAGGCCGTGGAACATCTCCATGTACATCTTCGCGACCCGCGACGGTGTGTCGGCGAGGTTCGGGTCGTTGCGGTCGAGGCGCAGTAGATCGAGGATCGCGCCGACGTGGTCGGCGATCCTCAGGACCGCCTCACCCTCGCTCCCGTTCGGGATCAGGTTGGAGTCGCGGTCGGCGATGGTCGCCGGCTCGTCGGGCGGGTTGATGATCACGGGGCTGGACATGTTGCCTCCACGGCCAGGGTCAAGCGGCCGGCATGGCAGTGTATTCCAGCCTGAGCGGACGGGGCAGGGCACGAAGGCTGGCATCCGTGTTTGCCTCGAACGGCCCGTCGGCCGCCGGTTCCGATCGGCCGGGTTCGCTACAATGAGCGCCCGGAGGCTCGATGAAGGGGATCATTCTGGCTGGTGGCGCGGGGACTCGCCTGCACCCGATCACCATCGCAGTTTCGAAGCAGTTGGTGCCGGTCTACGACAAGCCGATGGTGTACTACCCCCTGTCAACCCTGATGCTGGCCGGAATTCGCGACATCCTGGTCATCACGACGCCCCAGGAGGCGCCGCTCTTCCGCCACCTGCTCGGAGACGGCAGCCAGTGGGGAGTCGCCATCACATTCGCCCCGCAGCCGAGTCCCGGAGGACTTGCGGAGGCGTTCCTGATCGGCGACGAGTTCATCGCCGGCGAGCGCGTGTGCCTGATCCTCGGCGACAACATCTTCTACGCGCAGGGACTCGCCAAACTGTTGCAGGGGGTCGCGATCCGGGAGACGGGCGCGACTGTCTTCGCGTACTGGGTGCGCGACCCGGAGCGCTACGGCGTGGTCGTCCTCGACCCTGACGGCCGCCCGATCTCGCTGGAGGAGAAGCCCGCCACGCCGCGATCGAACTACGCGGTCACGGGCCTGTACTTCTACGACAACCGCGTGGTCTCCGTAGCGAAGTCGCTGGCGCGCTCCCCTCGCGGCGAGCTGGAGATCACGGACGTCAACGCCCGCTACCTCGAGTGGGGCGAGCTGAACGTCGAGGTGCTCGGGCGCGGCACGGCGTGGCTCGACACCGGGACGCACGAGTCGCTGCTCCAGGCCTCCAACTTCGTCCAGGTCGTCGAGCAACGCCAGGGACTCCGGATCGCCTGCCCCGAGGAGGTGGCCTGGAGGATGGGCTTCATCGACGACGACCACCTCCGCCGGATCGCCGCACCGCTGGCCAAGTCGGGTTACGGCGAGTACCTGCTCGGGCTGTTGAGGCGAGGCTAGTGCACGCGGCCGAGGGGGGCCGTCGTGGCCCCGGTGCCCGAGGCGGCGGCGCGGGGTTCAGAAAGGCAGGGTGAGCGTGCGGATCCTGGTTACCGGCGGCTGTGGGTTCATCGGTTCGAGCTTCGTGCGCCTGGTGCTCGCGGAGCGGCCGGACTGGGAGGTCGTCAACCTCGACAAGCTGACCTACGCCGGTCGGCTCGAGAACCTCCGGGACGTCGAGGCAGACCCGCGTTATCGCGTCCTACGGGGCGACATCTGCGACCCGGAGGCGGTTCACGACGCGATGGTAGGGTGCACGCTGGCGGTCAATTTCGCCGCCGAGACGCACGTCGACCGGTCGCTGCTCGGCGCCGCCCACTTTATCGACACGGACATCAAGGGCGTGCTCGTGCTGCTCGAGGAGGCTCGCCGGCTCGGGTTGGCGCGGTTCGTCCAGATCTCCACCGACGAGGTGTACGGTTCGATCGAGTCCGGGTCGTTCACCGAGACGAGCCTGCTCAACCCCCGCAACCCGTACTCGGCCTCGAAGGCCGGCGGCGACCGGCTGGCCTACGCCTACTGGTCGACCTACGGCGTGCCGGTGATCATCACGCGCGCCTCGAACAACTACGGCCCGTACCAGTACCCGGAGAAGCTGATCCCCCTATTCGTCACCAACGCGTTGCGGGGCCAGGCGCTGCCGTTGTACGGCGACGGGCGGAACGTCCGCGATTGGCTGCACGTCTCCGACCACTGCCGGGCGATCCTCTTCCTGCTCGAGCACGGCACGCCCGGCGAGGTGTACAACGTCGCGGGCGACAACGAGCGCGAGAACATCGAGATCACCCGCAAGATCCTCCACCTCCTGGGCAGGCCGGAGTCGCTCATCACCCCGGTCCAGGACCGGGTCGGGCACGATCGCCGCTACTCGCTCGACGCGTCGAAGCTGGGCGGCCTCGGGTTCCGGCCGCGGGTCGACTTCGAGCAGGGAATCGCCGAGACGGTTCGCTGGTACGTGGAGAACGAGTGGTGGTGGAAGCCGCTGAAGGACCACGACGGCGAGTTCCGCCGCTACTACGAGCAGCAGTACGGCGAGAGGCTGGGGTGAAAGTGATCGGAAATCGCGGTCCGGGGCCCTGGAGAGAAGTTGACAGTCCACAGTCGACAGTTCACAGGCCCCCTCCAGGAGCAGTCCGTTTGAAGCCGTCGGCTGCGAGCCGGTCGGGCGGGTCTTCTGGGTGGTTGGGTGGGGGAGACTGTCGACTGTCAACTCCCGACTTCTGTCCTCGACCCTCGACCCTCGACTCTCGACCCTCGACCGGGTGGGTGGGGGCATGAGGCTCCTCATCACCGGGAGCCGGGGACAGCTCGGGCGGGCGCTCGAGCGTCTCGCCCCAGGGTTCGGTCACGAGTTCGTCGGCGTCGATCTCCCCGAGCTCGACATCACCGACGCCGAGGCCGTGCGGCGTGCCGTCGAGGCCGCGAGCCCGGACGCGATCGTCAACTGCGCCGCCTACACGGCGGTCGACGCCGCGGAGAGCGACGAGGCGAAGGCGGCCGCCGTCAACGGCGGTGCGGTGTCGACGTTGGCCGAGACGGCGGATCGCCACGGTATCGTGCTGCTCCAGATCTCCACCGACTACGTGTTCGACGGCACCGCCCTCGCGCCGATCCGGGAGGGCCAGGCGACGAGCCCGCAGTCGGCGTATGGGCGCACCAAGCTCGCCGGCGAGGTGGCCGCGGCGCGGGCGCGGCGACACCTCATCGTCAGGACGGCCTGGCTGTACGGCGAGGGCAGCAACTTCGTGGGCGCGGTGCGCCGGCAGCTCGACGGCGGGAACCGCGTGCTGCGGGTGGTGGCCGACCAGGCCGGGTGTCCCACGTACGCCGAGGACCTCGCAAGCGGGCTGCTGCGGCTCCTCGACGCGAGAGCCGAGGGGGTCGTGCACGCGGTCAACTCCGGGGCCACGACCTGGTACGGGTTCGCCCGCGAGATCGTCCGCCTGGTCGGCTCCGACGCGGAGGTCGTCCCGATCTCAACCGGCGAGATGCCTCGCCCAGCGAAGCGCCCGGCCTACTCCGTCCTCGACACCTCGCGCCTCGCCGCCCTGATCGGTGCCCCCCTGCCGCCCTGGCAGGACGCCCTCGAGCGCCACCTGCGAGCCGGCAGGTAGGGCCGTCGGCAGGAGTCGGACACGGCGGAACCCCGTAGAAACTACCTAGGCGGGTGCCGTGCGACTCGGGTTTTGTCCGGACCCTGGACCCTGGCCGTCTAGGGAGTTCTCCACAGTGCGGTCCGGCGCGGTGTGGTGCAGAATACGCGCGTCTTCGGTCTCGAAGGAGGAGTTGGCATGATCCCCCCCGTCATGTCGTCGTGGATTCGAATCGGAAGCCGTCTCCAGGCCCGCCCTGCTGCCGTCGTCGCCGTCCTGAGCGTCCTCTTTTCGACCAACGTGGTTCGTGCCGTCGCCGCGGAGTCCACGCCGGGCTCGCTGTCCGGGGTGGTCTCGACCCGCGGCACCGGGTTGCCCGGGGTCGCAGTGTCGGCAGTCCCGACGGCGAGTGGGAGCGCTGCGCAGGTGGTTTCGGGTGAGCACGGCGTGTTCCGGATCGCCGGCCTGGCGCCCGGCAGCTACGACCTCGTCGCCGAGCTGGAGGGCTTCCGTCCGACAGCGCTCACCGGCGTGATGCTGTCGGCTGGCGAGAGCCGCCGGGTCGACATCGAGCTCGACGTCGCCGTCTTCGGCGACAACGTCGCGGTCATCGGCCAGATGCCGCAGGAGGCGCTGGCGGCGGCCGAGATCCGCGAGAGCGGAGCCCGCGATGCGGGCGAGGCGATGACGCGCCTGGGTGGCGTGTGGAAGGTGCGGAAGGGCGGGATCGCCAACGACATCGTGCTCGGAGGCTACCAGGGGCCGAACCTCAACGTCCTCGTGGACGGCGCCCGGGCGCATGGCGCGTGCCCGAACGGCATGGACCCGGCGGCATTCCACGTGGACTTCGCCGAGATCGACCGGATCGAGGTGGCCAAGGGGCCGTTCGACGTCAAGAGCTCGGGGAGCCTCGGCGGAGTGGTGAACATCGTGACGCGCAAGCCGGAGGAGGGCTGGCACGCCAACGTCAACCTGGCCGGTGGCTCGTACTCGTTCGTCAACCCGTCCGCTGTCGTCTCCTACGGTGGCCCCCGCCTGTCCGGCCAGGCCGGGTACTCCTACCGGTCCTCGAAGCCCTACGAGGACGGGTCCGGACGGGCCTTCACCGAGCTGGCGAATTACCGTCCCGATGCCGTCGACTCCGATGCGTTCGAGATCGGAACGGGCTGGGGTCGACTCGTGCTGGCGCCGGCCGAGGGACATTCGCTGCAGCTCGCGTACACGCGGCAGGAGGCGGATCATGTCCTCTATCCCTACCTGATGGCGGACGCGATCGTCGACGACACCGACCGGGCCAACGCCAGCTACGAGTTCACCGGCAGCGGGCCGGTCCTGCGGGCGGTGCGCGCCCAGGCGTACCTGACCCGGGTGGAGCACTGGATGACCGACGCCTACCGGACCTCGTCGACGACCGCGCCTCGCGAGTACGCGATGGGCAGCGACGCGTCGAGCGAGGTGACCGGGGGCGAGGTCGAGGTCGAAGCCGGTCCCTTCACCGCCGGCGTCGAGGTGGTCAGGCAGGAGTGGAGCACGACGACCATGCTCGCCGGCATGGGGTACCAGCCGCAGTACTCGTTGCCGGGCGTCGTCAGCGACACCGTCGGGGCCTACGTGGAGTACGTCCGTCCGCTCTCGCAGTCCGTCGTTCTGCAAGCCGGGGCGCGATGGGACGAAACCGACAGCCAGGCCGACCCGGAGCTCGCGAACACGAACCTGTACTACGCCTACAAGTCGACGCGGGCGGTCGGGAACGTCGCCTCCGAACCCTCCGGCAACCTGCGCCTGATCGTGACCCCGACGGCGGGGCTCGAGCTCTCCGTCGGCGCCGGGCATTCGGTGCGATACCCAGACGCCCGGGAGCTGTTCTTCTCGCTGCGGCGAATGGGCTCGGACTGGGTCGGCAACCCTGCCCTGAAACCGGCCCGCAACACCGGCCTCAGTCTGAATGCCAGCTACCGGAAGGACAGCTTCTACTTGAGTGGCCGGGTGTTCTACGACCGTGTCGACGACTACATCACCGTCCACGACCAGCAAAAGGTCAACATGGTGCCCGGGGTGATGAACAGCGTGGCCAGGAGCTACGAGAACGTGGACGCGCAGCTCACCGGTGGCGACCTGGCGGCGAGTTGGGCGGTGGGTGGCACGCTGTTCTTCTCCGCCGACCTCGGTGCGGTGATCGGCCGCAAGGACCCGCGGCCGGAGGAGGGGATCACCACGCGGACGCTCGCCGAGATGCCACCGACCACGCTGCGGGTGGCGGGACGCTACGACACCGGCAAGTTGTTCGTCGAGTTGGAAGGGGTGTTCGCCGACGCGCAGGACCGGGTCGACACCGACCTCGGCGAGACGACGACGCCGGGCTACGGCGTCGCCAACCTGAGGGTGGGAGCGACCTGGGGAGGCCTGCGCGTCGTCCTCGGGCTGCTGAACGCGTTGGATCGGCAGTACAGCGAGGCCCTCTCCTACCAACGCGATCCGTTCCGTTCGGGAGTGCGCGTCTCCGAGCCGGGTCGAAACGTCTCGCTCAACCTCGCCTTTGCCATCTAGTTCACCGTGCGCCGCGGACCGTCGGCCGTAAAGCAGACTCCGTCTCAGGTGTCGCAGTTTTCTTGACTACGTGAAGGTCTTCACATAAAGTACCGGCCGGGGGGAGCCGGTGTTTACCAACCGGGTGACCATCGTTGTGGGGCACTTCGGGAGCGGGACGACCGAGATCGCGCTCCACGTCGCGCTCCGGCTCGCGGGGACCGGCGTGACGGTGGCGCTGGTGGACCTGGACGTGGTCAAGCCGTACTTCCGTTCGCGCTCGGCGCGCGACTTCCTGACCGAGAAAGGCGTCGGCGTGATCGCACCAGAGGGCGAGCTCGCCCATGCCGACCTGCCGATCGTCATGCCGGCGGTCCGTCGTGCGCTGCAGGATCCGGCGGCCAGGGTCGTCCTGGACGTGGGCGGCGATCCGATCGGGACGCGCGCCCTGGGCTCGGTGTCCGACGTGATCCCGGTCGCCGAGACCGATCACCTGCTCGTGCTCAACTTCCGCCGGCCGTACACGGAGACTGAGGACGACGCCGTCGTCATGGCGCGGGCCACCGAGGCCGCCGCCCGGATCCCCCTGACCGGGCTGATCTCCAACACGCATCTCCTCGGCGAGACCACCCCCGAGATCGTCGTCGAAGGCTACGAACGGGCCCGCGAGGTGGGGAGTCGTCTGGGTCTCCCGGTGGTGGCGGTCGGCGCCGACGAGGCGACCCGGCCGCTGCTGGACGAGAGCACGCTCGGCTGCCTCGTCCTGGAGCTCACCCGCTTGATCCGGCCGCCGTTCGAGCAGAGCCGGTTCCGCCCGCGGGTCGGGCCGCTGTTCGCGTTGAACTGAGAAAGGAGCGGCGAGGTGTCCGAGATCCTGATCGACCGCGACCTGTGCAAGGGCTGTGAGCTTTGCGTCAACGCCTGTCCACAGAGGATCCTGGCCATGGGCAAGGAGATCAACACGAAGGGGTACTTCTTCGCGTCGGTCGCCGAGCAGAAGCGGTGCATCGGCTGCCGCCTGTGCTGCATCACCTGCCCGGACATGGCGATCCAGATGAAGGTTTCCGGCACGATGTACCACTACTTCGCGTACTAGGGGAGCGATGCAGATGGACCGTCTCGCACTCCCGCGTGCGCACCGGGTCTCACGGCCGACAGCCGACAGCCGACAGCTGACAGCCAAGAGGCCGAGACAACGCCGAAACAACTGTTCCCTGGTTGGGCGGGGGAACTGTGAGCTGTCGGCTGTGAGCTGTCAGCTCGCTCCCGAAGGGAGCTCATGATGGCGAAGAAACTCATGAAGGGCTGCGAGGCGATCGGCGAGGCGGCGATCCATGCCGGTTGCAAGCTGTTCTTCGGTTACCCTATCACGCCGCAGAACGAGATTCCCGAGTACATGTCGCACCGGCTGCCGCAGGTAGGCGGGACCTTCGTCCAGGCCGAGAGCGAGGTGGCCGCGTCCAACATGCTCTACGGCGCGTCGGGCTCGGGCGAGCGGGTGCTCACCTCGTCGTCGTCCCCGGGGATCTCCCTGATGATGGAGGCGGTGTCCTACCTGGCCGGCTCCGAGCTGCCCGTGGTGATCGTCAACATCATGCGCGCCGGCCCGGGCCTGGGTGGAATTCTCCCTAGTCAGTCCGACTACTTCCAGGCGACCAAGGGTGGCGGCCACGGCGACTACCGGCTGCTCGTCCTGGCGCCGTGGTCGGTGCAGGAGGCGGCGGACCTCGTCCAGGACGCCTTCGACCTCGCGGACTTCTACCGGAACCCGGTGATGGTCCTGGGCGACGGACTGATCGGCCAGATGATGGAGCCCGTCGAGTTCGGCGCCGAGCGCGTGCCGTGCAAGCTGCTCGCGCCCAAGACCTGGGCGGCGACCGGGTGCGACGGCTCCCGTCCGACCAACATCGTCAACTCGCTGTTCCTCGACCCCGAGGTGCTGGAGCAGCACAACATCAAGCTGAAGGCGAAGTACGACCGCATGGTCCGCGACGAGGTCCGCTTCGCCGAGTACTTCACCGACGAGCCGTACGATCTTCTCCTCGTGGCCTACGGCACCGTCGCGCGGGTGTGCTCGACCGCGATCGAGGACCTGCGTGAGCAGGGCGTGAAGGCCGGGTTGATCCGGCCGGTTTCGCTGTTCCCGTTCCCTTACGCTGCGGTGCGTGCGGCGGCGGCGAAGGCCAAGGCGGTGCTCGTCGTCGAGCTGTCGTCGGGCCAGATGATCGAGGACGTGCAGCTCGCCCTGCGCGGCGCGAAGCCGGTGTACTTCAAGGGTCGGCAGGGCGGCATGCTGATCTCGCCGGACGAGGTCGCGGAGAGCATCCGCGAGGTCCTCGCGGGCAAGGCCGCGGAGGTGGTCAATGGCTGAGACGGTGGTGTTCTCACGCCCCCAGGCGCTGGCCGCGGTGCAAACCCACTACTGCCCCGGGTGCACCCACGGTGTGATCCACCGCATGGTCGCCGAGGTGATCGACGAGCTCGGCCTGCGGGCCCGGACGGTCGGCATCGCGCCGGTGGGGTGCTCGGTGCTCGCCTACAACTACTTCGCGATGGACTTCCACGAGGCCTCGCACGGCCGCGCTCCGGCGGTGGCGACCGGCATCAAGCGGGCCCGCCCCGACCTGATCGTCTTCACCTACCAGGGTGACGGTGACCTCGCGTCGATCGGCATGGCCGAGATCGTCCACTGCGCCAACCGCGGCGAGAAGGTGACGGTGGTGTTCGTCAACAACGCGATCTACGGCATGACCGGCGGCCAGATGGCCCCGACCACCATGCCGGGCCAGGTCGCCACGACCTGTCCGCTCGGTCGCGACGTCGAGCAGGCCGGGCACCCGATTCGCGTCGTCGAGATGATCTCGACCCTGCGCACGCCGGCGTTCGTCGCCCGCGCGTCGGTCCACACGCCCCTGTACGCGGTCAACGCGAAGGAGATGCTCCGGAGGGCGTTCCGCTACCAGAAGGACGGCACCTGCTTCTCCCTCGTGGAGGTCCTGTCGACGTGCCCGACGAACTGGGGGATGCCGCCTGCCGAGGCGACCCGATGGCTCGAGAAGACGATGATGCCGTACTACCCGCTGGGGGTGTTCAAGACGCCCGAACGGGGCGACCGGGCGCCACGACCGCTGGCCCCCGAGGAGGCGGTATGCAGAACGATGTGATCATGGCCGGCTTCGGCGGCCAGGGCGTCCTGCTGATCGGCAAGATGCTCGCCTACGCCGGCATGCGCGAGGGCAAGGAGGTCTCCTGGCTGCCCTCCTACGGCCCGGAGATGCGAGGCGGCACCGCCAACTGCACCGTGGTGATCTCGGACCGCCCGGTCGGCTCACCGGTGGTGCAGCACCCCCGGGCCGTGCTCGCGCTCAACCTCCCGTCGCTCGACAAGTTCGAGTCGTCGGTCAAGCCGGGCGGCGTGCTCCTGATCAACAGCTCGCTGATCAATCGCGACTCGCAGCGCGACGACATCACCGTGGTCAAGGTGCCGGCCAACGAGATCGCCAACGAGCTGTCGAACTCGCGCGGGGCGAACATGGTCGCGCTCGGCGCCTACCTCGGGGCGACCCACGCGGTGTCGCTCGCGGTTGTCGAAGGCGTGGTGCGCGAGACGTTCGCCGCCAAGCCCAAGCTCGTCGACGTCAACCTCGAAGCGCTCCACCGCGGCTACGAGCTCGGCGAGCAGGTCGCGAGGAAGGGAGAACCGCGATGAGCACCGAGGCGTGCGTCGATCCGGCGGCCCTCTCCGACATCCTCTCCCGGTATCCGGCCGCCGAGCCGTCGTTGATCCAGGTGCTGCAGGACGTCCACCGGGCCTACAACTACCTGCCGTGCGACGTGCTGGTGAAGGTCGCCGAGGCGCTCGACGTCCCGCTCGCCAAGGTGTTCTCGGTCGGCACCTTCTACAAGGCGTTCTCGTTGGTGCCGCAGGGGCGCACGATCGTCCGGGTGTGCACCGGCACGGCGTGCCACATCCGCGGCGCCGGCCAGCTCCTCGAGGAGCTCGAACGGCAGCTCGACATCAAGGCCGGGGAGACCACGAAGGACATGGGCTTCACCATCAAGACCGTCAACTGCGTGGGCGCGTGCGCCATGGCCCCGGTGGTGATCGTGGGCGAGAAGTACCACGGTGCCGCCAAACCGGCCAAGGTCGGCAAGATGCTGGGGCAGGGGGGCGGCCATGAGAATTGACTCCCGCGCCGCCTACGAGTCGTTCCGCGATGAGGCCAAAGCCGGGTTGGCCGCGCGCAAGAAGGAAGTCCTGGTGTGCTGCGGCACCGGCTGCCTGGCCAACGGCTCGGCCGGGGTCGCCGAGGCGTTCGGGAAGGAGCTCGCCGCCCGGGGGCTGTCGGTCGAGGTCGGGACCTTCACGAAGAAGACCGGCTGTCACGGGTTCTGCGAGCGCGGCCCGCTGGTCGTCGTCCAGCCCGAGGGGATCCTCTACACCCAGGTCAAGCCGCGCGACGTCGCCGAGATCTGCGACAAGACCATCGCGAACGGCGAGGTGATCCCGCGTCTGCTCTACAAGAACCCGGCCGACAAGAAGAAGGTCGAGCGCTACGGCGACGTGCCGTTCTACAAGCACCAGACCCGCATCGCGATGCGCAACATCGGCAAGATCGACCCCACCGACCTGGGCGACGCGATCGCCCACGAGGCTTACGCCGGGCTGGTCCGCGCCCTCACCGAGCTCACGCCGGAGCAGGTCATCAAGGAGGTCGAGACGGCCGGGCTGCGCGGCCGCGGCGGCGCGGGCTTCGTCACCGCCCGGAAGTGGAAGTCGTGCCGGGCGGCCCACGGCGACCGCAAGTTCGTCCTGTGCAACGGCGACGAGGGCGACCCCGGGGCGTTCAAGGACCGCTCGATCATGGAGGGCGACCCCCACTCGGTCCTCGAGGGCATGGTGATCGGAGCCTTCGCGGTCGGCGCCCACGAGGGGTTCATCTACGTCCGCGACGAGTACCCGCTGGCCGTGGTCAACCTGACCATCGCGATGGAGCAGGCGCGCAAGGCGGGGCTCCTGGGCACGAACATCCTCGGCACCGGCTTCGACTTCGACCTCCGCATCTCGCGTGGCGGCGGCGCCTTCGTCTGCGGCGAGTCGTCGGCGCTGATGCGATCGATCGAGGGAAAGGTCGGCGAGCCGCGCCAGAAGTACGTGCACGCCACCGACAAGGGGCTGTTCGACCTGCCGACGGTGCTCAACAACGTCGAGACGTGGGCCGACGTCGGCGCCATCCTGCACCGCGGCGGCGCCTGGTTCGCCTCGCTCGGCACGGCGAAGTCGAAGGGCACGAAGGCGTTCTCGCTGGTCGGCAAGGTGAAGAACACCGGACTCATCGAGCTGCCGATGGGGATGACCCTGCGGCAGATCGTCTACGACATCGGCGGTGGCATCCTCGGCGACCGGCCGTTCAAGGCGGTGCAGACCGGCGGTCCGTCCGGCGGCTGCGTGCCGGAGTCGCTCCTCGACCTCCCCGTGGACTTCGAGAAGCTCACCGAGGCGGGCTCGATGATGGGCTCGGGCGGCATGATCGTCATGGACGACCGCACCTGCATGGTCGACGTCGCCCGCTACTTCCTGAAGTTCCTCTCGGAGGAGTCGTGCGGCAAGTGCGTCCCGTGCCGCGAGGGGCTGCACCAGATGCTGGTGATGTTCGACGCCCTGGTGGCAGGGAAGGGCAGCCCCGGCGACCTCGAGCGCATCGAGGAGCTGGCCGCCGGGATGCAATTGGGAAGCCTGTGCGAGCTCGGCAAGTCGGCGCCCAACCCGGTCGTCTCGACGCTGCGCTACTTCCGTCCCGAGTACGAGGCGCACATCCACGCCCAGACCTGCCCGGCCGGGATGTGCCGCGACCTCACGGCCTACGAGATCGTCCCCGAGGGGTGCGACGGCTGCCACCTGTGCTTCAAGGCCTGCCCGACCGAGGCGATCACCGGCGAAGTCAAGAAGACGCACCTCATCTTGCAGGAAAAGTGCATTTCGTGCGGCGCCTGCTACGACGTGTGTCCGACGCAGTCAATCAGGTTCTTCCCGAAGCATGAAAGGACGGTGGCGTGATGAGCACCCGACAGCTCACAGCCAACAGCCGACAGTCCACCGCCCACCCGAAGACCGTGACGATGACGATCGACGGGAAGGCGGTACGGGTGTCGGAGGGGGCGTCGGTGCTCGACGCGGCGCGCCAGGCCGGCGTGCACATCCCGACGCTCTGCCACCACGAGGCGCTCGAGGCCTGGGGCGGCTGCCGGCTGTGCGTCGTCGACGTCACCCGGCAGGGGTGGGACGGCTGGTGCAAGCTCGTCGTCTCGTGCATGTACGCCGCCGAGGACGGCCTCATCGTCCTGACCGACACCGATCGCGTCAAGCTCACACGCAAGGTCGTGCTCGACCTCCTCCTGGCACGCTGCCCGGAGACGCCGCTAATCCAGGAGTTGGCCAGCCGGCACGGCATCGACAGGACCAGCTATCAGGCGAACCCCGAGCCGACCGACTGCATCCTCTGCGGGCTGTGCACGCGGGTGTGCGACCACATCGGCGTCTCGGCGATCTCGACGGTCGACCGCGGCATCGGCAAGCAGGTCGCGCCTCCCTTCCACCAGGCGCCGCCCGACTGTATCGGCTGCCTCGCCTGCGCCGAGATCTGCCCGACGAGCTGCATCCCCTACGAGACGTCGGACACCCGTCGGGTGATCTGGGAGAAGTCGTTCGAGATGGTCCGCTGCCCGCAGTGCGGCCGGGCCCACATCACGCAGGAGCAGGCGCGCCACTACGCCGGCCGCGGCGGTGTCCCCGCCTCGTACTTCGACACCTGCGACGCATGCAAGCGCCGGCAGCTCGCGTCGACGTTCACCAAGCTCCAGGTGGTGCAGGGAGGTGCGCGATGACCATGATCTACCGGGTCACCGTCGAGCGCTGCATCGCCTGCGGGAAGTGCGAGCTGGCCTGTGCCTTCGCCCACGGCAACGAGGGCAAGCCGTCCAAGACGCGGATCAACATCTTCCGCCGCGGGCCCGAGTTGGGCACGCCGGTGGTCTGCTTTCAGTGCGCCGACGCGGCATGCGCGGCGATCTGCCCGACCGAGGCGCTGGTCCGCAACCCGGTCACCGGCGCCATCGACATGGTGCGCGAGCGCTGCATCTCGTGCCGGATGTGCGTGGCGGCCTGCCCGTTCGGCAACATGCTGTGGGACGAGGCCTACCACTGCATCCAGAAGTGCGACCTGTGCGGCGGCGACCCCAAGTGCGTGCCGTTCTGCCCGACCCACGCCCTCGAATACATGCCGGCGGAGCGGGCGGCCGAACGACCCGAGCCGCTCCTGCTGGAGGCTGTCCGATGAATGCCAGGGACGTGATCCTCGACATCCTGCGCAAGGCGTATCAGATCGAGGTGGACGGCTACACCTTCTACTCGATGACCGCCGACCGCGCCGAGAAACCGGCCGTCCGCGAGCTGTTCGAGAAGCTCGCCCACGACGAGACCGAGCACCAGACGTTCCTTCGCGAGGTGCTGCGGCGCTACGACGAGAAGGGGAACGAGGCGTTCAAGCTCGACCTGCGGACCCCGGACCTGACGGCGTTCACGGCGAAGATCTTCACCGACCAGTTCCGCCAGCAGGCCGGGGGCGCGGAGTTCGAGGTCGCCGCCCTGTCGATCGGGATGACGCTGGAGACCAGGGCCATCCAGCACTTCACGGGCGCCGCGGCACAGGCGACCGAGGCCGAGGTGAAGAAGTTCTACGAGTTCCTCGCCGACTGGGAACGCAAGCACCTCGACGCCCTGCAGAGCCTGCACAACGCCGTCCGCGCCGACTTCTGGGAGTCCTCGGGGTTCGCACCGTTCTAGCCCGGATCACACGTGGGGCATCGTCGCGAGGGCGCGGAGATGGCTGTCATGGCGGGCGCACGTAGGGGTGAGAGCCCGAAGGCGTACTGCGCACCGTACCCTGAGAAGTCGAGCCCCGAGAGCGCGCGGGTGGGTGGATGGACGGCGTGAAGCGGGATGCAAGGCCTGGGGCTGCGCGAGCGGGTGGCGGCTGGGGGCTGTGCATCGTGAGTGCACAAGGATTCGCGATGCTCCCGCACCGCCCGCCAGGGCGGCCATTTACGCTCCACCAGTAGATACCTCGTGAAGAGTCCGGGCTAGAATCGGCAGCGGAGGGGGGCGTCGCCGATGAGCCTCGACTGGCCACCCGTGCTCGGGCGTCTTCGAACGAGAGCTTGCTTCCTGCTGGCGCCCGCGGTGCTGTGCATGACCGGCGCGGTGACCGCCGAGGAATGGACGGAGCGCCCCGCCTGGGCGGCCCTCTTCGCCGACGCCGGCGTCCGCGGCACGATCGCCGTCGTCGACGAGCGGGTCGGGGCGCGCTGGGTGCACGACGGGGCACGGGCCCGCGAGCGTTTCATCCCGGCGTCGACGTTCAAGATCCCGCACGCGCTGTTCGCCCTCGACGCGGGCATCGTGCGCGACGAGTTCCAGGTGTTCCGTTGGGACGGCGCGCGCCGCGACGTCGAGTCGTGGAACCGCGACCAGGACCTGCGCTCCTCGATGCGCAACTCGACCGTCTGGGTCTACCAGGCGTTCGCCCGTCGACTCGGCGAGACGCGCGAGCGGGCCTACCTCGAGCGGATCGGCTACGGCAACGCCGACCCTGCCGGCGGTATCGACAGGTTCTGGCTCGACGGCGCCCTGCGCATCTCGGCCCTCGAGCAGATCGACTTCCTCCGGAAGCTGTACCGCAACAGCCTGCCATTCCCGGTCGAGCACCAGCGCCTGGTCAAGGATGTCATGATCGTCGAGGCCGGCCCCGATTGGATCCTGCGCGCCAAGACCGGGTGGGGCGCGCGGATGACCCCGCAGGTCGGCTGGTGGGTGGGCTGGGTCGAGCGCGCGGACGGCGCCGTGTTCTTCGCCCTCAACATCGACATGCCGCGAGGCGGCGGGGACGCCCAGAAGCGCGAGGCGATCGCCAGGGCCGTGCTCCGCTCCCTCGGCGCGCTGCCGTGACGGTGCCGGGCGCGCTGCCCCCGTGGCCGGCGGCCCGGGTCACGCCGTGGGATTCACGAGCACGACTGCCCGGTTCGCGCCGATCCGTGGCCGGCTCACCACCTGGAGCCGCGCGTTGCCGGCGCACGCCAGCGACGCCTCGAACGCGACGCCCGACACGTGGAGCGGGGGCTCGACGACGAGCAGCGTGCCGTCGGGCGTGAGCGCGTCCCGGACCTGGGCGAAGAACCCGGACTGGTCGCGGATTTCGTGCACGACGTAGAACGCGAGCACGAGGTCGACGCGGCCGACGAGGTCGGAGATTCCGAGCGTCTCGGGCGTGGCGAGGCGGGTCTCGATGCGGTCGGCGAGTCCTGAGGCTCCGGCCCGGCTACGCAGGCCCGCCAACATCCTCTCCTGCAGGTCCACGGCGACGACCCGTCCCGCGGGTCCGACCAGTCGAGCCAGCTCGAGGGTGAAGTAGCCCATCCCGCACCCGGGCTCGACGACCGTCATGCCGGGCCGCACGAACGGGCCGAGGATCCGACTCGGGCGTTGCGCCAGGCGCCGGATAGGATTCACCAGGAAACAGCCGAACCACCAGGGGCAGGTATGGCCCATCGATCCATCCTACTCGGTCGGGCCTGCGAAGGCGCTGGATGTCCTGGTAGCGGAAACCAGTCCTGGTGCCTGCGGCGGCGAGACCCAGTGGCGTGCCCTCCAGCATCCTGTTTCCCGTAAGATGGCAGCATGCGCGTACTCGTCACGGGCATCAGCGGGTTCGTAGGGTCTCACCTCGCCGAGCACCTGCTGGCGGCGCATCCCGAGGCGGAGCTGTTCGGCATGCGTCGCTGGCGATCCTCGACCGACGAGATCTCGGCGCTCCTCGGCGTGGTCCGCCTCGTCGAGGGCGACCTCCTCGACGCCACCTCGCTGATCCGGGTGCTGCAGGCGAGTCGGCCGGACATCGTCTTCCACCTTGGTGCCTCGTCGTCGGTGGCCGACTCGTGGAGCACGCCGGCCGAGATCATGCAGGTCAACGTCCTCGGCACCCTTCATCTGCTCGAGGCCGTCCGGCAGTTGGACCTCGACGCACCCATCGTGCTGGCCTGCTCGGCGGAGCCCTACGGGGCCGTGAGCGAGAGCGCCCTGCCGATCGGCGAGGAGCAGCCGCTGCGCCCGGTTTCGCCCTACGCCGTGAGCAAGGCCGCCGTCGACCTCCTCGGCTACCAGTACTTCCAGACGTTCAAGCTGCGCACCGTGCGGTTGCGCATGTTCAACCAGGCCGGCCCGCGGCAGTCGGACCGCTTCGTGGTGTCGGGGCTGGCGCGGCAGATCGCCGAGATCGAGGCGGAGCTGCGGCCGCCGCAGCTCCGGATCGGGAACCTCGACGCCCGCCGCGACTTCGTCGACGCCCGCGACGCGGCCCGGGCGTACTGGCTCGCGGCCGCCCGGGGGACGCCCGGCGAGGTGTACAACGTGGGCACCGGAGTGGCCCGGTCGATCCGCGAGGTGCTCGACCGCCTGCTGTCGCTCAGCGAGGCCGTCGTCGACGTGGCGTTTGACCCGGCCCGGCTGCGGCCGGCCGAGGTGCCAGTCCTGCAGGCCGACAGCCGGAGGTTCCGCGAGGCGACCGGGTGGGAGCCGACGGTGCCGTTCGAGCAGACGCTGTCCGATACGCTGGAGTACTGGCGCCGGCGGGTTCGGGCGCATGGGTGAGAACGACAGGGGACGGGGGACGGGCGACGGGAGCCAGAAGCCCCCGCCCGCCCAGGAGGGTGACGTCCACAGGGATGCGAGCCTCCAGGTGGGTTGGTGGGGGAGGCGATTGCCGGCGGGGGAGGGGAAGCGGAAGCTGGTGCACGCCGGGATGGGGCTGTTCGCCCTGGCGTTGCCGTTCCTGACCTGGCAGCAGGCGGCTCTCTGTGCCATTGCCGCGTTCCTGTTCAACTGGCTGGTGCTCCCGCGGCTGCTCGGTCATCGACTGATCAGCGCGCGCCCCGGCGTCTCCGACCGCGGCGTGCTGCTCTACCCGCTCGTCGTGCTCGCGCTGATCGTGCTGTATCGCCCTCACCTCGGCCTGGCGGCCTTCGGCTGGGGTGTCCTGGCCTTCGGCGATGCGGCGGCCGGTGTCGTCGGGCAGAAATGGGGCCGACATCCGCTGCCCTGGAACTCATCGAAGACCTGCGAGGGGTTGATTGCGTTCGCGCTGAGCGCAGGGCTCTCGGGAGCGGCGCTCTGTTCCTGGCAGATGGCGATGCAGGTGCCTCACTACACGGGCATGGGCATCTCGACGCCATTCCCGGACTTCCTACGGTTCCCGCTTCTGCTGCTTGCGCCGATCGTGTTGGCCACGATTCTCGAGAGCCTCCCTCATGGTCTCGACGACAACATTCTCCCGGCGATTGCAGGGACCTTCCCACTTGTCCTGCTCTTGGAGTTTGGAGCTGAGCTATTCGGGGCGCCCCTTCCCGGTTGGGGGCTCTGCCTGGGCGTGAACACCGGGTGTGCGCTGATTGCGCTGACGACGAGGGCGCTGCAGCCGGGCGGGGTGGCCGTCGCATGGGCGTTGGGCATCGGGACCTGGATGGCCTTCGGACGTCCTGCATTCACCTTGCTGCTGGCGTTTCTGCTCGCTGGTCTGCTGGTAACGTTCCTCGGATACGGCCGTAAGCACCAGGCAGGTGTCGCCGAGGCGCGAGGTGGCAGGCGTGGAGCTGCAGAGGTATTCGGGAAGGGCGGAGCGTTGCTGTTGCTGAGCCTCAGTGCAATTGCGGTGCGTTCGGTTGACAACCACCATCAGGCGCAGTTCCCTCAATGGGGCTGGGTCGTCGTGGCGATCCTGGCGGCGGCGACGGCAGACACGTGGGCAACTGAGCTCGGCGGACTTTGGGGGAAGCGGGCTTACACCCTGTGGCCGGTGCGTGAGGCGCCTCCTGGGACCTCCGGGGCGGTGTCGCTCGCCGGGCTGCTTGCAGCGCTCGCGGGTGCCGCGTTGATCTCAGGGCTCGGCCTCTGGCTCGGACTGTTAGCGCAGCGGCCACGCACCTTCGCCGTGCTGTGCACGCTGGCGGCGTTCGTGGCGACGGTGGTCGAGAGCCTGCTGCCGCGGCTCGGGCCGGCGAGCCACGTCGGCAAGAACCTCGTCGTCACGCTGCTCGCGCCGATCCTCGTCTACGCGGTGCTGGGGGTGCTGCGATGAACTTGCGCGACGCCGTCGACCTCGACCGCCCGTTCACGCTGTTGCCGCCGCTGCTCGGCATCGTCTCCGGCGCGGTGTGCGCCTTCGGCTCGGCGCACAACCCCGACCCCGCGCGGCTGCTGCGGCCGAGTGTGCTGTTCACGATCGTGCTCGGCAGCCTGTGCGCGGCGCTGCTCAACGCGGCCTCGAACACCATCAACCAGATCGCCGACCTCGAGGCGGACGCCGTCAACAAGCCGACCCGGCCGATCCCG
>JACQZW010000031.1 GCA_016213675.1 Acidobacteriota bacterium | reverse complement strand
TGTCGCGCTCGCCTTCGCACTGCGCGCGGTACTTGGCGAACGCCTGCTCGAACGCGTCGGGGTCCTTGGCCGGGTCGGCCTCGGCGCGGGCCAGCCCGTCGGGATTGCCGCCGAGGATGATGTCGGTGCCGCGGCCGGCCAGGTTGGTCGCGATGGTGACGGCGCCGAGGCGGCCGGCCTGGGCGACGATGCCCGCCTCGCGCTCGTGGTACTTGGCGTTGAGCACGACGTGCGGGACGCCGCGCCGCTTGAGCTGCTCGGCGAGCTTCTCGGACTTCTCGATCGACACCGTGCCGACGAGCACCGGCTGGCCGGCCTGGTGGAGCTCGACGATCTCCTCGATGGTCGCCTTGAACTTCTCCTTCTCGGTCCGGTAGATGATGTCGGCGTTGTCCTTGCGCACCATTGGTTGGTTGGTCGGAACCGCCACCACGTCGAGGCCGTAGATGTGGGCGAACTCGTCGGCCTCGGTCTCGGCGGTCCCGGTCATGCCGGCGAGCTTCTCGTACATGCGGAAGTAGTTCTGCAGCGTGATCGTGGCCAGCGTCTGGTTCTCGGCCTCGATCTTCACGCCCTCCTTGGCCTCGACCGCCTGGTGCAGCCCGTCGGACCAGCGCCGCCCCGGCATCAGCCGGCCGGTGAACTCGTCGACGATGATGATCTGGCCGTCCTTGTTGATGTAGTCGCGGTCGACCTGGTAGAGGGTGTGGGCGCGCAGCGCCTGCTGCACCGCGTGGAGCGTCTCGATGTTGGTCGGATCGTAGAGGTTCGGGACGCCGAGCAGCTTCTCGGCCTTGAGCACGCCGTCCTCGGTAAGCGAGGCGGTGTGCGACTTCTCGTCGAGGAGATAGTCGCCGGTGGTCGACTTGTTGCCGTACTTGTCGCGGATCTCCTCGCCGCGCACGAGCTTCGGGATGATGTGGTCGACCTCGTAGTACATCCCGGGCGAGACCTCGGACGGGCCGGAGATGATCAGCGGGGTGCGCGCCTCGTCGACCAGGATCGAGTCGACCTCGTCGACGATCGCGTAGATGTGGCCGTGCTGCACCATGTTGGCGGCGTCGAACTTCATGTTGTCGCGCAGGTAGTCGAAGCCGAACTCGTTGTTGGTCCCGTAGGTGATGTCGGCGCGGTAGGCCTGCTTGCGCTCCTCGTCGAGCATCTGGTTCTGGATGCAGCCCACGGTGAGGCCCAGGAACGTGTAGATCCGTCCCATCCACTCGGCGTCGCGCTTGGCCAGGTAGTCGTTGACGGTGACGACGTGGACGCCGCGGCCGGTCAGGGCGTTGAGGACGACCGGGAGCGTGGCGACGAGGGTCTTGCCCTCGCCGGTCCGCATCTCGGAGATCTTGCCGTCGTGGAGGACCATGCCGCCGAGGAGCTGGACGTCGAAATGCCGCATCCCGAGGATGCGCTTGGAGGACTCGCGGACGATGGCGAACACCTCGTCGAGCTGCTCGTCGAGCACCGCCTGGACGTGCCGGCGCCGCTCGATCGCGTCCTCGGGCAGCTCCGCGGTCGCGCTCCGCACCTCGTCGCGAATCGCCAGGAGGCGGCTGCGCAGCTCGTCATCGGACAGGGCGGTGAGCGTCGCCTCGAACGTGTTGATCGACGCGACGCGCGGCGCGAGCCGCTTCATCTCGCGCTCGTGCCTTGAGCCCAGGAAGAACTCGAGGATCTTGTCTACGATCGTGACCGGCATACCCACCTCGAACCCGAAAGCTTACGCCGCCATGCCCGAGCCGACAAGCCGGACCTGGAAAGTGGTTGTCGATCAGTGCGTTGCTACAGCCCGAGGAGGTGGCAGAGGAGGAGGACTGCCGGCGGGACGACGAGGCAGCTCGCGAGGTCGAGGAGCACGCCGTGGCGGAGCATCGCGGTGATCGGGACGCACCCCGAGCCGTAGACGATGGCGTTGGGCGGCGTGGAGACCGGCAGCATGAACGCCATCGAGGCGCCGAAGGCGACGGCGATCGCCGGGGCGACCGGCGAGACGCCGGCGGCCTGGGCCGCGGCGATGGCCAGCGGGCAGACCATGGTGGCCGCCGCGGTGTTCGAGGTGGTCTCGGTGAGGACGACGGCGACGAAGCAGAAGAGGAACGTCAGGGCGACCTCGGAACGGGCGCCGGTGAGCGACACGAGACCGTCGCCGACCGCCTTGGCGAGGCCGGTGCGGAACATCGCGCCGCCGAGGGCGAGTCCGCCGCCGAAGAGCAGCAGGGTGCCCCAGTCGATCGTGGCGGCGCGGTTCCAGGTCATCGTGAACCGGCGTTCCTTCCAGCTCACCGGTAGGACGAAGAGCAGGCCGGCGCCGAGCAACGCGACGACCCCCTCGGGGAGCATCCGGCCGGCGGCGACGACGAGCGGTGCCTTGGTTCCGAGGAGCAGCGCGAGAATCCCCGGGACGACCCACAGCGTGACGGTGAGGGTGAAGGCGACGAGGACGTTGCGCTCGGCGCGGGAGAGGGGGCCGAGCAGGGCCTGCTCGCGGGCGATGTGCTCGCGGCTGCCGGCGATCTCCCGCACCTCGGGAGGCAGCGCCCGGCGCATGTAGACGACGAGGACGACGAGCATGACGAGCATCACCGGCGCGCCGACGAGCATCCAGGTGAAGAAGGGGATCCTGATGCCGGCGAGGGTGTCGAGCTGGCCCAGGGCGATGAGGTTCGGGGGCGTCCCGACGGGTGTCGCGATGCCGCCGATCGAGGACGCGTAGGCCGTCACCAGCATGAGCGCCGTGCCGTAACGCAGGCGGGTGAAGTCGACCTTGTCGCCGCGCGCCTCCTCGAGCAGGCGGGACAGCGCGAGCAGCACGCTCATGGCGATCGGGTACAGCATCGCCGTCGTGGCGGTGTTGGACAGCCACATCGACAGCCCGGCGGTGACGGCGGTGAAGGCGAGCAGGATGCGGCTCGACGAGGAGCCGACCCAGGGTCGGGCGAGGATCCCGTACGCGAGGCGGCGGTCGAGGCCGCTGGCGAACATCGCCTCGGCGATGACGAAGCTGCCGAGGAAGAGGAAGATGATCGGGTCGCCGAACGACGCGAACAGCTCGCCGGCGGTGCCGACGCCGCACAGGACGGCGAGGGCCGGCCCGAGCAGCGCCGTGACCGGGATCGGCACGGCCTCGGTAATCCACCACGTCAGCACCCAGGCGAGCACGGCGGCCAGGCGGGCCGCCTCCGGCCTCAGGTCCGGCATCGGTAGGAGCAGCAGCGCGACGAAGGCGAGCGGACCGAGGACCAGACCCGTCGCGCGCCGGCGTCGCTCGAACCGCAGCTCCGTCTCGGAGAGCACCTCGCGTGCCTCGAAGAGATCGCGGAAGCGCAGCCGCTCACTCACGTCCAGGCCCTCCCGGTCGCAGGCGTGCCTCACCCGCCGGCCTCAGTGTAGTGGCGTCCCTCGTTACGAGACGGTAACGGACGGCCTCGGAGCCCGTAACGATTTCCGCCGTTTGCGACGTGGCTGCACGGTGCCTAGCCTTGGTTGCTTCCTGCAAGTTGCTCCATTGCTTTGTGATGCGCTGGAGATACCGGCAGGTATTGCGCTTGCAAGAGCCTAGCGAGAGGACGAGACCATGCCGATAATCACGATATCGCGGGGTTCGATGAGCGGTGGCAAGGCGCTGGCAGAATGCGTCGCCTCGGCGACCGGGTCGCCGTGCGTCGGGCGCGAGATCCTGGTCGAGGCCGCCACCAAGATCGGCGTCCCGGAGAGCATCCTCGCCGCGAAGCTGGAGAAGGGACCCGGCCTGTGGGACCGGCTGACGCTCGAGAGGCGGCTCTACGTCGTCGCGATGCAGGCGGCGCTTGCCGAGCACGCCGCCAAGGGTGACCTCGTCTACCACGGCTACGCCGGTCATCTCCTGCTCCGCGGCGTGCCCGCGGTGCTGCGCGTCCGCCTCATCGCGCCGCTGGAGATGCGGGTGCGCAACGAGGTCACGCGGGAGGGAATCTCCTACGAGGCGGCCGAGGATCGGATCCGCCGCCTCGACGAGGGACGGGTCAGGTGGACGCGGGCAATCTACGGCGTCGACCTCCTCGATCCGCAGCTCTACGACCTGGTTGTCAACCTGGAGGCGATGTCGATCCCCAGCGCCTGCTCGATCGTCGCCGAGGCGGCGAAGCGCCCGGAGTTCCTGATTACGGACGAGCTGAAGGCCTCCTTGCGGGACTTCGCGCTCGCCTGCCGGGTCAAGGTCGCGCTCGCCACCCATCCCGCCAGTCGCGGGTTGGATCTCGACGTCAAGGCGGCGGCGGGTCTGGTCACGATCGGCGGCGAGGTGCCGCAGCCGCAGTGGACGACCCATACGTCGAGCCGCTGGGAGACCGAGCTGACCGAAATCGCGAAGACGGCGGAGGGGGTCAAGCGCGTCCTCCTCGAGATCCGTCCGTTCGATGCCTACCACTGAGAACGTCGGGTGATCGTCCGAGCTTCAGTGATGCGATGAGGCGCGTGCCGGGGAGGTGGACGTGGACGTGTTGACGTGGTTCCAGCAACTGGGTGTTGACGCCGATCCGGTCGCCAAGGGGTTCCAGGCCCAGCCGATGTACGTGCTGGTCTCCCTGCTGCTGCCGGTCACCCTCGGGGCGACGGTCGGCTTCGGGCTCCGGCTCATCGAGCGGGTCTTCGGCGTGGAGCTGGGCAAGGGAGGGGGGCACTGATGTCCGCCGGCGAATTCGTCCTCGGGATGGGCAACTTCCCCTGGCTGGCCCTGTTCGGCTTCCTGGTCGGCGCGCTCGGGGGGTTCTTCGGCGTCGGCGGCGGCTTCCTCATGGTGCCGATGCTCAACGTCGTGTTCGGAATCCCCTACAACATCTGCGTCGGCTCCGACCTCGGCCAGATGTGCGGCATGTCGAGCGCGGCCACGGTCCGCCACATGCGCTTCGGCAACATCGACTTCAAGCTCGGGTTCCTGATGATCGCAGGTACCGCCACGGGCGTCGAGGTCGGCGCCGAGATCCTCGAGGTGCTCAAGCACTCGGGGTCGATGACGATCAACGGGCGTTCGGTGGACCTCATGACGGTGGTCATGAGCCTGACCTACGCGGCGCTGCTCATCTTCCTCGGCCAGGCGATGATCCGCGAGTCGATGCGGACGATCAAGCGCTCGGCCGGGAAGGTCGACCTCGGCGGGGACGCCACGTCGTCACCGACCGTTCTGCGCCTGCGGACCGTCAAGCTGTGGCCGATGGTCAAGTTGCCGGCGTCGGGCATCGAGTCGATCTCGCTGTGGGTGATCCTCGCGATCGGCTTCGCCACCGGCCTGCTGTCCGGTATGCTGGGCGTCGGAGGCGGGTTCATCCGCATGCCGGCACTCGTGTACATCCTGGGTTGCCCGACCGTCGTCGCGGTGGGGACCGACCTCTTCGAGATCGTGTTCTCGTCGGGCTACGGTGTGCTCACTCACGCGTTCAAGGGCAACGTCCACCTGACCCTCGTGCTCGCGCTGCTCATCGGGACCACCGTTGGCGCGCAGATCGGCGCGTCGTACACCCGCAAGGCCGGGGGCCCCTGGGTCCGCTTCGGCTTCGGCTGTCTGGCGTTCATCGGCGTCATCATGGTGGCCATCAAGCTGTACGTGAAGATCTTCCACGGCTGACGGCATGGGGAGGGTGTGGAAGCGCCTCGCCGGCCTCCTCCCCTCCCGTCCCGCCAAGCCGCGCCACGTGCCGCTCGGCGAGCGATTCGCCGAGTTCCGGGTCATCGGCGCCGCCAACGACGAGTTCCTCAGCGGTTTGGCGAGCTTCCAGGACGGCCTGGCGAAGGCGCCGCAGGTCGGCCTCGGCGCCGTCGCCGGCGCCTACGAATCGCTCTCCGCGCCGGTCGGCCGCATGGCCATCGCCCTGGTCAAGATGGCGGGGGGCAGGTATCACTCCCTCGCCCAGCGTTACGAGGCGATCGACCGCGAGCTGGCCGCCGAGGTCCTCAAGGAGCACGCCATCGAGTACGGGCCGCTGGTGGCCTGGCCGGCCGATCCGGATGCCATCCGTCCCCAGGTCGTTGGGCCGAAGGCGGCCCGCGTCGCCGAGATCACCGCGTCGGCGGGGCAGCGGGTGCCACCGTTCTTCGCCGTCACGGTGTACGGCTACCGGCTCTTCATGGAAGCCACCGGCCTGCAGGACCTGGTCAACGAGATGCTGTGGTCGTCCGATCTCAACGACTCGTACTCGCTCCGGAGCTTCTCCGAGGTGGTCACCTCGGCCATCAATGCCGCCGAGGTCCCGCGCCAGCTCGCGGTGGAGCTGCTCGAGGCGTACCGGCGGCTCCGCGGCGGACAGGCGGGCACCTACGGCGTGGCGGTGCGCTCCTCGGCGGTCGTCGAGGATGCCGAGTCGTCGTTCGCCGGCCAGTTCGAGAGTGTCCTCAACGTGACCGAGGCCGGCCTGCTCGCCGCCTACAAGCAGGTGATCGCGAGCAAGTACGGCCTCGAGGCGCTGCGCTACGCCCTGGCCCGCGGCTTCCTCGACGAGGACGTCGCCATGCCTGTGCTCGTCATGGCCATGGTCCAACCCCGCGCCGCCGGCGTGGCCTACTCGCGGGCGCCGGAGCGGCCCGACTGCGCGATGGTCACGGCCGTCCGCGGGCTCGCGCAGCCGGTCGTGGACGGCCGGGTCATCCCGGACCTCTACCTGATCGGCGAGCGCCACCCGCACGAGGTGATCGAGGCGGTCCCGGGGCTGCGCGGGCTCGAGCTGCGCTGCGCCGCGGACGGCGGCGTCGTCGAGACGCGCGAGGACCCGGCCGCGCGGCCCGAGCCGGCGATCTCCCCGGAGACGGCGATCCGCATCGCCAGGGTGGCGTGGGGCCTGGAGCGCCACTTCGAGTCGCCGCAGGACGTCGAGTGGACGGTGGACGACAACGACGTCGTGCTGATCGTCCAGACCCGGCCTCTCCACCTGTCCGCCACGCCTGCCGCGCCCGCGGTCGAGGCACCGTCGGTCGAGGGCTATCGGGTGCTGGTCCGCCGCGCCACCCAGGCGAGCGCCGGGGTCGCGGCGGGGATGGTGTTCCGACTCACCGACCCCGGCGCGCTCGACAGCGTGCCCGACGGTGCTGTGCTCGTCGTGCCGACCACGTCACCGCGCCTGGCCGGGGTCATGGGCACGGTCGCCGCCGTGGTGGCCGCGGCGGGGAGCCCGACGGGTCACATGGCAACCGTCGCCCGCGAGTTCGGTGTCCCTTGCCTGGTCGGGGCCGAGGGCGTGATGGGGCTCCTCGCCGACGGTACGCTCGTGACGGTGGACGCGACCGAGGGCAACGTCTACGAGGGGGAGGTCGTGGAGCTGCTGCTGTCGCACGCCCGCTCCTCGCCCGCCCCGAAACGCCGCGATCCGGTCCGCGAGAGCCTGCAGCGGCTCCTCGAGAAGGTCGCGCCGCTCACCCTCACCGACCCCGACTCCCCGGAGTTTCGCCCCGCCAACTGCACGACGCTCCACGACATCGCCCGCTTCGTGCACCAGCGGGCGATGGCCGAGATGTTCGCCATCGAGGGGCTGTCGGCGGCCGAGCGGCGGGCGAGCAAGCGCCTGCAGTGGAAGATGCCGATGGACCTCATGCTCCTCGACCTCGGAGGTGGCCTGGCGCCGTTCTCGGGACGCTACATCCCCCTCGACTACCTCGGCTCGGTGCCCCTGCTCGGCCTCATCGAAGGAATGACCGACTCGCGCCTGCGCTGGTCGGGCCCGGTCGGGTTCGACCTCAAGGGGTTCATGTCGGTCGTGGTCCGCTCGGCGGCCGACGACCAGCGCTACGGCGAACCGTCGTACGCGCTGTGCTCGCACGACTTCGTTCACTTCGCCTCGCGCCTCGCCTACCACTTCGCGACCGTCGACGCGATCTGCGGCGAGTCGGTCAACGAGAACTACGCGCGGTTCCTCTTCCACGGCGGCGCCGCCGTCGCCGAGCGCCGCGAGTACCGCGCGCACTTCCTGGCCACCGTGCTGAGCTGCAACCACTTCAACGTCAAGCAGACCGGCGACCGGGTCGACGCGATCCTGGCCAAGCGGAGCGCCGGGGAGATCGAGGACGCCCTGGTCATGCTCGGGCGTCTCATGGTGGCCTCCCGCCACCTCGACATGGTGATCGAGAACCGGGCCGCCGCCGAGGCCCTCGCGCAGGCCTTCCTGAGCGGCGACTACGGGTTCGACCGGGTCCGCCGGAACGCGAGCTAGGCGGTGGGGTTCCTCAAGGGCTTCTTCGGCCAGCCTCCTCCCACCATCGGCGAGGTGCTGCGCGAGAAGTACACGGCGTTCCGCCGCCTGCTCGCCACCAACAACGAGATCCTCGAGCAGATCGCCGACCTCGAAGGCGCCGTGGCGGTCGGGAGCGGCATGAGCACCGACGACGTCCGGGCGCTCGCCGAGGCGGTCAAGGTGCGATCGCACCTAATGGTCGAGGACCTCAACACGATCGCCGAGGGACGGTACCGGAGCCTGTTCCGCAACCTCGACCGCATCGCCGCCGGGATCGACGAGCTCTTCGTCAGCGTCCACGGCACCCCGGTGACGCCGGCGTGCCTGCCGCTCGAGGAGATCAACCGCGGCTTTTCGGACGTGGTCGGCGGCAAGAGCGCGAACCTCGGGGAGGTGCACAACGCCGTCGGCCTTCCCGTTCCGCCCGGGTTCGCCGTCACCGCGTTCGCCTACCGGTCGTTCGTCCAGGGCGCCGGCCTGCAGGAGCAGCTCTCGCACCTGTGGGAGGGAATCGACTGGGAAGACACCCACAGCCTGCTGAACGCGTCGAAGGCGATGCAGGAGCTGGTCCTCGCCGCCGAGCTGCCCCAGGACGTGCGGGAGTCGATCACACTGGCCGCCCACGACCTCTACCGGAAGGCGCCCGGGCACCCGCGGGTGTCGTTGCGCTCGAGCGCGATCGGGGAGGACAGCCACGCGTCGTTCGCCGGCCAGTACTCGAGCTTCCTTAACGTCCCCCTTGAGCAGGTGCTGCGCCGCTACAAGGAGACGGTGGCGAGCAAGTTCGGCGCCCGCGCACTGTTCTACATGCACACCAAGGGCTTCCGCGAGGACGAGATCGCCATGAGCGTGGGCTGCTTCCTGATGGTCCACGCCGTTGCCGCCGGTGTCGCCTACTCGGTGGACCCGGCGGATGCCGAGCTCGACACCATGACCATCAGCGCCATCTGGGGGCTGGGGAAGCCGGTCGTCGACGGGTCGATGACGCCCGACGTGTACCGGGTCGCACGGCGCGCCGGCGAGGGCACGATCGAGCGGCGCGTGGCTCACAAGGCCCGGCGGGTCGTGGAGGCGCCGGATGAGGGCGTCGTCGAGGAGGACGTCCCGGCCGAGCTGCGCGACGCGCCGTGCCTGACGGACGGCCAGATCGCGCGCCTGGCCGAGTACGTGCGGGCGCTCGAGGCGCACTACCGGGGGCCGCAGGACGTCGAGTGGGCCCTCGACCAGCAGGGGCGGCTGTTCATTCTCCAGACCCGGCCGCTCGGCCTGGCCGGCTCACCCGCCGGGAAGGCGGTGAGCGGCGAGCAACTCGCGCGCCACCCCGTGCTTCTCGAGGGCGGGGCGACGGCCTGCCCCGGGGTCGGCGCCGGGACCGTCGTCCACGCGGAGAGCGACGAGGAGCTGTCCGCGTTCCCGGCCGGCGGCGTGCTCGTCGCCCGGCAGAACTCGCCGCGCTTCGTGAGGGTCATGACCAAGGCGGCGGCGATCCTCACCGACGTCGGCAGCATCACCGGCCACATGGCCTCGCTCGCCCGGGAGTACGGCGTTCCGACGATCTGCGATGCCGGCCGCGCCACCGAGCTCGCCGACGGCGCCGAGATCACCGTCGACGCGACGCGCTGCACGGTCTACTCGGGGCGGCTCGAGGAGCTGCTGATCGGCGCCGCGCTGCGGCCGTCCCAGCGCCAGAGCCTGCCGTCGCTCGCCGTGCTCGAGCGGGTGACCCAGCGCGTCGCCCACCTCAACCTCACGGACCCGTCGAAGAACTCGTTCCGGGCCAAGAACTGCGCGACCTACCACGACGTCATACGCTTCTGCCACGAGATGGCCATCTCGGAGATGTT
This sequence comes from Acidobacteriota bacterium, assembly GCA_016213675.1. Classification (GTDB taxonomy): domain Bacteria; phylum Acidobacteriota; class Thermoanaerobaculia; order Thermoanaerobaculales; family Thermoanaerobaculaceae; genus JACQZW01. The sequence goes on along the minus strand of JACQZW010000031.1, from coordinate 75,984 downwards.
CAACATCAACGACTACTCGAACCTGCGCGAGCGGGGCATGGCCTTCAAGCTCGACTCGAGCGTCCCGCTCGGCATCTACGTCATCGACCTCGGCGACGGCCTGGCGACGGCCCCGGGCGCGCGATCCGTGGTCCCGGAGCAGATCGTCTCCGTGCCGATGCGGGCGCTGTGGCGGGGCATGACGACCCCCGGCGTGCGCTGGTCCGGCGCCCGCCCCATCGACATGCGGGGGTTCCTGTCGGTGTTCGCCAACACCATGGTGGACTCGGCCCGGGCGGAGCGCGGCCTGGGCGACAACTCGTACGCCATGGTCGGAGCGAACTTCGTCAACTTCGGCTCCCGACTCGGCTATCACTTCACGACGCTGGAGTCGGTCTGTGGCGACGGCGTCCACGAGAACTACCTGATCTTCCGCTTCAAGGGCGGCGCCGCGGACATCCAGCGCCGCGAGCGGCGGGTGCGGTTCATTCAGGAGGTGCTGGCCCGTCACGACTTCGAGGTCGACCGGCGCCAGGACCTCCTCAACGCGTGGGTCAAGAAGCTGCCGCGCGAGAACATCGAGGCCAAGCTCGAGATGCTTGGCCGGCTCATGGGTTGCGCCCGCCAACTCGACGTCGTGATGCACGCCGAGATGAACGTGCAGCAGTGCATCGACGCCTTCATGAAGGGCGACTACGCCTTCTTCGACTTCGAGTCCCTGGCCGAGTGACTTTCAGTGGCCGCCGCCGCGCTTGAACAGGGTGCCGGCGAGCCAACCCGCCGCGATCGCGATGCCGACGCAGAGGATGCCGTAGAGGAAGGCCCGGCGCTCGGCGAGGCGCGACAGCCAGGCGACGAGGCCGCTCTTGCGCACGAACAGCTCGCTCGTCTCCGTCGCCACAAGGCGGTCGGCGGCGAGGAAGTACGTCGTGACCGAGTACCGGCCCTCGGGCGCCTCGGTCGGCAGCGTCAACCGGTGGTAGAACTTCCCCTCCGGGTTGATGCGGATCGTGTTCTGATGGACGCCGTACAGGCCGCGGTCGGCCTGCAGCGTCCAGAATCCGTCGACGATCCTGGCCAGCTCACCCGCGGCGAGCGCGCCGGACAGACCTTCCAGCTCGGCCCGGGCGGAGATGTCGTCCTTGCCGACCACGAAGCCGAGCGGGGCGAAGAGCTTGTTGGCCGCCTCGATCTCGCTGCCGTGGGGACAGGCCCGCATCCCGTTGCACTCCGGGCAGCTCGCGTCGACCAGGTACAGGCCGGGCACGCCGATCAACCGGTACTGCCGCACGCCCATCCAGAACAGAGCGACCCGGCCCTTCTCCATGAGCCGGACGCCGCCCGCGCCGGGACCCTCCATCACGGCCACCACGCTCCTCGTGCCTGGCGGCGTCTGCCCGTGGAGGAAGAGCTCCTGCCCGGAGAAGGTCAGCGTCACGCTGACCCGCCGGTCGCCGACGACCGAGGTAGCGGTCTGCTGCTGGGCATTGACCGACAACGAGGTGAGGACAGCCAGCACGACGAGCGCCGAGCGTCGCATCAGTGACCTCCCCCGGTCCTCGCGAAGTCGATGAGGTGGGTCGGCGGCACGAGGAGCTGGTAGAGCAGGATCGCCATGACGACGAGGACGATGATTGCCAGGAACAGGCGGATCTGCTCGCCGCGCAGCCGCTTGCTCGCGAGCACGCCGAACTGGGCGCCGATCACCGAGCCGGCGAACAGCGTCACCGCCAGCAGCAGGTCGACCGTGTGGTTGGTGATCGCCTGCTGCAGGCTGACGTTGGCCGAGGTGAGGACGATCTGGAAGAGGTCGGTGCCGACGGCGACCCGGGTCGGGATGCCGATGATGTAGATCATCGTCGGCAGCATGATAAAGCCGCCCCCGACCCCGAGGAACGCGGCGAGGACACCGACCAGGAAGCCCGCACTGAACGGAAGGATCGCCGAGGTGCGCAGGCCGCACTTGGGGAACTCCACCTGCAGCGGCAGGCGGGAGAAGAACAGGGTGAGACGGCCCCGGCCGGGCTCGGACGAGCCGGAGCGGCCGCGCCAGGCGCGCAGCCCCTCGAGGAACATCGTGCTGCCGATGAAGCCCAGCACCAGGACGTAGACCAGCTTGAGGAAGAAGTCGAAGTTGCCGAGGTTGCGCAGCACCTTGACGAGCTGGACGCCGACGAAGCCGCCGGCCCATCCGCCGGCGACGATGACCAGGCCCATCTTGAAGTCGACGTTGCCCAGCCGCGAGTGCGACAGCGCTCCCGAGGTGGCGCCGGCGGTGATCTGCGCCGCGTCGGTGGCGGCGGCCACGGCGGCCGGGATGCCGATGAAGATGAGCAGCGGCGTCATCAGGAAGCCGCCGCCGACCCCGAACAACCCAGACAGGAAGCCGACGAGGGCGCCGAGTCCGGAGATCAGCAACGGGTTGACCGCCGCACCCGCGACCGGGAAGTAAAGCCGCAGGCGCGAGAGGAAGGAGACCTTCTCGACCGGGCCGTCGGGGTGCCGCACCTTGGCGAGCATCTCCGCGGTCACCGCTTTGTGGCACGTCGCGCAGGTGCGCTCGAGGTTGGCCGGGTTGACGCGCGAGCGTGGATCGCTCGCCGGCAGGACGTCGTGGGCGCCGTGACAGGTCGCGCAGGTGGCCACGTCGGTGATGCCGTGCGCCAGGGCGACGCCGTGGAAGGTGTGCTCGAAGCCCTCGACCGCGGAGTACGGGAGGTCGGTCTCGCGGAGCAGCGAGGGATCCTCGTGGCAGCGCGAGCAGGTGAGCGGGACGCGGCCCGCGGAGACCGGCGACGCGGTCTCGGCATTACGGACGATCGTGTGGCTCCCGTGACACGACACGCAGGTGGGCGTGAGGCCCTCCGCCGCGGCAGGACCCGTGGAGTGACTGCTCTGCTGAACGGTGGCGAGCGCCGCGGCGTGGCAGCGGCCGCACCTCGCCGCGACGTCGGCGCGGCTCACCGGGCTTGTAGGTCCTCCCGCGGCCTCTGCGTCGGCGCCGTGGCACTCGGCGCAGGCGAGCGCGGCGTGGACGCCGGCGAGCGGGGCCGGCACCTTCCCGCGGGTCGCCGGCGCCGGAGTCGCCCGTGCCACCAGGAAGATCCCGGCCAGGAAGGCCAGGAAGAAGAACAAACCGATTCGATTCGACCTGGAAGGCCTCATCGCGTCCCCCATCCGGGTACGGGATCGTGTTTCGAGCCTGGGGTCAAGCAAGATACGCGCCTAGCCGGATCCGTCCGTAAATTTCTGTAGCTCAGGAATATGAATCTCACGTGTGCCCGGTGCGAGCCGTCACGTGTTGCGGATCGGTAACGTCGCCCGGCGCAGTTGCGCGGCTGGGTCGGCGGGCGTAACGGGCCACGGAAACGCTGCGTACAATGGCCCATGCGCAAAGTCCCTCGCAGCTTGCTGGTCCTTGTTGCGCTCGGCGTCATCGCGGTCGCGCTCCGGCTGACGGTGTTCAAACCGGAGGTTCTGCGCGTCGAGGTCGCACGGGTCGACCGCGGGCCGGTCGAGGAGACCGTCACGAACACGAGGGCCGGCACGGTGAAGGCGCGCACCCGGGCCCGGCTGTCGCCGCAGATCGGCGGGCGCGTCGCGGCGCTGCCGTTCCGCAAGGGGGCCCGCGTCGAGGCGGGGGCGCTCCTCCTCAAGCTCGACGATGCCGTCCAGCAGGCCCAGGTGCGGCTCGCCGGGGAGGACGTGCGGACGGCGCGCGCGCGGGTCAACGAGGCGTGCCTCGCGGCGGACCTGGCGGTCCGGGAGTGGGAGCGCGGCAAGGCCCTGGTGGGCGACGGCATCACCAGCGAGCAGGCGCTCGACGTCCTCGAGAGCGGGCGCGACCGCGCCAGGGCCGGCTGCGAGGCGTTGCGGGCGACGCTCGGGCAGGCCGAGGCGGGGCTCGGGCTGGCGCGGGCGCAGTTGGCGCTCACCGAGGTGCGGGCGCCGTTCTCCGGCGTGCTGGCCGACTCCTCGACCGAGGTCGGCGAGTGGATCACCCCGGCGCCGCCCGGCGTGCCGATCCCGCCGGTGCTCGACCTGCTCGACCCGTCGTCGACGTACGTCAGCGGGCCGATCGACGAGGTCGATGCCGAGCGGGTCAAGGTCGGGCAGGAGGTGCGGCTGACCGTCGACTCCCGCCCAGGCGAGTCGTTCCCGGGCCGCCTCGTGCGGGTCGCCCCGTTCGTCCTCGACGTGCTCGAGCAGAACCGCACGGTCGAGGTCGAGGCTGAGCTCGCAGACCCGGCGGTCACCGCCGCCGTCTTCCCCGGGACCTCGGCCGACGTGGAGATCGTCCTGTCGCGGCGCGACGACGCGCTCCGCGTGCCCGCCTCCGCGGTCGGCGAGGGGGGCAAGGTCCTGGTGCTGGCCGACGGCGTGCTTTCCGAGCGAGCCGTCAAGACGGGCTTGCGCAACTGGAGGTCCGTCGAGGTGCAGGAGGGCCTCCGCGAGGGGGAGCTCGTGGTGACCGCGCGGACCTCGACCGCGATCAAGGCGGGGGCGCGCGCGGAGGCGAAGTGATCGAGCTGCGCGCCGTCTCGCGCACCTACGAGGTGGGCGGCTCACCGGTGCGTGCCCTCCGCTCGGCCTCGCTCCGCATCGGGCGGGGCGAGCACGTCGCCCTCGTCGGGCCTTCCGGGTCGGGCAAGTCGACGATGCTGCACATCGTCGGCTGCCTCGACCGGCCCGACGAGGGCGAGTTCCTGTTCGACGGACACGAGGTCGGCGCCGCCGCCGAGGAGGTCCGCGCCGAGCTGCGCGCCAGGAAGATCGGCTTCGTCTTCCAGTTCTTCCACCTCCTGCCCCGCCTGACCGCGGCCGGCAACGTCGAGCTGCCGATGCTGTTCGCCGGCGTCGGGCGCGCCGAGCGCCGCGAGCGCGCCCACGCGGCGCTCGAGGCCGTCGGCCTGGCGCCCCGGGCCACCCACCGCCCCGACCAGCTCTCGGGCGGGGAGCGCCAGCGGGTGGCGATCGCCCGCGCGGTGGTGATGGACCCGGCGGTCCTCCTCGCCGACGAGCCGACCGGCAACCTCGACCGGGCCTCGGCCCTTGAGGTGATGGAGCTGATCGAGGCGATGAACCGGCGTGGGTTGACGCTGGTGGTGGTGACGCACGACCCGGCGATCGCCGGGCGGGCGCGTCGCGTCATCCACATGGCGGACGGCGAGCTGGTGGACGACAGGGAAGAGGGGAGAGGGAAGAGGGAAGAGAACGACAGGGGCGTCTCGTGAGCTTCTGGGACGTGTTGCGGTTCGCGGCGGGGGCGCTGGTCGGGCACCGGCTGCGCACCTCGCTGTCGGTGGCCGGCGTGGCGGTCGGGATCGCCGCCGTGATCGGCCTGACCGCCCTCGGTGAGGGCGCCCGGCGCTACGTCACCAGCGAGTTCGCCGCCCTGGGGTCGAACCTGCTCATCGCCATGCCCGGCAAGGTCGAGACGACCGGCGCGACGCCGTTCGGCGGCGTCGTGCACGACCTCACCCTCGACGACCTGCAGGCCGTCATGCGACTGCCGCGCGTGCGCTCGGCGGCGCCGCTGGCGGCGGGCACGGAGAGCGTCCGCTTCGGCGACCGCAGCCGGGCCGTGCCGGTGCTCGGGACAACGGCGGAGTTCGCCGAGGTTCGCCACATCACGGTGGCCGCGGGGAGCTTTCTCCCCGCCGGCGACCCGCAGCGCGGCGGCACCGAGATGGTGCTCGGTGTGACGGTGGCGCGCGAGCTCTTCGGCGAGGCGAGTCCGCTCGGCCAGGTCGTGCGGGTCGGCCAGTGGCGGTTCCGCGTCGTCGGCGTGCTCGCGCCGCGCGGCCGCGGCCTGGGGTTCGACTTCGACGACCTCGTGTTCGTCCCGGTCGGCACCGCCATGCGGATGTTCAACCGGACCTCGCTGTTCAGGGTCGTGATCGAGGTGAGGGTGCACGGGGAGATGGCCGAGACGAGGGACGACGTGCTCGGCCTCCTGGTCGACCGGCATCGCGCCGACGACGTCACGGTGATCAGCCAGGACGCACTGATCTCGGCGTTCTCGTCGATCATGCGAGCGCTCACCCTGGCGCTGGCGGGCATCGCCTCGGTGTCGCTGGCAGTCGCCGGGGTCGGGATCATGAACGTCATGCTCGTCTCGGTCACCGAGCGCCGGGCCGAGATCGGCCTGCTCAAGGCGATCGGCGCCCGCGACCGCCAGGTGCTCGCCGCCTTCCTCACCGAGGCCGCGCTGCTGTCGACGGTGGGCGGCCTGGTCGGGCTGGGGACCGGCCTCGGGGCGATCCACGTGTTCGTCCGGTTCTACCCGTCGTTCCCGGCAGTGCCCCCGACCTGGGCCGTGGCGGCGGCATTGGGGATGTCCGTCCTGGTCGGCGTGGTGTTCGGCGTGTGGCCGGCGCGACGCGCGACGCGCCTCGACCCGGTGGCGGCGTTGGTGAAGCGCTGATGGACACCGTCGAGGTCGTCCGCTTCGTCGTCGGCGCGCTGCGCGGACAGCGGGTGCGCTCGGTGCTGTCGGCGCTCGGCGTCGCCATCGGCGTCGCCGCCGTGGTGCTCCTGACCTCCCTGGGCGAAGGCACGCGCCAGTACGTCGTCGGTCAGTTCACCCAGTTCGGGACGAACCTGATCGAGATCAACCCGGGCAAGGTCAAGACCATGGGCATGCCCGGGGTGCTCGGCGGGACGACTCACAAGCTCACCCTCGACGACGCCGAGGCGCTGCGTCGCGTCCCGGGCGTCGAGCGGGTGGTGCCGGTGGCCATGGGCCAGGCGCGCGTCGAGACCGCCAACCGCGGCCGCAGCGTCTACATCTACGGCGTCAACCACGAGCTGCCCTGGGTGTGGCGGTCCGCCGTCACCCAGGGCGCCTTCCTGCCCGCGATGGACGTGCACCGGCAGGGCGCGTTCGCGGTGCTCGGGCCCACGCTGGCCCACGAGCTGTTCGGCACCGCGTCGCCGCTCGGTCAGCGGGTGCGGATCGGCGCGGCGAGCTTCCTGGTCATCGGCGTCATGGAGCCCAAGGGCCAGTTCGTCGGCTTCGACCTCGACGACTGCGCGTTCATCCCGGTCGGCACCGCGATGAACCTGTTCAACCACACCGAGCTGCAGGCCATCGACCTGCTGGCGCGCAGCGCCGAGGAGATCCCTTCGGTGGTCGAGGGCGCCCGCGCGGTCATCCGGGCGCGCCACCGCGGCGAGGACGACGTCACGATCACGACCCAGACCGAGATGCTCGACACCTTCGGCCGGGTCCTCGGCATCATCACGGTCGCCGTCACCGCGATCGCCGGCATCTCCCTGTTCGTCGGCGCCATGGGCATCCTCACCATCATGTGGATTTCGGTGCACGAGCGGACCGGCGAGATCGGCCTGCTCTCCGCGCTCGGCGTGCCACGCCGGCGCATCGAGCGTCTCTTCCTCCTCGAGGCCGTCATGCTCGCGCTCGCCGGGGGTGCCGCCGGCATCGCGATCGGCTTCGGGATCGGCGCACTGGTCAAGGCGGCGGTGCCCGCCCTGCCGATCTCGACGCCGCCCGGTGCGGTCGCCGCGGCGCTGGTCATGAGCCTTCTCGTCGGCGTCGTCTCCGGCTGGGCCCCGGCCCGCCGCGCCGCCGCCCTCGACCCAGTCGAGGCGCTCCGGGCGGAGTAGGGCGAGGCCGCGAAGGCGGGGTCGTCGGGCCGCCGGATCATGCGCGCCACGCCGCGACGCTCGCCCTGATCCCGCGGCTTGACAGTCTCCAATTGCGAGCATATGCTCACAACATGGCGCGTCCGCCAAACCCCCGCCGGATCGGTCCCAGCATTGCCGGCGGCGTGTTCAAGCCGGCCGGTCGCCCGACCCGGGAGCTGCCCGTGGTCCTGCTGGATCTCGACGGTCTCGAAGCGATGCGCCTCGCCGATCTCGAAGGCCTGTACCACGAGACCGCTGCCGAGGTGATGGGCGTGTCACGGGCGACGTTCGGGCGCGTCCTTGCCGCCGCCCGCGCGCGGGTGACCGAGGCGCTGGTGGGAGGGAAGGCGCTGCGGATCGGCGGCGGCCCGGTGGTCGAGTCCGGCGGCGAGCCGATCCCCTGTCCCGTGCACTGGGGTGGGCGGCGCCGGGGGCGGGGTTGCCGCTGTCGGGGTGCGTGGGCGGCCAACGGGGCGACCGAAGTGGACGGTGAGACTCGTGAGCACGACCAGCCACCCCCGGTAGACGGATGATCGAGGCGGCAGGGACAGCTCATCCGTCACGGTCGTGCTGTTCCTTGGCGGAGCTTGCATTTCTGGTGTCGGTGAAAGGAGATCACTCATGTTGAAGATCGCAGTTCCAATGGAGAACGGGGGCTTCTCGTCCCACTTCGGCGGCGCCGGACGGTTCGACTTCTTCGAAGTGGACGAGGCCTCGCGCGCGATCGTGTCGCGGGTCAGCGCCACGCCGCCGCCGCACGAGCGGGGCGCGTTCCCGAGCTGGCTCAAGGAGCAGGGCGCTCGCGTGATCCTGGCCGGCGGCATGGGGCCGCGGGCGGTGCAGATGTTCCAGCACTTCGGCATCGAGGTCGTGCTCGGGATCGACGGCGGCGAGCCGGAGCAGATTGTCCGCGCCTACCTCGACGGCACGCTGGTGGCGAGCGGCGAGGGGTGCGGCGGCGGTGGCCTGCACGACTGCGGCGACCATCACGACAACCGTTGACCGTGACCGGAGGGACCTCATGGCCAGGATCGCAATCCTGTACTGCAAGCGGATCCAGGACCACTCCTGCGTGGCATGCGCGAAGTGCTTCAAGGGCATGGCCGAGAAGGCGGGTGAGTTCGCGCGCCACGACACCATCGACCTCGTGGCGATGACCGACTGCGGCGACTGCCCGGGTCTGACCGTGCCGAGGGTCAAGCTGCTCAAGGAGCTGACCCGAGGCCTGGACCGGGAGTTCGACGTCCTGCACCTGGGCACGTGCATGAAGATCGCCATGGAGACCGCGCAGTGCCCGATCGACTTCGACTCCCTCAAGCCGGTTCTGGAGGCGAAGTTCGGGGTCCGGGTCGTCCTCGGGACGCACCCGTACTGAAGAAGAGGAGGACGAGCTGCCGAGACCGGGAGAGAACCGCAGCGGGCCGGCGGGGAACTGTGTGTGCCTGGGGTGTGGCGCGACGAAACCGCACCTGCCGGGCGTCCCGTGCCGCGACGAGCGCTGCCCGGCGTGCGGCAAGGCGATGGTTCGGGAGGGCTCGGAGCATCACCTCGCTTACCTCGGCAGGCAGGCGGCGCGACGGGCGCCGGGTGATCGGAAGTGACGATGGACCTCGAGCAGCGCAGGCAGGTGTTCGTCGCCCGCACCCGAGAGTTCCTGGGCCACGGTCACGATCGATTCGCCGCGGCTCGCCTGGTCGCCGAGGCGGCAGGCGACCTCGTCGGCCCCGCCCTCGACATCGGGACAGGCAAGGGCCTGCTGGCGATGGCCCTGGCACGGCGCGGGCTCGAGGTGGTCTCGGTCGACGTGAGCCGGGAGGACCTCGAGCTGGCCAGCCTGCTCGCCAGCGAGGCCGGCCTCGAGGAGCGCATCCGCTTCCTCCTCCACGATGCCCGGTCGCTGCCCTTCGCCGACGGCTCGTTCGGTTGTGCCTTGATGATGGACGTCCTGCACCATGTGGAGGAGGGACGGCCGGTCCTCGCGGAGATGTCTCGCCTGGTCGGACCGTCCGGCCGCATCGTGATCGCAGACTTCACCGAGGAGGGCTTTTCCCTGGTCTCGCGGGTGCACCAGGCTGAAGGCCGCGAGCATCCGCGCAGTGCGGTCACCGTGGAAGCGGCAACCGCGCTCCTGGCGGAGCTGGGTTGGCCGATCGCCGGCGAGACGCAAGGACACCTGCAGCACGTCGTGTGGCTTCGCAGGAAGTGATAGCCTGCCGAGAGAACGTCGGATCCACTGGAGGCGAGCATGGGGACGATCGGGCGGAAGATCATCGGGATGGACGTGGACGAGCTGCTGCGGCTGCTCAACGCAGCCTTCGCCAGCGAGTGGCTCGCCTACTACCAGTACTGGCTCGGCGCCAAGCTCATCAAGGGGCCGATGAAGGACGCGGTCGCGGCGGAGCTGAACCTGCACGCCACCGAAGAGCTGAACCATGCCGTGCTCCTGGCCGGGCGGATCATCCAGCTCGGCGGCACGCCGGTCCTCGACCCGAAGGCGTGGTTCGACCACAGTCCGTGCGCCTACGAGGCCCCGGCAGATCCGTACGTCGCCGTCATCCTGGATCAGAACATCGCCGGCGAGCAGTGCGCGATCACGTCCTACAAGCAGCTCATGGACACCACCAAGGACAAGGACATGGTGACCTACAACCTCGCGCTCACCATCCTGGAGCAGGAGGTCGAGCACGAGGAGGACCTCCAGAGCCTCAAGGAAGACCTCGACCTGATGGTCTCCCGGGGGAGCCGATAGCCTTTCCCCGGGCGAGCGACGCCCGGATCGTGACGCGTTGCCTCGCGTGCCCGCCTGGGCCCAACCCGGGTGGCGCCTTCACCTGGGAGTTCACGCTCGCCGAGTGACCCGGCGGGCCCCTGCGTTCCTACCTCGCGATTCGGACGCCGCGGGCAGCCCCGGTGAGCTCGATGCGCTGCGGCAGGTGGGCGCCCTCCAGCCAGACGATCCGCTGACGGTCAAGGTCGCTGCGCAGGTGGGGAAAGGTCGCGTAGAGCCCCTTTGGCCAGGTGGCGGCCGCCGCGGGTCCCCAACAGGTGTCCTCGACCGCGCCGGCCAGGCTCCAGACCAGGAGCGGGACGTGCAGGTCGGCGAGGAAGGCGCTCGCCGCCTCCGGTGTGACCGACCCGGTCGCGCAGCCACGGCCTCCGAGCAGGAGCACGACGGCGCGCGTCCGGTTGTCGGCGGCCGCCCGGAGGCCCGCGATGGCGACCGCGTTGCCGAGGAGCTGCGACTTCGGGTCCGCGCCCGGGAAGCGGAGTCGGCCGAGCAGGACCTCGAGGTTCCCCAGGTGGAGCTCGTACGGGTCGGAGACCGGGAAGAGGCGGCGCGCCTCGGCCCCCCGGTCGAGGGTGTCGAAGGTGGGGAAGATCGCGACCATGCGGTCCTCCCCGGCGCGCGCCGGGTTCAGGGCGAGCAGTTGCCCGGCCGCGTCGGTCTTCAGGCGGCGCCTCGAGGTGCGCAGGCCCGCCCCGACCTCGAGGTCGAGGACGATCACGAGGTCGGCCGGGGCGGTCTCGACGGCGACCACCCGAAGCGGCCTGCCGCCGGCGGTGAACCAGCCCTGCATCGAGGCCGCAGGAGGCAGGGCGGCGCCGTCGTCGACGCGCACGGGCACCGCCGTCAGCCGGGTCTCGGCCTGCTCGCCGAGATCGCCGCCGAAGACTGCGTCCGCCCGCGTGGTGACGTGGTCGGAGAAGACCAGCTCGGCGGTGAGCAGGTGGATGGTGCCGGGGTCGTGGGCGGGGATCCCGACCCGGCCCGGGTCCGAGACGCGGAGCGCGACGCCGTCGAGCGTGACATTGACCCGCCGGGGCGTGGGCGCCTCGAGGTTCTCCCAAGCGAGGCGAGCCGCGGTCACCTGCCTGGTCGCGGCGTCGCGTTCGAGGAACCAGTGCGCCTCGGCCTTCGGACGCGGCAGATTCACGCGCTGCTGTGCGCGGCCCAGCTCGATCCCGGCGCCGTCACGGGCGATCGCCACCAGCTCGTGGGGGTGCGGCGCGGGCCCGAAGTCGCAACGCGCCTGCCAGGGCGGGCCGGCGAGCGTCGCCACGGCCTCACCGTCGAGCCGGAGCTCGACGGACGCGACCTCGGGCGCGACGGCCAGGCGCACCGACTGCGGACCGATGAGCAGTCCCAGGAAGAGCGTCTCGAAGGCGATCACGGCGTCCAGACCTCCGCCGCGAGGTTAGCCCATCCCCGTCACCGCGCGAGCCGGACGCCGCGGGCGGCGCTGGTGAGCTCGATGCGCTGCGGCAGGTGCGCCCCCTCGAGCCAGACGATCCGTTGACACGCGAGCTCGGCGCGCAGCGCGGTGAGCGCCTCGTCGAGGAGCGGGCCGGCGCCGGCGTGGACGGCGTCGCCCCATGGCGTGGCGCTGACGCCGCGCTGGCGCTGGTCCAGCAGCCAGACCCTGAGCGGGACGTGCAGGTCGGCGAGGAAGCGGCGTGCCGCATCGGGGCTCCAGCGCGAGCGGTCAGGCCCGTTGGCGTACGCGAGCACCACGGCGCGCGGGCGGTTGCTCATCGCCGCGTCGATGCCGGCCACGGCGACGGCCTCCGCGAGTGCCTGCTCGTCCGGCGACGCGAGCGGGAACGTGACGCGCGAAAGCCGGGTGAACAGGTTGCGGGTCCCGAGCTCGAGCGGCGGGCTCGACGGGAAGAGCGAGCGCGTCTTGTGCGGCAGGTCGGTCAGCACCCGGGGCACGGCGAAGATGAGGTGGAGCCGATCCTCGTCGGGGTCGGCTTCGACGAACCGGGCTCCTCCGGTCGGTTGGCGCTGGTTGAAGCGACGCTGCATCCGCCACAGCGGCGCGGCGCCCTGGTCCTCGACCATCACGACGTCGACGCTGGGTTCCTCCACGGCGACGACCCCGATGTGCCGGCCGGCGACGGCGAACCAGCTCTGCATCGCCGCCCGGGTCGGCGGCACGGCGCCCTCCGCGAGGACGATGGGCACAGCGGTCAGCTCGGCCTCGGCGTTCGCGCCGACATCGCCGCCGAAGACGACGTCGGATCGGGCCGACATGTGCTCGGGGAAGGTGAGCTCCACGCTCAGGAGGTGGGTGTGGGAAGGGTCGTGCGCGGGGAGGGTGAACCGATGTGGGTCGGCGACGCGCAGCGCGACCCCGTCGAGGGTGATCCGGACCCGCTCTGGCTCGGGTGCCTCGAGGTGCTCCCAGGTGAGCCGGGCGCCGGTCACCCGCCCATGGTCGTCGCGCTCGAGGAGGAGGTGCGCCTCGGCGTCGGGCCGTGGCAGGTTGACCCACTGCCGGGCGCGTCCCAGCTCGGTCCCGGCGCGATCGCGGGCGATCGCATCGAGCACGTGAGGCTGCGGATCGGCCCCGAAGTCGCACGGAGCCTGCCAGGGTGCGGCGCGCAGCGTGACGACCGCCGCCCCGTCGAGGCGCAGCTCGACCGCCGCGACCTGTGGCCCGACGACGACGCCGACGGGCTGCAGACCGACGACTAGTCCGAGGAAGAGCGTCTCGAAGGCGATCATGCCGGTCCAGCCATGCCCGGCCAGTCTACGGCAGTGGCCGGCGGGCAGCCCGTATACTCCGAAGGATGGACCTCGAGGGAACCAAGGTCGGGCACGTCCGGGTCGGGCCGGTCCTCGGCGTCGGCGGGATGGGCCGGGTCTACGAGGGTTTCGACGAGGTCCTCGAGCGCCGCGTCGCGGTCAAGGTGCTGTCCCGCGAGGGTGCGATCGACGCGCACGCCCGCGTGCGGCTGCTCCGCGAGGCGAGGGCGCTGGCCCGGACCGATCACCCGGGGATCTGCCAGATCTACGACTGCGTCGAGGGCGAGTCCCACGACGTACTGATCCTCGAGCTCGTCGAGGGGCAGACCCTGCGCGAAGCGATGGCGGCGGGACTTTCCTTCGAGCGGTCGCTCGCCGTGGCCGAGGCGATCGGCTCGGCGCTCGCGGCCGCCCACGCGGCCGGGGTGGTGCACCGCGACCTCAAGCCGAGCAACGTGATGCTCACTCCGGACGGCGGCGTCAAGGTGCTCGACTTCGGGCTCGCCCGCCTGCAGCTCGGCGACGTCGACGAACTGACCGAGCCGGCGCCGGCCGCCGCGACCGAACGGGGCAGCGTCTTCCCCCACCTCGTCGGCGGCTCGCCCTCGGGCTACCTCGACGCCAACGTCACCCGCGAGGGCTCGATCGTCGGCACCCTCGGCTACCTGTCCCCGGAGCAAGCGGGCAGCCGCCCGGCGACGGCGGCGAGCGACGTGTACGCCTTCGGGCTCCTGCTCCAGGAGCTGTTCACCGGCCGGCCGGCGTACCCCCCAGACCTGGCCTGGCCCGACCTGGTCGAACGGGCGCGCCGCGCCGAGACGGTCCCCCTGGAGGGCTTGGACGACGAGCTCAGCGGCCTGATCCGCCGCATGCTCGCCCTCGACCCGGGGTCCCGCCCGGTGGCCCGGGAGGTCGTCGACGGGCTCCGCGCGATCGCCGCGCGTCCCGCCCGCCGCGCCCGCCGCCGCCGGATGGCGCTCGGCGCCGCGGCGATCCTGGCGGCGCTGGCCGCCAGCGTCCTCGTGACGCTGCGCCTGGCCCGGCCGCCTGCTCTGCTCGAGCGCGGCCAGCGCGGCCGCATCGCCCTCCTGCCGTTCGTCAACGCGACCGGGATCGCCGCCGACGCCTGGGTCGAGCGCGGCCTGCCCGACATGGTCGCCGAGACCCTGCGCCAGACGCCGGGACTGGAGGTCATCCCGCCCGCCGAGGCCGGCAAGTTCGCCCGCTCGCTGGGGGTGGTGGGGACCGCCGGGCCGACCCGAGAGCAGGTCGCCGCCCTGGGTCGGGCGCTCGGCGCCGAGGTCATCGTCGCCGTCGAGGTGGCCGTCGCGGGCGGCCAGTACCGGCTGTCGGCCGACCTGCACAACGTGAGCGGCTCGACCGGGCGGCGGGAGTTCAGCGCGGCCGATCCGACCGAGGCCACCGGCGCGCTCGCGAGCTACGTCGCGCGGCGGCTGCGCCCCCAGGCGCTCGCCGCCGACCTCCCCGACGCCTTCTCGGCCGACGCCTTCGCCAACCGGGCGTACGCCATCGGCGTCGCCACCCTGGAGACGGCCGGTCCGAAGCGCGCGAAGCTGTACTTCGAGGCGTGCCTCGACCGCGATCCCGGCGTGCAGTGGGCGCGTTTGAAGCTGTCGTTGTGCAACGAGAAACTGGGCGACTGGGACAGCGCCGAGAAGCTGGCCCGCGCCGCGCTCGACGAGGCTCGGAGCCGGCAGGACCGGGCGCTGGAGGCCGCCGCGTTGTCCCGCGTCGGGGTTCTCTTGCAGTGGCGAGGGGAGTTCGCGGCCGGCCGCGAGGCGATCCACCAGGCGCTCGCCATCGCCCGCGAGCGGGGCGACCGGTCGGAGGAGGCGCGCCTGCTCAACGACCTCGGGCGCGGCTTCGTCAAACAGGGCAACCTCAAGGAGGGCGAGGCGACGTTCCGCGAGGTGCTCGCGCGCAATCGCGAGCTCGCCGACCGGCGCGGCGAGTCGATCGCCCTCGTCAACCTCGGCATGGTCGCCTGGCAGCGGGGCGAGTTCGAGGGCGCCAAGGACCTCCTGCGGCAGGGGCTGGCGATCACCCGCGACCTCCACGACCGCGACACCGAGGTGATCTGCCTGACCAACCTGGGCGCGGTGGCACTCAACCGCAACGAGGTCGACGAGGCCGAGCGCGCCTTCGAGCAAGTCGTCGCGATCGCACGCGAGATCGGCAACTCCGAGGCCGAGGCGGTGGCGGCCAACAACCTCGCCGCCGCGGCGTTCTACCGCGCGGACCTGGACGCGGCGCAGCGGCGGTGGGAGCAGGCCCGCGAGAGCTACGCCAAGCTCGGCGACCGGCCGCGGCTCTCCCAGGTGCTCAACAACCTCGGGACGCTGGCCCGTCGCCGGGGTGAGCTCGACCGCGCCGAGGAGCTCGGCCGGCAGGCGCTCGCTATCCGCCGCGAGCTCGGCGACGTCCGCGGGCAGGCAATCGTCCTCAACCAGTTGGGCGAGGTCGCCCTCCTGGTCGGCCCGCTCGCGCGCGCCGCCGAGCGCTTCTCGGAGGCGCGTTCCCTGGCGGTGCAGGCGGGTGCCCGCGAGGCCGAGACCGACGCGATCATCGGTCTCGCCCGGGTGTCCCTCGCACATCGCGACCTCGGCGCGGCGGAACGCCTGCTTCCGGCGGCGAGGGCGTGGCGGGCCGACTATCCGCCACTGCTCCAGCTCGCCGCCCGGCTGGCCTACGAGCGCGGCGACCTCGGCAGGGCGGTGGCGTTGCAGCGGCAGGCCAAGGACGCCTCGGGGAAGGCCTGGGACTCCGAGTTCGAGAAGGTACTCGAGGTCTTCGAGGCCGCCGCCGCGGCCGGTCGCCGGCTCCCGCTGCCGACGTGAGCCTCCCGCCGCCGAGCCGGGCCATCCACCGGTAGAATCCCCCGGAAGGAGACCGGGGCCCGTCGCAGCGCGGCCTGGCACGACCGACGAATGTCCGACGACACCCATGCCCGGGACGGGGAGACCACCGACCTCGCGTTCCGCGACGACCTGACCGGTCTCGCCAACCGGCGGCTGCTCACCGGCCTGCTCGCCGACGGCTGGGGAAACTTGGTCCGCGAGCACGGCCGGGTCTCGCTGCTGATGATCGACCTCGATCGGTTCAAGGAGGTCAACGACACCCACGGCCACCGTCGCGGAGACGACGTGCTGCGGGCGACCGCGGACATCCTCCGCCGGCACTTCCGCGCCGCCGACGTGATCGTCCGGTACGGCGGCGACGAGTTCGTGGTCGTGCTCCCCGGCGTCGGGAGGGACGACGCCGGCCACCTCGGCGAGCGCGCCCGCGCGGCTATGTCCGAGCTGGCCGAGGCCGCCGGGGATGGGCAGGGTCTGGGTGTTTCGGTGTCGTTCAGCATCGGCGTCGCCAGCTTCCCGGACGACGGGACGGGCGGCGACGAGGTGCTCGAGGTGGCCGACCGGCGACTGTTCGAGGACAAGCGACATCGGCACGGTGGTCACCTTCGCAGCGCCACCTCGAGGCGTCGTGCGCTGATCGCAGCGTCGGTGATTAGCGTCGGCTTGATCGCCGGCCTGGCCGTGGTGCTGTCGTCGTCTCGGGATGAGCGACCCGCGGGTGCCCGGGCCGCGGTTCCCGGTGCCGACGGCGCCGCCGCCGGCCGGGAGGCGCAACTGCTCACCGAGATCGCCGAGCTCCGTCGGCAGCTCGACGCGCTCCGCGGGGGCGTCACGCGGGCGCCCGCGGGCCCCGCACCAGAGACGCGCCGCTCCATCGACACGCTCGAGGCGCGGATCCGCGAGCTCGAAGGAGAGCTCGACAGGCGTCCCGGCGCGACCACGCCCGCACCGACCGTGCGGCCGGTCCCATTCGGCGATGGGAGGCCGGCCGCGACGCTCGAGGCGCAGGTGGCTCCCGCGTTGCCCCCCGAGGCGGTGCCGGTCGAGCCGACTCCCCAGGCGATCCCTCCGGAGCCCGTCGTCGTCGCGCCCGTGCTGCGCGGCTACGACGAGCCCGTCTATCCCGCGACGGCCCGTCAGCTCGGGCGGGAGGCGGCCGTCGAGCTGCGGGTGATGGTGGACGAGGCCGGAACGGTCGTCCGCGTCGAGCCAGCCGGACCGCGCGCCGGGCTGGGGTTCGACGAGGCCGCACGACGGGCGGCCCTGTCGGCCCGCTACCGCCCCGGCACGCGCGACGGCGTCCCCGTCCCGCAGGAGGTCGCCCTCACCATCGCCTTCAGGCTGTCGCGGCCGTGACCGGGAACTGCCCGGAGTCGCGCCACCGGGCGGAACCGGCCCGCCTCAGAACGCTCGCCGGCGTTACGGGCGCGCCTCGAAGACGCGGTTGAACGGCGTCTCGGCGACGCGGCGGAAGCTCCCGAACCCGCCGCCCAGGACGATCTCCCGCAGCCGACCATCGCCGGCCTGTGCGCCGAGCCCCATGCCGACCTCCTGAGCGAGCGAAGACGGCGTGCAGATCATGGTCGACGCGCTGAAGAAGATGCGGCCGATGGGGTTGAGGTTGTCCTCGAGCTTCTCGTGCGCGAAGGGCTCAACGATCATCCAGGTTCCGTCCGCCTTGAGGGAACGGAGCACGTGGCGCGCCGCCCCCGGCGGGTCGCCCATGTCGTGCAAGCAGTCGAAGAAGGCGACCAGGTCGAAGTCGGATCCTGGGTAGTCCTTTGCGAACGCCCGCGCGAAGCCGACGCGGTCCGCCACGCCCGCGCGCTCGGCGGACTTGTTGGCCTCGGCAATCGACTCGGCGTGGTAGTCGTAGCCAACGAACGTCGACCTCGGGAACGCGTTGGCCATGAGGATCGTTGACGCGCCGTGCCCGCATCCGACATCGGCCACTCGGGCCCCTTCCTTCAGCCGCGCGATGACGCCGTCGAGCGCCGGGAGCCACGAGGCGATCAGGTTGGCGACGTAGTTCGGTCGGAAGAACATCTCCGTACCCACGAACAGGTCCGTGTCGTGCTCGTGCCAGCCGACTCCCTTGCCGGTAAGGAAGGCCTGGGTGATCTTCGCCTCGTCCTTGAATGTCGACGCGGCGATGCGGAACGCGCCAGGGAGGTAAACCGCGCTCGTCTCGTCGGCGAGGGCGAGGGCCTGCTCGGGGGTGAGACCATAGCGCCCGGTGTCCGCCTCGTACGTCACGTAGCCCGACGCAGCCTGGGCGGCCAGCCACTCCCGGACGTAGCGTTCCGCGGTGCCGGTCTTCTCGGCGAGCTCGGCCGGTGTGAGCGCGCCCGCCGCTGCCAGGGCTCGGTAGAGACCGAGCTTCTCACCGACGATGACGGTCGAGGCGTGCATCGTCGCCCCGAAGTCGTGGACGAACTGCGTGAGGAACTCCGACAGCTTCTCCTGATTGAGCGACATGGTGCTCTCCTTTCCGAGGTCGGGCGGACCTCGATCTGCGCGATGAGCGGGCCAATGGACTCCGCAGCCGGGGCCGGCCCGGAGGAGCGCGGGGGAGTCGGCGGCGCCGACCGTGTCGATTAGAAGAGGCGGCCGCCGATTCCGGTGCGGGTGCGCAATCGGGAGGGTAGGATCGGCGGACGACCACCGGTCCGGATCCGGAAGGCTCGGCAGCGACGAGTACCCAGCAGAACATGAGGGCCTCGCCCCCAGTGCGTCACCCGCGGTCGGGGGGGCCCTCAGGCATGTTGAAGGGGCGACGAGGGAAACGGCTCACCGGACCGCTGTATTCCGAGCGACCACCGTCGGCCGGAACGCCGCGGCTCAGGTCCAGGTACCGCTGGGTGGGGCCGGCAGGCCGTCGAGGGCGGGGTCGATGATGCCGGGAGGTCCCTCGAGCCAGTAGACGCCATCGTCGGCGACCCAGAAGACGTTGTGCGCCCCGGGGCCGACGCTGAAGAACCGGTTGGGCCACTCGCGCTGCTGGCGGGGCGGCGAGAACGGCGTGCCCCCGGAGTCCAGCCGCTCCAGCATCGCCCGCAGCACCTGCTGTGCCTCCCGACCGTCGGCGAACCGGGCCAGCCACACCCGGAGCTCACCCCGGCGGCCATAGACGCCCACGGCGGCGCTCTTCGGCGCGAGCCTGCGGGCGTGGAGCTCGCCGAGCATGCGGACGGCGCGCTGGCCGGTGTACAGCCGGGTGCGCGGGAGTCCGGCCAGGCGCGACGGGAGCGGGGGCTGCGCGCAGGACGCGAGGACCAGGACGGCGGCGGTGAGGAGGGCCGCCGAGCGGCCCCGAGTCCGCGAGACGTCGGCGGATCGCGTCACTGCGGCAGACCCAGCTCTCCGGCGATTCCGGCCATGGCATCGCGCACGAACGCGATGTGCTCGTCCACCGACATGCCGATTTCCGTGGCGCCCTGGCGGATGTCGTCGCGGTTCACCGAGCGGGCGAACGCCTTGTCCTTCATCTTCTTGACCACCGAGGCGACC
Organism: Acidobacteriota bacterium; assembly: GCA_016213675.1. Classification (GTDB taxonomy): domain Bacteria; phylum Acidobacteriota; class Thermoanaerobaculia; order Thermoanaerobaculales; family Thermoanaerobaculaceae; genus JACQZW01. The sequence continues at coordinate 56,439 of JACQZW010000031.1, read as the reverse complement.
TCGACGTTGGCGATCGACTTGTCGGGGCGCACGAGCGCCGCGGCGGTCAGGAAGCCGGTGAGCTCGTCGACGGCGAACAGGCACCTGGCCATGTCGGTGTCGCGCGGCACGCCGGTGTAGCTCGCGTGTCCCTCGACGGCGCGCACCCACGCCTCCGGCCACCCCTGCTCCCGGAGCACCTTCGCGCCGATCCAGACGTGGGTGTCGACGGTCGGGTTCCGCTCGTAGTCGAAGTCGTGCAGCAGCCCGACGGCCCCCCAGGCGGTCTCGTCCTGCCCGAGTCGCCGGGCATGGGCGCGCATCGCCGCCTCGACGGCGAGGGCGTGCTTGCGCAGGTTTGGGTTTTCGGTCCACTCGGTGAGCAGCGTCCAGGCGGCGGCTCGATCGTGGCTCATGCCGCCAGCCTAGCCCAGGACGACGCGAGGCGCCATCGGTTGTCATCCCGAGGGACCCCGTCCGCGCTGCCTCGCCGGACCGGGCCGGGCGGGATCGGCGATCCTCGACGTCTCATGGCGTGCCGGAGAACGCCGCCGTCGACCGGACCATTTCGGGCTGCCGCCGGGCCTTGCGGAGTCCGATGCCGAGGAGTAACCTCCGCGCTTCGCCGATGACAACGCCGACCGTCCCATTACCCGCGCCGGGCCCCACGCATTCGCTCAGGGGCAAGTACCTCGCAGCCATGTGCCTGGCGACATTGGGCGTCGTCTACGGCGACATCGGGACCAGCCCGCTGTACGCCCTCCGCGAGTGCTTCACCGGCGAGCACCAGATGCCCGCGACCCCGGAGCACGTGCTCGGGGTTCTCTCGCTGATCTTCTGGGCACTGGTCATCATCGTCACCCTCAAGTACCACGTCTACGTGTTGCGCATGGACAATCGCGGCGAGGGAGGGATTCTCGCCCTCCTCGCGCTGCTCCGGCCGCGTCGCCCCGGGGCGCGGACCGTAAGGCGCGTCCTGATCATGCTCGGGCTGTTCGGCGCCGCCCTGCTCTACGGCGACGGCATCATCACCCCAGCCATCTCGGTGCTGTCCGCGGTCGAGGGGCTCGAGGTGGCGACCCCATTCTTCACCCACTCGGTGGTTCCCATCACCGTGGTGATCCTGGTCCTGCTGTTCCTCGTGCAGCACCGGGGAACGGCCAGGATCGGGGCCATGTTCGGGCCGGTCATGCTGCTCTGGTTCTCGACGATCGCCGTACTTGGCGTTGTCAGCATTGCGCAGAACCCGTCGGTGCTGGCCGCGCTCAACCCCCTCCACGCCCTGAGCTTCTTCCGCGAGACGGGACTGCATGGCTTCCTCGTGCTCGGCGCCGTCCTCCTCGTGGCTACCGGCGGCGAGGCGCTCTACGCGGATCTCGGGCACTTCGGCGAGCGGCCGATCCAGATCGACTGGTTCTCGTTCGTCGCGCCCTCGTTGCTGCTCAACTACTTCGGACAGGGCGCGCTCCTGCTTCGCGACCCCGGGACGATCCGGAACCCGTTCTTCCTGCTCGCGCCGGAGTGGGCACTCTACCCGCTCGTCGGCCTGGCCACCGCGGCCACGGTCATCGCGTCGCAGGCCGTGATCTCTGGCGCGTTCTCGCTGACCCGCCAGGCGATCCAGCTCGGATACCTGCCGCGCATGGCCATCGTGCACACCTCCGAGAAGGAGATCGGACAGATCTACATCCCGGCGGTCAACTGGGCGCTCATGCTCGCCACGGTCGCCCTCGTGTTCGCCTTCAGGCGTTCGACCAACCTGGCCGCCGCGTACGGAGTGGCCGTGGTCTCGACCATGGTGATCACGACGATCCTCGCGTATGTCGTGGCCCGCGAGAGGTTCCACTGGCGTCGCTCGACGGCGATCGGCGTGACGGTGCTCTTCCTCGGCGCCGATCTCGCGTTCTTCGGTGCCACGATCGTCAAGGTGCCGCGTGGGGGGTGGCTGCCGCTGGTGGTCGCGGCCGGCGTCTTCGTCGTCATGACGACCTGGGTCGAGGGGAGGAGGATCCTCGGCGAGCGGCTCATGGAGGGCATGCTCCCGATGGAGCCGTTCCTCGCCGACGTGGCGGCGCGGTCGCCGCTGCGCGTCCGGGGGACGGCGGTGTTCCTGGCCGGCACGGCCGACCGCACGCCCCCGACCCTGCTGCACAACCTCAAGCACAACAAGGTGCTCCACGATCGGGTCGTCCTGCTTACCGTGGTCACCGAGGAACAGCCTCATGTCGCCGAGGCGGAGCGGGTGGAGGTGAGCGACCTCGGCCAGGGCTTCTTCCGGGTCATCCTCCATTTCGGCTTCATGGACTCCGTGCACGTCCCCCGCGAGCTGAAGAGAATCTCCGTTCACGGCCTCGACTTCCCGTTCGCCGAGACCACGTACTTCCTGGGCAAGGAGACCGTCCTGGCCACCAGGCGCCCCGGGATGGCACCGTGGCGAGAGAGGTTGTTCGCCTTCATGTCTCGCAACGCCCGCGCCGCCACGGTGTTCTTTCACCTGCCGCCGAATCGTGTCGTCGAGCTCGGCTCCCAGGTCGGGATCTAGCCCGCACTATTCATGAGGCATCTACTGCGGCCGCGGTGATGGGCGCCCGGGCGGGCGTACTCGGGGTTCGACCCCTCGACGTACGGTGCGCAGTACGCCTTCGGGCTCTCACCCCTACGTGCGCCCGCCATGACAGCCATCTCCGCGCCCTCGCGACGATGCCCCACGAATAATCCGGGCTAGCGGACCCCTCGCCGGGGTTCAGTCGCGTCCTGCGGCCCGGGGACCCCACTCCACCCCGCCGCGTCGCCGGCGAGCCCGTCACGTAGTGGCATCCGTCACGCGAGTCGGTGTGGCGACCGGTGCCGGAAGGGCGACGGAGATGCACGGGTCCACTGGTGGAGCTTCGGCAAGACGGGAGGCTGTTTGTGGCGCCCGTGAGATCTCGGTGATCGCGTCTCAATTGTGTGTAAATCCTACTCAGTAAATGTAATTCATGTCACAGACTGCGGGCCGGAGATCCCACACCATGCGCTGGGGCGGGAGATCCGGGCGTAGTGCGGGGGGGGTTGGGGCGCGGGGCCGCCAACCTTCCCCGCCCGGCGGGAAACGGGCCCGAATGACAACCGCTACCTGGGGCTGCGGCTCACCGCAGCCCGACGAGAAGGGGGGCACGATGCGGACCGTAGACAGAAGGAAGTTCCTCAAGTACTGCGTCAACTCGGCGGCCGCTCTTGGGCTGTCGCAGTCCGTCGTCGGCCGGCTCCAGGTCGCGCTGGCCGCGGATGCGGTCGGGCTCCCGGCGGTGATCTGGCTGGCGTGCTCGAACTGCACGGGCTGCACGGTGTCGCTGGCGAACCGGATCTCGACGGACCATCCGACCGACATCGCGGACCTGCTGGTCAACACCATCGACCTCGCCTACCACCCGAACCTGATGGGTGCGGCCGGGGACCTCGCCGTGGACACGCTCTACAGTGCCGCGAACGGCCAGTACGTCCTGGCCATCGAGGGTGGCATCCCGACCGCGTTCGGCGGCAACGCCTGCATGCTGTGGACCGACGACGGTCACGACGTGACCGCGATGGAGGCGGTCCAGGTCCTGGCGCCGAACGCGCTCGCCATTCTGTCGATCGGGACTTGCGCCGCCTATGGAGGCATCCCGGGCGGCCCGGCGTCGCCGACAGGCGTGATGGACGTGCGTACCTTCACCGGCCGACCGGCGATCAACATCCCGGGATGCCCGGTCCACCCGGACTGGGTGGTGTGGACGATCGCCCAGTTGCTCGCCGGGAACCCGCCTGCGCTCGATTCCGAGGGGCGGCCCACCGCGCTCTACGCACGCTCGGTGCACGACCGCTGCCCGCGGAAGGGCACGCAGGAGGCGAGCACCTTCGCCGAGCAGGGACGGTGCCTCAAGGCGGTCGGCTGCAAGGGGCCCGAGACCAGGTCGGACTGCCCGACCCGGTTGTGGAACGGCGGCGCCAACTGGTGCATCGGGGCCAACTCGACCTGCATCGGCTGCACGAGCAGCAAGTTCCCGCACGGATGGAGCTCCTTCTACAAGGGGCAGGTGGTGTGACGAGCGCCCACAGGGGCGTCCTCGTCTGAGCAGGAGGTCGACATGGCGACGATCACCGTGATGGACCCGGTGACGCGGATCGAGGGGCACCTCAAGGTCGAGGTCACCATCGACTGGGTCAACGGACGGAACTCGATCACCGATGCACGCTGCACCGGGACGCTCTTCCGCGGCTTCGAGACGCTGCTGCAGGGGCGGGCGCCGACCGATGCACCGGTCATCACCGAGCGGATCTGCGGCGTCTGCCCGGTGTCCCACGGGTTGGCGTCGACGCTGGCGCTGGAGAAGGCGGCGGGCCTCGTCCAGAGCACCAACGCCCGGCTGCTGCGCAACCTGGTGCTGGGCGCCAACTACCTGCAGTCCCACCTGCTCCACTTCTACCTGCTCGCGGCGCTCGACTACGTCAGGGGACCGCAGAAGGCGCCGTGGACGCCGGCCTGGGACTTCGAGCTGCGCGACGACCCGCGACTCGCCGACCTGGTACCGCACCTGGTGGCCTCGCTCGAGGCGCGGCGCCGGGCGCACGAGATGGGCGCGATCTTCGGCGGGCGGATGCCGTCGCCGCACACCTACGTTCCCGGAGGGTTCACGCTGGCGCCGACCGCGGCCGCCGTCGCGGCGTTCCGCGCCCAGTTGACCTGGTTGCGCACGTTCATCAGCGACACCTACGTTCCCGACGTCGAGGCGGTCGCCGCCGTGTACACCGACTACAAGAACGTCGGCGCCGGCGTGCGCAAGCTCCTCTCGTTCGGCGTGTTCGAGGAGAGCAACGACGGGTCGGCGAAGCTGCTCAAGACCGGGATCCAGGACGGGGCCGGGACGCGCAGCGGCAGCCGCGACACCTCGTTCAACGCGGCTCAGATTACCGAGCACGTCACGGCGTCGTGGTACGAGGACTCGACGACCGGGCTGCACCCCGCCGCCGGGAGCACCCAGCCGGTCTACCCGAAGCCGCAGGGCTACTCGTGGCTCAAGGCGCCCCGCTACGGCGGCAAGCCGTTCGAGGCCGGTCCCCTGGCCCGGATGTGGGTCAACGGCGACTACCGCTCCGGCGTCGGGGTGATGCACCGACACCTCGCGCGGGCGCGTGAGGCCGTCAAGGTCGGCCAGGCGATGGATCGCTGGCTGGATGAGCTGCAGGTCGGCGTTCCTCCGTTCACTGGGTACGACACGCCCACGAGCGGGTCTGGAGTGGGCCTCACCGAGGCGCCACGCGGGGCCCTCGGCCACTGGGTCGCAATCAGCGGGGGGAAGCTGTCCCGCTACCAGGTGATCACGCCGACGTGCTGGAACGCGTCGCCGCGCGACGACGCCGGCGTGCGCGGGCCGATGGAGCAAGCACTCGTGGGCACTTCGGTGATGGACCCGAACCGGCCCATCGAGGCGCTGCGCGTCATCCACTCGTTCGACCCTTGCCTGTCCTGCGCCGTCCACGTCATGCGTCCCGGCGGCGCGCCGGTCACGGTGCTGCGGACCGGGTTGGCGACGTGAGGCCGTGACGACGCTGGTCCTCGGTCTCGGCAACCTGCTGCTCGGCGACGAGGGGATCGGGGTGCACGCCGCGCGTGCCCTCCGCGCCGGGCCCGGCGAGCTGGACGCCGAGGTCCTGGACGTCGGAACGGCGTTGCTCGACGCCCTTCCGGCGCTCGAACGGGCGGGGCGGGTCGTGGTGGTCGACGCGGTGCAGGCAGGTGGGCCACCTGGGTCGGTGTACCGGATCGACTTCGCGGACGTCGAACGTCCGGGAGTCATTGCCGGCTTGCACGGCTTCGACCTCTCCCGCGCGCTCGCTCTCGCGGGGCGGGACGAGGCCCCCGAGGTGGTCGTGATCGGCGTCGAGCCCGAGCGGATCGGATGGTCACTCGAGCTGTCGCGGCCGGTCTCGGCTGCCATGCCGGATGTCCTCGCGGCCGTACGCCGCGAGGTGCTCGCCGCTGTCTGACCGGGTTCGTCAGCCGGATCCTGCTTGATCGGCGCCCGCTGTCGGCTACGCGCCCTCGCGGGTCGCGAGGTAGTGGCAGCCGACCGACGTGGGGTTGCGGCGCGCGGCGTCGGCGATCAGCCCGGCGGCATGGCAGCCGTGGGTGAGGTCGACGAGGACCGCCGACATCGGCGTGCGGCGGTAGAACTCGGTCAGGCGGACCTGCTGGTGGCGGAGGTCAGCGACGGCCCGTTCGAGCCGCTCGCGGGTGCGCACGATACCCACGTAATTCCACATCGTGTGCCGCACGGCCGACCAGTCCTGCGCGATGAGCGCCGGGTCCTCGTTGGACGGTCCGGTCACCGGCTCCCAGTCGGGGATGTCGGCACACAGCTCGTCCTCGAGCGGGTACTCGCGGACCCGGCCGACCGCGTCGTGGCCCGCCGTCATCCCGAACACGAGCCCCTCGAGCAGCGAGGTCGAGGCGAGGCGGTTGGCGCCGTGGACTCCCGTGCACGCGACCTCGCCGGCGGCGTACAGGCCGGGAACGGTCGCCCGGCCGCGGAGGTCGGAGACCACACCCCCGCAGGTGTAGTGCGCGGCCGGCACGACGGGAATCCGCTCGCTGGCGATGTCGATCCCGTACCGGGCACACGACTCGGCGACCGTCGGGAACCGTTCCACCAGCTCGCTGCCCTTGCCTCCGAGGTCGAGGAAGACGCACTCGGCGCCGGTGCGGTGCATCTCGTCGACGATCGCCCGCGTGACCACGTCGCGCGGCGCCAGCGAGCCGTTCGGATGGTAGCGGCGCATGAACTTCCAGCCGGCGTGGTTGACGAGCTTCGCGCCGGCACCGCGTAACGCCTCGGTGATGAGGTGGCGCGGTGCTCCGGGGACGTACAGGCACGTGGGGTGGAACTGGATGAACTCGAGGTTGAGCAGTCGTGCGCCCGCTCGCGACGCCATGGCGACCCCGGAGCCGATGCACGAGGGCTGGTTCGAGGTGTGGACGTAGAGCGCCCCGGCACCTCCGGTGGCAAGGATGGTCGCGCCGGCGAACACCGTGCAGACGCGGCCGGTCGCGACCTCGAGCAGGTAGGCGCCGACGCACCGGTTCTTCAGGGCGTAGCGGTCGACGGCCCGCCGGGAGTGGTGGTGGGTGGTGAGCAAATCGACGGCCTGGTAGCCCGGCAGCAGCCGGATCCTGGGGTGGTCCCGGACCGCCTGCAGCAGTGCATCCTCGATCGCTGCGCCGCTGTGGTCCTGGGCGTGGAGGATGCGGGGCACCGAGTGGGCGGCCTCGAGGGCGAGATCGAGCGACCCGTCGGGTCGGCGGTCGAAGGGGACACCGAGCCGGTCGATGAGCCACTCCTGGACGAGCCGCGGACCCATCGTGGCGAGGTACTCGGCGGCGGCCGGGAGGCCGTACTGCGCGCCGGCCTCGAGGATGTCGCCGGCGAGCAGGTCGGGGGAATCGCCGTCGCCGCGGAAGACGATCCCGCCCTGCGCCCACGACGTGTTGGTCGTGTTCGGCTCGGCCGCGCGGCAGACGAGAAGCACGTCCGCGCCCTGCTCGGCGGCGCCGAGGGCGGCGGCGAGCCCCGCGACCCCGGTCCCGAGGACGAGGACCTGGCTCCGTTCGCGATCGTCGAGCCTCATACGATCACCTTGAGCGACAGGTCGAGGGCCGGCGCGGAGTGGGTGAGGGCGCCCACGGAGATGTAGTCGACTCCCGTCAGGGCGATCTCGCGGGCGTTCTCCAGGGTGATGCCGCCAGACGCCTCGACCTTCGCCCGGCCGTCGACCAGTCCGACGGCCTCGCGCATCGTCGCCACGTCCATGTTGTCGAGCATGATGTGGCCGACGGCACAGTCCAGGGAGTCCATCACCATCTCGAGGGTGGCGCACTCGACCACGAGCGGGATCTCGGCGCCCCAGCGCTGCCGCACCTTGTCGACCGCGCCGCTGATCGATCCGGCGGCGGCGAGGTGGGTGTCCTTGAGCATCGCGGCGTCGAAGAGCCCCATGCGGTGGTTCGTTCCCCCGCCGCAGCGGACGGCGTGCTTCTCGAGGGCTCGCCAGCCCGGGGTGGTCTTGCGGGTGTCGAGGACCCGGCACTGAATACCGATCAGCGCGTCGGCGAAGGCGTGTGTGAGCGTGGCAATCCCCGAGAGCTGGCAGGCGAAGTTGAGGGCGGTCCGCTCGGCGGCGAGGACGGACCTGGCCCGCCCGCCGACGTGCGCGACGATGCAGCCGGCGCCGACCGTCTCGGCGTCCGAGTGGAGGACGTCCGCCTCGCACGACGGGTCGAGGAAGGCGAAGGCCGCCTCGAACGCCGGCATGCCGGCGAGGACCCCGTCCTGCTTGGCCACCAGGACGGCGGAGAGCCGGTCATCGGGCGCGAACACCGCGACGGAGGTGATGTCCGGCAGGTCTTCTGCGAACGCCGCCGCGAGCAGCGGTGGCAGGTGCGTCGCGTACGGCTCGGGGAGAGGGTGCATGAGCGGATTCTACCGCCCCGCGCGGAGGGCGCGAGCGACCGCCTCGATGTGCGCGGGCGTGGTCCCGCAACAGCCGCCGACCAGGCGGGCGCCGGCGGCCGACCAGGCGACGGCGCGAAGGGCGTAGAGCTCGGGCCCGGCTGGATCGTCCCGCAGCCAAGGCGAGTCGGCCGCGGACCAGGCGTTGTTGGCGTAGGCCACGAGCGGCCGCCCGGTCGCGCCGGCGATGCGGGCGAGCGCCGGCATCACCTCGTCGCGGCGGGTGCAGTTGACGCCGACCGCGACCGGGCCCTCGAGCTCCACGGCACGGGCGGCGTCGGCCGCATCCTCGCCGGACAGCAGGCGGCCTCCGGCGATGCAGGTGAACGAAACCACCACCGCGAGACCGGTCGTCGCCGCGGCCGCGGCCGCCAGGCGCGCCTCGCGGGACGTGTTGAACGTTTCGAGCAACAGCGCGTCGCAGCCGGCAGCGGCGAGCAGGGCCGCGGTTGCACCGTGCTCGCGCGCGAGAGTGGCGTCGTCGGGCACGAGGTCGGGCCGCCAGCAGTCCTCCAGGGTGGTCATCGACCCGAGCACGATGGCCGTGCGGCCGGCCTCGGCCGCGCCGTCGTGGGCCAGCCGGACGGCGAGGGAGGCCAGCTCGGCGGCGCGGCGCTCGAGCCCGAGGGTGCGCAGCGAGTAGGGTGCGACCCGGAACGTCGCGGCGGTGAGCGCCTCGGCGCCGGCCGCGGCGTGGTCGCGGTGGACGGCGCGCACCTCGCCGGGCGCCTCGAGCAGCGCCCCGACGCCCCACAGCGTCCCCGCCGCGCGGACGCCGCGCCGGAGCAGCTCGCTGCCCATCGCCCCGTCGAGCACCCGCGGCCGCTCCTGCAGCCAGCCCGCCAGCTCCTCCGGCTTCATCCTTGCGTTCCCGGGTGGGGGCCGGCCGGGGGTCGGTGGCCCGAACCCGGGACCCGGGACCCCGGACCCGGGACCCCGGGGAAGGTGGGGGCGTTCCCCTTCACTCCTCGATCTCCCAGCTCACCACGGAGAGTCCGGGCGTCCTCGCCGCGACCTCGCGCACCGTCGCGATGTCGGCGGCAGCCCCCCGCCACGAGACCTCGAGGCGGGAGACCCCGCCGGGCGAGCTGGTCCACTGCGATCGCAGCACCCGCCGCCGGACCCGGCCGCGGGCGAGCAACTGCTGCGGGTCGGGCGCCGAGTCGGTGAAGGCGAGGATCATCGTGACCGTCTCCTGGCCGAGGAGTCGCTTCTCGACGGAGCCGAGGACGGTGAGGGCGATGAGGATCAACGCGGTGCCCAGCGCCGCCTGTCGCTCGAACCCGGCGCCCACCGCCAGGCCGACTGCCGCCACGACCCAGATCGTCGCGGCCGACGTCAGCCCGTGGACGGCGTGGCGCGAACGCATGATCGTCCCGGCGCCGAGGAAGCCGATCCCGGAAACGATCTGCGCGGCGATGCGGGCCGGATCGCCTGCCACGAGCGCGGTGGGCAGCGCCAGGGAGATCTGCGTGACGAGCGCCGCGCCGAGGCAGATCAGCAGGTTCGTGCGCAGCCCGGCGGGCTTGCCGGACAGCTCCCGCTGCAGGCCGATGAGGCCGCCGAGGAGCGTCGCGATGACGAGCCGCAGGGCGAAAGCGAGGTAAGGATCCATGGCCGCCTCCCGGCGAGCATTGACCGATTCGCTGGCTAACCCTAGCATGCTCGCCATGGCGGAACGTGAAGGAGCAGTGCTCGTCGGTGTCGCGTTGCAGAAGGTGCCGCGGGACGAGGTCCAGACGCACCTCGACGAGCTGGCGCAGCTCGTCGACACGGCCGGCGGCGTCGAGGTCGGGAGGATCATCCAGGAGCGGAAGGGCCCCGACCCGCGGACGTTCGTCGGCCGCGGCAAGGTCGAGGAGATCGCCGCGCTCGTCGCCCAGACCGGGGCGAAGCTGGTGGTGTTCGACGACGACCTCTCGTCGTCCCAGGCCCGGCACCTCGAGGAGGGCTTCGGCGAGGACGTCAAGGTGCTCGACCGCGCCGGCGTCATCCTCGACATCTTCGTCCTGCGCGCCCGCACCCGCGAGGCGCAGACCCAGGTGGAGCTGGCCCAGCTCAACTACCTGAAGTCGCGCCTGACGAGGCGGTGGTCCCACCTGTCGCGGCAGGCAGGCGGCATCGGCACCCGCGGCGTCGGCGAGACCCAGATCGAGATCGATCGCCGCGTGATCAAGCAGCGCATCGCCGTCCTGCGCGACCGCCTCGACATCATCGAGCGCGAGCGCGCCGTGCAGCGCAAGCGGCGCGGAGCCGTGCCCGGGATCGCACTCGTCGGCTACACCAATGCCGGCAAGAGCACGCTTTTCGTCCGCCTGACCGGGGCCGAGACGCTCGTCGAGGACCGGCTCTTCGCCACCCTCGACCCCCGGGTGCGCCGCGCCGAGCTGGGCGAGGGCCTCATGGTCACCGTCGCCGACACGGTCGGCTTCATTCGCAAGCTGCCGCACCACCTCGTCGCCTCGTTCCGCGCCACGCTGGCGGAGGCGGCGGAGGCCGAGGTCCTCGTCCACATGGTCGACTGCTCGCACCCCGAGTGGCAGGACCACCTGCGGGTCGGCGACGAGGTGCTCGAGTCGCTGGGCATCGAGGCCCGCAGCGCCCTCGTGGTCCTCAACAAGGTCGACCGCCTCGACGGTGCCCTGCCGCTCGATCCGCCGGGACGGACCGTGGTCGGGATCTCGGCGGCGCGGGGCGACGGCGTCGACGACCTGAAGGTGGCGCTGCGCCGCGCCGTGCTCGCCAGCCCTGACCTCGAGGTCAGGCACTTCCCACCAGAGGGGGGCGAAGAACTCGAGCGGGCCATGCGCGAGGAGCAGATCGTCGCCCGCCGCTTCACCGCCGACGGCATCGAGCTCGTCGTCCGGCGCCCGCAATGACGAGGCCGAGCCGCCCCTCGACGGCGTGCACGGCAGCGACGGTCCTTCACGGCAAGGAGACCTCGATCCCATGAAGCTCCACACCAAGATCCTGCTCGGCCTGGTCTGCGGAGCCGCCGTCGGGGTGACGACCAACCTCGTCACCGGCGCCGGCCCGGGGACGCAGAGGCTCGTGTCCTTGCTGACCGAGCCGATCGGGAAGATCTGGCTGTCGAGCCTGATCATGGTGGTCATCCCGCTCATCGTCTCGACCCTGTCGCTCGGGGTCGCCGGCCTCGGCAGCCTCCGGCGGCTGGGCCGGATCGGCCTGATCACCATCGTCAGCTTCCTCGGCCTGACCGCGCTGTCGACGGCGCTGGGCCTGCTCCTGATGAACGTCATCCGCCCGGGCCACGGCCTCGACCCTGCGGTCAAGACGCAGCTCATGGAGACGTACAAGGGGCAGACCGAGGGCGCGATGGGGCTGTCCGGCAACGCCCTGAACATCGACCTCCTGGTCAGGATCGTGCCGCGCAACCCGGTGCAGGCGGCGGCCTCCGGGGACATGCTGGCGGTGATCTTCTTCTCGCTGATGATCGGCGTCGCCCTGACGCTCATCCCGACGGAGAAGGCGACGCCGATGATCTCGTTCCTGGACAGCCTCGGGCACATCACGGTGGCGATCATCGGGCTGGTCATGAAGGTCGCGCCGATAGGCGTGTTCTGCCTGATCTTCAGCGTCACGGCGCGGTTCGGGTTCGCCCTGCTGGTCAACCTGCTGCAGTACGTCCTCACCGTGGTCGCGGGCCTCGCGATCTTCCAGTTCGTCGGCTACCCGGTGATCCTCACGCTGGTGTCGTGCTGGAACGCGCTGGACTTCTTCCGCAGGATCCGCATCGTGATGATCACCGCGTTCTCGACCTCGTCGAGCAACGCCACGCTGCCCACCACGATGCGCACCAGCGAGGAAAGCCTCGGAATCCCCCGCGAGATCGGTGGCTTCGTCCTTCCCCTCGGGGCGACGATGAACATGAACGGCACGGCGCTGTTCGAGGGCGCGACCGTCCTCTTCCTCGCCCAGGTGTTCGGTGTGCACCTGACGCTGTCAGCGCAGCTCGTCGTCGTGGTCATGTCGGTGCTGACCGCGATCGGGACCGCCGGGATCCCGGGCGGCTCGATCCCGCTCCTCATGATGGTGCTCGGCATGGTCGGGGTGCCGATGGAGGGCATCGCCATCATCCTCGGCGTCGACCGCCTCCTCGACATGTGCCGCACGACGCTGAACGTCACCGGCGACCTGGTGACGGCGACGATCGTCGCGCGTTTCGAGGGCATCACCCCGAGGCCGGCCCTGGTCGACCCGGAGTAGAAGACGGGGGTCCGGGCCCCGGACCCCTTCTACCTGGTCCAGGCGAGGAGTTTCTTCGCCCGTGCGTAGGCATCCGACGCGAGCGAGGTGTTGTGCGGTCCCTTGGCCGTGAGCATGGCCTCGTAGATCGCCCTGGCTTGCGCGACCTCGGCCCTGTGGCTCCCGGCCCCGGGCGCGCCCTCGGCCTGCGCGACCAGGACGGCCAGCTCCTGCACCGCCTTCTGGTCGTCGTTGATCCACTCGACGAGCATCTCGTCGAAGCCGGCCTCGTGACAGGTCACACAGGCCTTCTGCACCACCTTGACGAGCGGCTCGGTCGCCGTCAGGTCGTGGCAACCGTCGCAGCCGACGTCGGCCTTGGCCATCACGTCCGGCTCGCCCTTGACGTCGGTGCCGGCGAGGCTGCCACGGTAGAAGCTGGCCTGCGCGCGGTGGCAGCTCTCGCAGGTGCGTCTCTGCTCCTTCCCGTGGTGACAGCCTATGCACTGCTCGCGGACGATCGTGGTCTTGCCGTGCTCTTCGACCGAGTGGCAGGTCTGACACGCGAGCCCGGCGGCGATGTGGCGGTTGTGGTCGTACGTCGCATCGGCGAAGGAGATCGCGGTGCCGAGGTGCGAGGTCGAGTGGCAGACCCGACAGTAGCCCGAGGCCGACGCCAGGATCGGCTGCTCGGCGAGCTTGCCGCCGCCGCCGCCGGCGGCGAGGACGACCGCGGCGTCGGCGCGCGCCGAGCGGAGCAGCTCGACGGCGTAGCGGATGTTGTGCTCGCCGCGGCCGTTGCGGACGAAGTCGAGGTTGTGCCTGGCGCGGACGAGCTGCTCGTCGAATTGCTGGCCGCGCGCCCCGAGCGCCCTCCCCGCGGCCTCGGCGCGTTGGACCGCCGAGGTGGTGTCGACGAGCAGCGCGCCGATCTCGTTGATCCAGTCGTCGACCATGCGGTCGAACCCCTGGCCGTGGCAGGTCACGCAGGAGGTGCGGAGCTGCGCCGCGCCCTTGCGCGGGTCGCCGCCGGGCTCGCCGTGGCACGAGTCGCACGCCACGCGGGCGAGGAACATCGTCGACGGCGTGTCCGGGACGCCCAGGCCGCCGATGCCGATGTACATCTGCTCCTGGGCGGTGTGGCGGGGCTTGTGGCAGGCGTCGCAACGTTCGCCGAGGGCGGGTGCCATCTGCACCTTGCCGTGCTCCAGGGTGTTGTGGCAGCGCAGGCAGTCCACCTGGTGCTTCTTGAGGTGAATGCTGTGCACGCGCTCGGTGTCGTCGTAGGCCTCGATGCGGCTGACGTGGCAGGTGTTGCAGCGGTCCTTGGCGACGTTGGCGTCGCCCCTCGTGACCTCGACGTGGCACAGGGCGCAGCGGACGTCGCGCTTGAGGTACGAGGCGTGGTCGAACTGGAACCCCTGGTGGGTGACGACCGTCGTCGGCGGCCCGTGACAGACGAGGCAGCCGGTCGCGGCCTGGCCCTTCTCGGCGCCCTTGAAGTGGCACGTGAAGCAGACCTCGCGTTGCACGTCAGTGTGGAGCTCCTTGCTCGCCCCCGCGCCCATCACGGTGTGACCGCCGTGGCACGACGTGCAGTGCAGCGCCTTGCCCCGCCGCATCTCGCCGAGGTGGTTCTTGTGCGAGAAGTGGATGCCCTTGAGGAACGTCTGGTCGGTGTCGAGATCCTTGTGCTCGTGGCACGACAGGCAACGGGAGTCCGGCACCTCGGCGCGGAGCTGCGGGGCGTACAGGCCGAGGGCGTACTTCACGTACGTCGTCGAGATCGCGAGTCGCCACTCGGTGTGGCAGGTGACGCAGGAGACGTCCGCGTGCGTCGACTCCTTCCGCATCTCGACGTACGGTTTCATGATGTGGCACGACGCGCAAACCGCCTCGTGCGAGGAGGCGAAGTAGAAGATCGTCTGCACCACCACGACGAAGCCGAGGGCGACGCCGGCGATGAGCAGGAGCGCCCGCCGGTGCTCGACGAGCCCCTCCTTCAAGGCGAGCCAGAAGTGCCTCATCGCCGCCCTCCCCTGCCGCCCGACTGCGGGGGGGCCTCGCGCCTCTCCTCGCCACCCTCCCGGCGCGAATGCCCCCCCGAGCCCCCCTCGCTCGCCGGGAGTGAATCCCGGCTCGCTTGACTCGGTTCCGGGTCGCGCGCGGACTGGCGGGCATTCTGGCGCCGCTGGATCAGGCGCTCGTACTCCAGGGGGTGTTCCTCACGCATCTCCAGCTCGGAGATCTTGCCGGTGATGAAGGTCCGGTTCATCGGGAACTTGTGCGGGTTGAAGTGCACGTTGTAGAAGTGCCAGATGACGATCGCCAGGGTCGCGAGCAGCGCCTCGTCGGAGTGGGCTTCTTTGGCGATGTCGGTGAACCACTTCGGCACGAACCGGAGCCAGAAGTCGGTGAACCACAGCACGGTGCCGGAGCCGATCATGATGACCATGCCCCAGTACACCGCCCAGTAGTCGAACTTCTCGACGTACGAGAAGCGGTCGAACTTCGGCCGCTCGTCGGTCCGCCCGAGGTAGTAGACGATCTGCTTGAAGGCGTCCACGGCGTCCTTGGGCATCGGGATGAGCTGCTTGAAGTTCCAGCGGCCCTCGCGGGTGAAGGCGATGTAGAACAGGTGCCAGAGCCCGGCGATGATCAGCCCGGTCGCGCCGACGCGGTGAATGATCGGGGTCACGTCGGGTCCGCCCAGGGCGCCGATGATCGCCTTGGCCCAGCCCGACGCGTGGAACTTCAGCGGGATCCCGGTGATCACCAGCACGATCACCGAGACGGCCATGGTGGCGTGCTGCAGGCGGATGTTCAGCGACAGGCGCTCGAACAGCTCACCGCCGGACGCCGCGGCGCGCTCCTCGCCACGGACCTCCCTCGACTTCTCGGAGTGGTCCTCCCTGCGCTGGATGATCAGCTCGCGGCGGACCCAGGTGCCGAACCGGCGGTGCAGGCGCTCGTGCATCCGCGCGGCGCGCTCGGCCGCCTCGGCGGGAGACAGGCCGTGCGCTTCCTCGAGCTCCCGGGCCGCGGCCCGCTGCAACGGATGGTCGTGCTCACTCACCGTGGTGTCCCCCCGCGTGACCGTGCCGCAGCTTCTTCACCAGGTCCAGCAGGATGTGGACCAGCAGCGCGGCCAGAGTCGAGATCGTCAGGATCTTGAAGAACAGCGCCACCCAGTAGATGATCCCGGAGTCCCTGTTGGTCGGGTCGATGTGGAAGCGGCCGCGGGCGTAGTTGGCGTTGGCCCCTTCGTGGCACCCCGACTTGCCGCAGGTCGCCGGGATGTTCGCCGGGTTGACCGACGACTGGGGATCGGCGGCCGGAAGGACGGCGTGCGCGGTGTGGCACGAGGCGCACTGCGCGACCTTCTTGGAGCCGAGCTCGTTGGCGATGCCGTGGAACGTGTGCTTGAAGGTCTTGACCGGGTTGATCGGGATCTCGTACTTGGTGTTGAACGCCATCGAGCCGTGGCAGTGCGAGCAGGTCTCGGGGATGTTCGTCGCCGAGACGTCCGACGCGGTCTCCTTCGGCGCAAGGATCGAGTGCTCGCCGTGGCAGTCGGTGCATGACGGGGCATCGAGGTTGCCCTTGGTGAGCAGCGACTGCCCGTGGGTCGAGCGCTGGTAGTCGGCGTAGATCTCCACGTGGCAGCGCCCGCAGGTGGAGGGCACCTGCGCCTTGTTGACCCGGGACGTCGGGTCGGTGTGCTTGCGGATCCCGTGCGTGCCGTGGCAGTCCTGGCACAGCGGCGCCTTGGTGTTCCCGGCCAGGCGCAGCCGCCCGTGGACCGACTTCACGTACCCTTCGTAGTTGATCCGCTCCGGCGCGCCCACGGGATTGCCGCCGAAATGGCAGCGCTGGCAGTTCACCTGGGCGAGCGGCGCCGGATGGGGAATCTTGTCGACGTCGGCGTGGCAGTCGGTGCACTGCCACTTGCCGTGCACCGAGTCCCTGATCGCGGCCTCGTCGACGAACAGCGGGCGCACGCTGCCGTCGGGCCGGACGGTCTTGAACTCCTGCTTGCCGTGGCAGATGTTGCACTGGCGGGCGGCCGCCGCGGCGTTCCCGTTGGGCTCGGGCGGCGGCGCCTGCGCGGTGACGAGGTCGGCGACGAAAAACGCAGCGGCGAGCGCGAGGAGGCGGCGCATCACTCGGCCCCGCCGGGGCCCGAAGCGCCGCCGGGTGTCACATCGTCTTCGAACAGCTCGCGGTACTCCCGGGCGTGCTCGCGCCGGAGCCGCTCGACGGAGATCTTCCCGTCGAGAAAGGTCCGTTGCATGGGGAAGTTGCCGGGCGAGAGGTGGACGATGTAGACGTGCCAGCCGAAGAGCAGGGCGAAGAGGATCAGCCCTTCGTAGCCGTGCACGATGGTCGTGACGTCGAACACCCACTTCGGGACCACCATCATCGCCGCGGTGTGGAACCACAGCACGAGGCCGGTGGCGATCATCATCAGCGAGCCGATCCCGGCGCCCCAGTACTGCAGCTTCTGGAGCGGCGTGAAGCGGCCGAACTCGGGGAGCTCTTCGATGCGGCCGAGGTAGTAGGCGACGAGCCTGCCGAAGCCGCGGACGTCCGAGGCGCGGAGCCTCATCGCCATGAGCTGGCCGTGCCCCCGCTCGGTGAACACGACGTAAAGGAAGTGCCAGCCGGTCAGGATCATCAGGGCGACAGCGGCCACCCGGTGGATGGTCCCGCGCGCCTCGATCCCGCCCTCGGCGGCGATGAGGGTGCGCCCGAGCCAGGTGTCGGCGGCGAACAGGGCAAGCCCGGTGAGGGCGAGCACGGTGAGCGTGACCATGAGCACCCAGTGCTGGGCCAGCTCGGTGGCCGAGAATCGCCTGACCTGGTCGGGGATCGGACGGCGGCTGTCGCGGTCAGCGCTCACGGCTGGACCTCCTGCGGCGGAGCGAGCCGAGTTGCTCGATCACGATGTAGGCAACGAGGGCGAGGATGAGGAGACCGAGGGCAACCCGGACGGCGGTTCGCAACGCGGAAGGCGCCGGCGGGAGCTCCTGGAGCGAACGATCGAATCCGACGATTGCCGACGCGAGCGTCGAGTACATCGATGACCCCCCCTTGACGACTGCAACACTTCATACGACGACGTGACGAGGCTAGCATCCGTGTCGCCGCCGAGCAAGGCGCGGGGCCGTGGCGTCGGCACGTTCCGCCCTCGCGCGGGGGAGCCGTCCGAGGCGTGGCCGGCGGCCAGGGAAACTCCGCGGCGAGTTGTTCGTAACGTGGGGTGGAGCTCGACGCTCCACCTCCTCTTCCTCCCGCCCCGCCCCCCGGCGGGGCGACCTCCTTCTGACGTTCGAGCGCGTGGGTCAAAGGTCGCGCCGCCGGGAACAAGCCGAGGCCGGCCACGTTCTCCGTAACGGCGACCAGGGCGACGCCTGCGCCCCGCCGGTGGGAGAGCCGCGCATGACCGTGATACCCGTCAACGAACGAGAGTCGCTCTTCATCTCGCCGGCGATCACCGACTTCTCACCGATCCTCGAGCGGGGAATCGACGTCGTCATCGACCTCGAGGGCGGTCTCGACCACGGCGTTCCGACGGTGCCGAACCAGATTCTGTACGTCTACTTCCCGATCTACGACGAGGATCTCCCCAACCTCGTCAAGCTCGAAGGGGTGGCTCGTCTCGGTGCCGACCTGGTGCGGGCCGGGCACCGGGTGCTCTCGCACTGCGGGATGGGCTTCAACCGCTCCGCGCTGGTCGCCGGCCGGATCCTCATCGAGCTCGGTGTCCCCGGAAAGGACGTCGTCGCGCGCCTACGTGCCGCCCGGCCGGGTGCGCTCTTCAACGAGGTCTTCGCCGCCCACCTCGAGTCGCTGCCGGCTCGTCCCTCGCCCTGAGACGACGAAGGCCGCCTCGCGGCGGCCTCGGGTCGGTCAGGAGTTTGGTGGAGCTGAACGGGATCGAACCGTCGGCCTCTTGAATGCCATTCAAGCGCTCTCCCAGCTGAGCTACAGCCCCACCAGGGGCTTGGACCATACCAGAGGGACGCGTGGGGTGTCAAACGCCGGCGGCCAGCGCGCCGGCCACGGGCATCTGTTACATTTGAAATGGAAGCGCACGGGGCCTGGTGGCTCCCGCGGTCTTCAAAACCGTTGTCCCGCACCTTGGCGGTGTGGGAGGTGGGTTCGATCCCCATGCGCTTCCGCCAACGATTCCTGTCGGGGGGCCGCTCGCCCCCCACCCGACCGCCGCGAGCTTGCCCCCCGAACCCCCCGGCGCTCCGGCGAAGTGAATTCGCCTCCGCGCCCTTTGCGCGCCCCCGCCCGACTCGTACCCGCTCGCCCCATTGATCTTGCCCCTGCGTGCTAACATCGCAGCCGTGAGCAACGAGCCGCGCCACATCTATGTCGGCGAGCTGGCCGACACCCCGCTCCCCGAGATGCTGGCCACGATTCACCGCTACCGAGTGCCGGGCATGCTCGAGGCCGAGGTCGGGGACTTCACCAAGCGGGTCGTGATCGCAGGCGGAGACATCATCTTCGCGACCTCGACGAACCGGGCCGAGTCGCTCGGCGACATGCTCCTCACCGCCGGCCGCATCACCAAGGAGCAGTACCGGGCGTCCACGTTCCAGTTGCTCGACAACCCGCACAAGCGGCACGGTCAGGTCCTGGTCGACATGGAGTTGCTCACCGAGGCGGAGATGCGCGCCGCTGTGCTCGAGCAGGTCCAGCGCATCGTCTGGAGCCTGTTCGGCGTGCCCGAGGGGCGGGTCGTCTTCACCCTCGGGGAGTTCGCCGCCGACGAGGTCTACAAGCTGCGCATCCCGACCCCCCGGGCGGTGCTGCACGGGTGCAAGACCGTGGCCGACGCGAAGCGCCTCATCGGCCGCCTCGGCGGCAAGCACACGGTGTTCACCCGGTCCGAACCGCTGGATCACCTGCAGGGCCTCGAGCTGGAGCCCGGCGAGGAGCAGCTCGTGGAGTTGGTCGACGGACGCCGAAACCTCTTCGAGCTGTGCGAGCAGGGACCATTCTCCGCGGGCCTCAACGCGCGGGTTCTCTACGCGCTCTCCTGCATGGGGTTGATTCGCCGCGACAAGGAGACCCCATCGGGGATTCGCGTTCAGGTCCCCTCGACAGGCGGTTCGGCCTGAGCTAGCCTGCACGGCTGGCGCGCCCGACGGCGCGCGGAGGTTTGAATGCCGCTGTACGAGTATCGCTGCACGGGCTGTGGCAAGCGCATCGAGGCGCTGCAGCGCGTCAGTGCGCCGCCGCTCCGCGAGTGTCCGACCTGCCATGGGGTCCTCGAGAAGCTGGTCTCGGCACCGTCGCTCCAGTTCAAGGGTACCGGCTGGTACGTGACGGACTATGGCAAGGGCGGGGGACGGAAGGCCGACGAGGGCAAGGGCGCCGACGAGTCGCCGAAGAAGGAGACCACCCCATCCGCGGCCCCGGCCTCTGGCGCCAAACCCGGCGACTCGACTTCTTAACCGCCGGCGCACTCGGCCGAAGCTCAGCAGTTGCCCAGTGCCCGCAGCTCCTCGATGGCCCGCCGCAGCGAGGGCCCGAGTTCAGGGTGCCGTAGCCCGATCTCCAGCGTCGCTCGGAGGAAGTCCGCCTTGTTCCCGGCGTCGTAGCGTCGCCCAGGGAACGTGCAGGCGAACAGCGGCCCGCCCGCCAGCGACCGCCGGAGGCCCTCGGTGAGCTGGATCTCGCCGCTCGTGTCGCGTCCGGTCGCGGCGAGGGCCTCGAGGACCGCCGGGGTGAGGACGTAGCGCCCGATGATCGCGAGGTTGGACGGCGCCTGCGCCGGTGCCGGTTTCTCCACCAGGTCGAGCACGCGCCAGACGCCGTCGCCGACCGGTTCGCCCGCGATGCAGCCGTAGTGTTGAATGTCCTCGCGCGGGACCTCCATCACGGCGATCACCGGCGCGCCGGTCGAGGCGTGGATCTCGGCGAGGCGGGAGATGGCCGGCGTGTCGCCGACGATGATGTCGTCGCCGAGCAGGACCGCGAAAGGCTCGTCGCCCAGCACCGGGGCGGCCTGCAGGACCGCGTGACCGAGGCCGAGCGCCTCCTTCTGCCGGACGGCCACGACCTGGACCATCGAACCGACCTGGCGGACCACCTCGAGGAGATCGGTCGTGCCGCGCTCCGCGAGGAACGCCTCGAGGCGCAGGTTGCGGTCGAAGTGATCCTCGATCGCCGACTTCCCCTCCGCGGTCACGAAGATCGCGGTGGAGACCCCGGCCGCGACCGCCTCCTCGACCACGTACTGCACCGCCGGCTTGTCGACGATCGGCAGCAACTCCTTCGGGATCGCCTTGGAGGCCGGCAGGAAGCGGGTCCCGAACCCGGCGACCGGGAAGACCGCCCGGTGCAGGATCATCGCGTGCCTGCCGGAACCGGGTAGCCGGGGACGTGTTCGAACCCCAGCTTGGCGCCGGGGACGATCCCGTGCTTGGCCGCGATCCCGGCGTTGAGCTCGAGCACTGCCCGGGCCGGCCTGACTGCGGCATAGGTGGGGCACGGGTCGATCCTGCAGGGCTGCACCGTCTTGACGTCGACGACCTCTCCGGTGGCCGTGAGCCAGACCATGTCGAGGGGGATGATCGTGTCCTTCATCCAGAACGACAGGCGCCCGTCCTGGTCGAAGACGAACAGCATCCCGGAGTCGGCAGCGAGGACGTCGCGGTACATCAGGCCGCGGGCATGCTCGTCGGGCGTCGAGGCGAGCTCGAGGCGGAGTCGGGTGCCGTCCGGCGCCGTGCAGACGGCCGGCGGCGGGGGTGAGGCGAGGGCGAGGGCAAGCAGCAGTTCGAGCACGGTTCAGTCCTCCGGGGACAGGCGGAACTTCTCGGCATGGTAGCGGAATGCGCGGTAGCTCATGCGCAGCAAGCGGGCGGCCTCCTTCTGGACGCCGCCGCAGCGCAGGAGCGCCTGGCGCATGAGCTCGCGACGGATGGCATCCAGGTGTGCCTCCAGGTCCAGCCCTTCGTCGGGCAGGGAGAACCCGAACTGCTGGGCGCCGGCCAGGGCGGCCTCGCCGAGGAGGCTCGAGGGGAGCGAGCTCATGGTGATGAGCTTGGAGGGCTCCATGGCGACGGTGCGCTCCATGGCGTTCTCCAGCTCACGGACGTTGCCCGGCCACGAGTAGTTCTCGAGGATGGTGATGACGTCGCGGTGAAGCTCTTTGGGCGGGAGCTCGAGGCGCTGGCAGGCGCGCTTGACGAAGAGCCGCGCGAGGATGGGGATGTCCTCGGGCCGCTCGCGCAACGGCGGGACGTGGACGTGAAGCACGTTGATCCGGTAGTAGAGGTCCTCGCGGAAGCGGCCTTCGCGGACCATCGCGAGCAGCTCCTGGTTGGTGGCGACGAGGACCCTGACGTCGACCGAAACCTCGCGGGTGTCGCCGACCGATCGGATCTTCCTCTCCTGCAACGCGCGGAGCAGCTTGACCTGCATGTTCGACGACAGCTCTCCGACCTCGTCGAGGAACAGCGTGCCGCCGTGGGCCTCCTGGAAGAGGCCGCGCTTGTCGCGGACGGCACCGGTGAACGAGCCGCGGACGTGGCCGAACAGCTCGCTCTCCAGGAGTCCCTCGGGAAGGGCGCCGCAGTTGACCGGGACAAACAGCCGTGCCGCGCGGGGCGACGCGGCGTGGATCGCCCGCGCGACGAGCTCCTTGCCGGTGCCCGAGTCGCCGGTGATCAGCACGGTCGCGTCGCTGCGAGCGACCTGCGGGATCCGCTCGATCACCGGCCACATCGCCCTGGACTGTCCGACGAGCTGGTCGGAGCCGGTTGCCAGCGGCCTGTCCGTGTGCCGGAGGAGCTGTTTGGCGACCATCAGCTTGAGCTCCTCGACGTCGAACGGCTTGGACAGGTACTCGACGGCTCCCTCGCGCAGCGCCGTCAGCATGTGGGCGGGCGTGGAGTGCGCCGTGATCATGACGAAGTGCGTGTCCGGCTTGGCCGCGTGGTGGGTGCGAAGCAGGTCGAGACCGTTGCCGTCGGGCAGGAAGATGTCGCAGACGACGAGGTCGAACTGCTCCTGCGCCAGGAAGCCGCCCGCCTCCTTGTACGTGGCCGCCTCGCGGACCCGGTAACCCTCTCCCTCGAGCACGATGCGGAGGAGCTCGCGCAGGTTGGGCTCGTCGTCGACGACCAGGATGCGGTCGCTCACGGTGTTCCCAGGGGGAGGCGGAGGGTGAACGTCGTGCCAGTGCCCGGCTCGCTCTCGACGGCGATCTCCCCACCGTGATCGGTCACGATCGAGTACACCACCGACAGCCCGAGCCCGGTCCCGCCGATACGGAACGCCTTGAATGGCTGGAAGATCTCGCGGATCTGCTGGGGTTGCATCCCGACGCCCTCGTCGTGCCAGCGGATGACGTAGTGATCACCGTCCTCACGCCCTTGCACGTGCATCGTACCACCCTGCGGCATCGCCTGGATCGCGTTGCGGGCCAGGTTGTAGAACGCTTGCCGGAGCTGCTTCTCGTCGGCGACGACACCGTCTGCGTGAGGCCGGATGTCGGTCTCGATGACGTGGTCGACACGGACCTCCGGCGAGTTGGCGAACAGGGTGAGTGTCTCCTCCAGAGTCCGGGCGATGTCGCATGGCGCGCGGTGGGGGTCGGGAGGGCGGGCGTAGCCGAGGAACGACTCGACGATCCCGGAGAGCCGGCGCGACTCCTGAACGATGATGCGCAGGAGGCTCTTTTCCTTCGTGCCAAGGCCCGGGACGGAGCCGAGCACCTGGGCGGAGCCTGAGATGGAGGCAAGGGGATTGCGGATCTCGTGGGCAATCCCGGCTGCCATCTCGCCGACCGCGGCCAGGCGCTCGCGGAGCCTGACCCGCTCGGCGGCGACCCGCGCCTCGGTGAGGTCGCGGAAGTGGACCACGACTCCGAGGAGCGTGTTGTCCTCGCCGCGCAGTGGGGTGACGGTACAGCCCAGCGGGATTCCCGGGCCGGCGACGACGGCCTCGACCCTGAGCGGCACCTCCGCAGACGCCTGGCGGAGGACGCGCGTCCAGTCGAAGCCCTCCATGGGGAGCAGCTCCGTGATGTTGCGGCCCTCGAGCGGCTCGAAGGCGCGCAGGATGCTCCTGGCGGCGGGGTTGGCGAGCACCACCCGGCCCTCGGTGTCCGCCGCCAGCACGCCGGACTCCACCGAACGGAGCACGTCCGCCGACAGCGCGAAGAGGCGAGCCGTAGCGGCCCGCTCCCCCTCGAGTCGCGCCTCGGCACGCTGCAGGGAGTGGGCCAGGTACGAGGTGAGGAGGGCAACCAAGCCGAACCCGGTCCCGGTGACGAAGATCTGGAAGGCGAGACCGGACGGGCCCAGCGTCGGCGCCGTCGGCACGAACGACGGCGGTGGCAGCAGATGGAACGCCATCGCCTCGGCCATCGCGCCGTAGAGCACGAACGCGGCCCCCGCCACCGTGAGGGCCCCGCGCAGCCCGAACATCAGTGCCGCGAGTCCCACGCTGATCAGGAAGAGGAACGGGAAGGGCGAGGACAGGCCTCCCGTGATGTAGATCAGCGTCGAGATGATGAAGAGGTCGCCGGTGATCTGGAGCGCGCCGTGCAGCCCCGGCGGGCAACGGACCAGCCACAGGGCGATCCAGACGAGCGAGAGGAGGTAGGACAGGCCCGCGAGCCTGGCAAGCCGACCGATGGGGAGTATCTCGTCGGTCGTCGCCTGCACGACCAAGGCTCCGACCAGGAGGGCAGAGACTGCCAGGAGGCGAAGTCCAACCAGCCACTTGGCGATCAGCGCGGTGGGCAGGCCGGAGGGGAGCGGGCCGCCGCCGGCGGCCCGAGCTCCGGGTCTGAGGTTCATCCGATCTTCGAGATCAGGTCGAACATCGGCAGGTACATCGAGATCACGATTCCGCCGACCACCACGCCGAGGAAGAAGATCATGAGCGGCTCGATCAGCTTCATCATGCTCGCGACCGCCAGGTCGACCTCTTCCTCGTAGAACTCGGCGATCTTCGCCAGCATGGTGTCGAGGGCGCCGGTGGTTTCGCCGACCGAGATCATCTGCACGACCATGGGCGGGAACTGCTGGGTCGTCTTGAGCGGCTCCGCCATGGTCTTGCCTTCCTCGACCTGCTTGCGCACCTCGAGGATGGCCTGCTCGATCACGGCGTTACCGGAGGTCCGGGCGGTGATCTCCAGCGCTTCGAGGACCGGGACGCCCGCCGAGAGCAGCGTACCGAGCGTGCGGCAGAAGCGGGCCACGGCGATCTTGCGCAGGACGATGCCGAGGATCGGCGACTTCAGCAAGATCTTGTCGATGACGAGCCTTCCGTGTGGGGTCGCGTAGTACCGGCGGATCGCGATGACGCCGGCGACGACGAGGATCCCGACGAGCCACCAGAACCGTCCGACGAAGTTCGACAGGGCGATGACGATCCTGGTCGGCAGGGGCAGGTCCGCGCCCAGCGACTGGAACAACGAGGCGAAGACCGGGATGACCTTCCACAGGATGATGTACACCACCAGGATGGCGATGGAGATCACCGCTGCGGGGTAGACCATCGCCGACTTGACCTGGGCCTTCAGGCGCGCGGCCTTCTCGATGTAGACGGCGAGGCGCTGGAGGATGGTGTCGAGGATGCCGCCGGTCTCGCCGGCCGACACCATGTTGACATAGAGGTCGCTGAAGGCCGTCGGGTGCTTCTTCATCGCGTTGGCGAGCGAGGAGCCCGACTCCACGTCCTCGCGGACTTGCAGGATGATCCGCTGGAAGGCCTTGTTCTCCTGCTGCTCGCCGAGGATCTGCAGGCACTGGACGAGCGGGAGGCCGGCGTCGATCATCACCGAGAACTGCCGGGTGAAGATGGCGAGCTCCTTCTCGTCGATCCCGCGCCGGATCTTGGGCAGGGCGATCTCCTTGCCCTTCTCCTTGACGGTCAGCGGCACGATCTGCTGACGGCGGAGGACCGAGAGCACGGCCTCCTTGTTGTCGGCGACCAAGATGCCGCTCTGTGGCCGCCCGGCGCGGTCTCTTCCCTTCCACTCGAAACTGGGCATCGTCTAACCCCTTCCCGGTGCCTTCGGTGCGGCCGCCTGCTGCACCACGCCGGTGCCCCGGTTGATCATGTCTTGCAGCTCATCCGGGTTGGAACTGTACGACATCGCGAGTTGCAGGGTGATCAGCCGACGCTGGTAGAGCGTCGCCAGTGACTGGTTGAACGTCTGCATCCCGTGCTTGAGCTGACCCGTCTGCATGATCGAGTAGATCTGGTGCACCTTGTCCTCGCGGATGAGGTTACGGACTGCGGCGTTGGGGATCAACACCTCGCACGCGAGCAC
This sequence comes from Acidobacteriota bacterium, assembly GCA_016213675.1. GTDB lineage: Bacteria > Acidobacteriota > Thermoanaerobaculia > Thermoanaerobaculales > Thermoanaerobaculaceae > JACQZW01. Next base: position 30,417 of record JACQZW010000031.1, on the reverse strand, counting down.
CCGTCCCTTGCCCCCGGCTCGAGGCAAGAGCGACTGGCAGATGATCCCCTCGAGAACGAACGAGAGCTGGGCCCTGATCTGCGATTGCTGGTGCTCGGGGAAGACGTCGATGATGCGGTTGATCGTCTGCGGTGCCGAGTTCGTGTGCAGCGTCGCGAAGGTGAGGTGACCAGTCTCGGCGATCCGCAGCGCCGACTCGACGGTTTCAAGATCGCGCATCTCGCCGATGAGGACGACGTCGGGATCCTCACGGAGCACCGAGCGCAGGGCGTTGGCGTACGACTGGGTGTCCGAGTGGAGCTCGCGCTGGTTGACCATCGCCTTCTTGTGGGTGTGGAGGTACTCGATCGGGTCCTCGATGGTCACGATGTGCAAGGGGTGCTCGCTGTTGACCTTGTCGAGCATTGCCGCGAGCGAGGTCGACTTTCCCGATCCGGTCGGTCCCGTGACCAGGACGAGGCCGCGCGGCTTCTCGCACAGGCCGTCGACGATGGGGGGTAGGCCGAGCTCCTTGAATCCGAGGATCTCGTAGGGGATGCGGCGGAACGCGCCGGCTACGGCGCCGCGTTGGTAGAAGATGTTGGCGCGGAACCGCGCGAGCCCCTTGATGCCGAAGGAGAGGTCGAGCTCGAACGTCTCCTCGAGCCGGTGTTTCTGGGCGTCGGTCAGGACCGAGTAGGCCAGGCGCTTCGTCTCCGGGGCCGTCATCGGAGGCAGGGGCAGGCGCTCGAGGGCTCCATCGATCCGGATCACCGGCGGAGTATTGGTGGTGACGTGGAGGTCCGTCGCCCCCTTCTCCACTACGACCTTGAGCAGCTCGTGCAGCGTGACGGGCATGAATCCCCCTTTACGCCATGGTCTCCCGTACGACTTCCTCGGCCGTCGTGACGCCTTCGCGGATCTTGTGCAGCCCCGATTGCCGAAGCGTGACCATGCCTTCTTCGATCGCCTTCCGCCGCAGCTCGACCGCGGTGGCGCCCGACAGGACCAGCTCCCGCACGTCCTCGGTGATCTCCATCACCTCGAAGAGCCCGACGCGGCCCTTGTACCCGGTCCCGCTGCACTTCTCGCAGCCGCGCCCCTGGAACAGCTTGATGCCGGGCGCCTCGGCCTCCGAGAAGCCGACCGAGAGGAGCGCCTGGATCGGTGCGTCCATCTCCTCGCGGCAGTTCGAGCAGATCCGCCGCACCAGCCGCTGGGCGGCGATGATGTTGACCGACGTGGCGACGAGGAACGGCTCGATCCCCATGTTCATCAGGCGCGAGATGGTGGACGGGGCGTCGTTGGTGTGCAACGTCGAGAGGACCAGGTGGCCGGTGAGGGCTGCCTTGATGGCGATCTCGGCGGTTTCGAAGTCGCGGATCTCGCCGACCAGGATGATGTTCGGGTCCTGGCGCAGGAACGAGCGCAGCGAGGCGGCGAAGTTCAGCCCGATCGAGTCCTTCATCTGCACCTGGTTGACGCCATGGAGCTGGAACTCGACCGGGTCCTCGGCGGTCATGATGTTCACCTCGGGGGTGTTGACCCGCCCGAGCGCCGAGTACAGCGTGTTCGTCTTCCCCGAGCCGGTCGGGCCGGTCACCAGCACCATCCCGTACGGCTTGAGGATGGCGTCCTCGAACTTCTTGAGGGACGACTTCTCGAACCCCAGCTTGGTCATGTCCAGCCGGAGGTTCTCCTTGTCGAGGAGCCGCAGCACGACCTTCTCGCCGAACAGCGTGGGGAGCGTCGAGACGCGGAAGTCGAGCTCGCGCGCGCGTCCTTCGACCTTCGCCTTCATCTTGATGCGGCCGTCCTGGGGCAGGCGCTTCTCCGCGATGTCGAGCTTGGCGAGGACCTTGATCCGCGACGTGATGGCGTCCTTCAGCTTGAGCGGCGGGGCCATCACCTCGTAGAGGATGCCGTCGATCCGGTAGCGCACCCGGAAGTTCTTCTCGTACGGCTCGACGTGGATGTCCGAGGCGCCCCGCTTGATCGCGTCGGTGAGGACGATGTTGACCAGGCGGACGACCGGGGCCTCCTCCGAGGCGGCCTCGAGCTTGTTGATGTCGAGCTCTTCCTCTTCGTCGAGGACCTCGAGCGCGGCCTCGTCGACCGTGGCGAGGTCCTCCATGACCTTCTTGAGCTCCATCTCGCGCGAGGAGCCGTAGTACCGGTCGATGGCCTCGCGGATCGCTTCCTCCGACGAGACCACGGGTTCGACGCGGTACCCGGTCATGAAGGTGATCTCGTCCATGGCGAAGATGTTCGTCGGGTCGGCCATGGCGACGGTCAGGGTCGCACCGGTCTTGTTGACCGGGATGACGTTGTACTTGCGGGCGAGGTCGGCCGGGATGATCTTCGCGACGCTCTCGTCGATCTCGAAGTGGCGCAGGTTGATCGACGGTACTCCGAACTGGTGGGAGAGGCACTCGATGATGTCGTCCTCGGTGACGTACCCGAGGCGCTGCAGGATCTCGCCGATCTTGCCGCCGGTCCCCCGCTGCTCGTCCAGCGCCTTGGTGAGCTGCTGCTGCGAGATCAGCTGCGCCTTCAACAACAGTTCCCCGAGCTTAAGGGCCATGCGAGTCCTTTCCCTGCTTTTCCGGTCCGCTGCTCGATTCTACCACTGCCTGCCAGGGCCGTTCGACCCGTGCCAGGCTGGCGTTTAGCGTGCCGAACGGCAGGGTCGAGGAGATCTTCACCGGGACGTGCGTCTCGTCGGTCGTGACCCAGAGCGTCAGCTTGCCTTCCTTCTTCGCCAGGAAGCCCTCACGGAAGAGGGGCTCGACGACGAACGTGTCGACCGGCACACCGGCCGATCCCCTGATCTTCGCCCGCTCCTTGACGGTGACGACCAGCGGATACGCGGTCTTCCCGGACAGCACCGTGAGCTGGAACGCTCTGCCGGGGGCGAGCGGGAGGGTGCGGAGCACCATCACGGCGCCCAGGGTGTCGAGGACCGGCGGCGCGACCTTGATCGGGTCGCGGGCGATCCCGTTCTTCCAGCGTCTGGCGACTCCGAGGTCGGGGTCGTACTCGATCCGTTCTTCCCCGTAACGGTTGCCCTCCCGGGTTTCCTTACGCGACAGCAGGAAGGTCGACAGCCGAGGGTCGAACGACGTCTCGAAGAAGTCGTCGACGACGGCGAACTTCGTCACGAACGGCGACGAGTTCGCCTGCAGCGTGAAGCGCAGCAGCCCGTCCTCGGTGGGTGGGATGGTCTGCAGCACCATCGTGCCGCCGACGACGCGGAGGTAGGTCAACGTGTACGTCAGCCGCTCACCCTGGAGGAGCCACGCCGGCGCCTCCGCGGAGGCAACCCCGGCGGCGGCCAGCGTCACGACGGCGAGCCAGCGGTTCGGCACCAGCACGGCCACATACTACCCTGACGCCTCGCGCAACAGGTCGACGAGCGCCGCCATGACGGCCTCCGCAGACGGTCCGGCGGCGTCCGCGGGGTCCCGGGCGACGCGCACCAAGGAGCCTCGGGGGCCGTTGCGCGCCGGGTCGGTCGCGAGGTAGATCCCGACCGCAGGCACGCCGAGCGCCGCCGCCAGGTGGAGCGGGCCGGTATCGCCGCCCACGACGGCAGCGGAGCCCGCCAGGACCCCGGCCAGCTCGACTAGCGTCGTCGGCGGGGCGGTCTCGACGCCCGGCCCGGCCGCGCGCGCCACCACGTCCGCCACGTCCTTCTCTCCCGGTCCCCACGCGACCACGACCGGGATCCCCTCGCTCGCGCAGCGCCGGGCGAGGTCGACGAACCGTGCTGCCGGCCAGGTCTTGTGCCGCCTAGCGGTGCCGGGAAGGAGGACGACCGGCGCCTCGTCCTCGCCCGACCCCGCTGGCCGCGGGCGGGCGAGCAGGCTGCGGGCGTCGGGCTGCCCGCCCCACGGCGGCTCGATCGCGAACGCGGTCAGCAGGGAGAGGTTGAGGTCGATGACGTGGCGGGCCTCGGGCGGGGGTTGAACTGTCTCGGAGTAGAACAGACCCGCCGAGGCCTCGCGGCGCCAGCCTCGGGCGAAACCGATGCGCCGCCCGGTTCCCGAGAGCCAGCCCCAGACCGCGGACTTCACGAGCCCCTGGGGATCGAGCGCAGCGTCCGGACCGAACTTTCGGATCTCGTCGCGGGTGGTCCGGATCCCGAGCAGCGTCGAGGGTTCGAACGGGCCGGTGCGCCAGCGTCTGGTGGGCGCCGTCACGATCCGATCGATGCCGGACCCGCCGGCGAGGAGCGGGATGTACTCGGGCTCGACCACCCAGGCCACGATGTGGCCGGAGGCCCGTAGCGCCGCGGCGAGCGGAAGGGTGTGGACGATGTCGCCGAGCGACGACAGCCGGGTCAGCAGGATGCGCACGGTGGGATTCTAGGGCCAGGCCTTCGCCGGGGCACCGCATCGTGCCGGCGGAGACGCCGGCACGGGAGCGGGGCGGCGGCCGTCCCGCGGCAGCCGCTTAGCGGAAGCGCGTGAGGATTTCGCCGATCAGGTCGGTCGTGGCGTGCTCCTTGGTGTCGCCGCAGATCACGGTCTCGCCGCCCCACTCGGCGACCACGGCACGCTCGGGGACGGTCTCCGGCGTGTAGTCGGTCCCCTTGGCGTGGACGTGGGGGCGAATCTCGCGGAGGACCTCGCTCACCGTCACTTCATCGAACATCACGATCCAGTCGACGCACGCCAGGTGCGAGAGCAGCTCGACCCGCTCGCCCTCGGGGACGATGGGACGGAGCGGCCCCTTGCCCGACCGCACCGAGGCGTCCGAGTTGACCGCGACGATCAGGACGTCGCCCAGGGCCTTGCAGCCGGCCAGGTAGCGGACGTGCCCGACGTGGAGCATGTCGAACGCGCCGTTGGCGAGCACGACGGTCCTCCCCGCGGCGCGGCTCCGTGCCGCCAGGTCACGGGCTGCGTCGCGGGAGAGCAGCTTGTCGGCCGGCCGGTCGTGCGGGTGGTCCGGACCCCGGATTCCGGATCCCGGACCCCGCGTCGCGCTAGTCATGGAGGAAGGCCGCGAGGTCGACGCCGCGATGGAGCTCGTCGCGTGAGACCGTTGCGGTTCCGAGCTTCATGACCACGATGCCGCCGGCGATGTCGGCCAGGGTGGCGGCCTCCGCAGCGGTCGCTCCGCTGGCGAGCGCGAGGGTCAGGGTCGCGAGCACGGTGTCGCCGGCGCCGGTGACGTCGGCGACCTGGTCGGTGCCGTAGACCGGGATGTGGCGTGGCGGCTCGTGCTCCTCGACGAGGGTCATGCCGTGCGAGCCGCGGGTGGCGAGGACGAAACGCGCCTCCAACCGGCGGCGGAGCGCCTCGGCCGCCTCGGCGACCTGGGCGTCGGTGCGCAGCACGTGACCGGCGGCCGACTCCAGCTCCTCGAGGTTGGGAGTCACCCCGTCGACCGTCGCGAGCGCCGCCAGGGCGTAGCGGGAGTCGGCTACGACCGGCACGCCACTCCGGAGCTGGCCCCGGAGCCGCGCCACGGCCGATCCGGTCACGGCGCCGTAGCCGTAGTCGGAGACCGCCACCGCGTCGGCGCTCGGGGCGAGGGAGGCGAGCGCGGCGGTGAGCGCCTGGTGGCCGGGGGCCTCGACCGGCAGGTGCGCCTCGATGTCGTAGCGGGCGACCTGGAACTTCAGGGAGGCCGGCCCACCCGCGAGCAGGCGGACCTTGGTGACGGTCCGCAGCCCCTGCGTGACCCCGACGCCGGAGACGTCGATGCCGCGTGCCCGCAGCTCGGCGAGGAGCGACGCGCCCTGCTCGTCGTCGCCGACGACCCCGACCGGCAGGGCCGAACCGCCGAGCGACGCCACGTTCGCCGTGGCGTTGGCGGCTCCGCCCGGGACGTCGCGCTGCTCCTCGAAGCGCAGGATAATCACCGGGGCCTCGCGGGAGATCCGCTTGGGCGTGCCGAGGACGAAGCGGTCGAGGACGAGGTCGCCGAACACCACGACCCGCCGCCCGGCGAAGCCCTCGACGATCCCGTGGAGCCTGGCCCTGCTGGTCACGGGCGGGATTGTAGACCAGCCAGCACCGGGCGCAGCAGCTCGTCGAAGGTCCCCTGGAGCGGCTGCGCCTCGACGTCGAGCCAGGCGATCCCGGAAAGCAGGTCGGCGGGGATCCGCACGGCGTCCTTTGCCGTCGTCACCGGCAACAGCCCCTGCCCTGCCGCGTCGGCCAGGAGTCGGTCGAGCTCGGCACGACCGTATGCGTGGTGATCGGGAAAGCGGGCAAGCCGCACGGCGGTCGCCCCGAGTGCGGCCACCGTCGCGGCGAATCGACCGGGCGCCGCGATCCCGGCGAAGGCGAGCACCTGGCGGCCGGCGAGCGCCGAAGGGCGGAGCACCTCGCCGGCGAGGTGCAGCGCGACGGGGACGACCTTGGTGATCAGGATCGGGCAGTCCCGGGCGTAGCGCCGCACCTCGGGGATGGCCCGCTCGGGCTCGCGCACGGTCCCGGTCAGCACGATCGCCGAGGCCCGCGCCAGGGCACGCGGGTGCTCCCGCCGGGGCGACCGGCGGCAAAACGGGTCCGCTGCGTCGAGGGTCACGATGTCGAGGTCGCGAGCCAGTCGCCAGTGCTGGAAGCCGTCGTCGAGCAGCAGGTGGGTCGCGGCGAGCCGCTCGACCGCCAGCCGGGCGCCGCGCACCCGGTCGGCGTCGACCACGATCCCCGCCGCGGGCACGGCCCGGGCGAGAAGGGCAGGCTCGTCGCCGATCCGCGTCCACGAGATCCCGGGCTCGTCGTGCACGACCACGCTGTCGTTGCTGCGGCGTCCGTACCCGCGGGTCAAGATCACGGGTGTCGCGCCGTGCTCGAGCAACGTGCGCGCGAGGGCGGCCACCAGGGGTGTCTTCCCCGAGCCGCCGACGGCGATGTTCCCCACCGACACGACAGGGACCGACGCGCGGGCCGACTCCCGCAGGCCCACGCGGTACGGAAGCCTGACGAGGGCGTTGACCAGCTCGAGCGCTCGGCTGATCCGCACCAGCGAGGCCGGCCAGCCGCTCACGCGAGGAGACGCTCCAGGGCGTCCACGGTTCGGGCCGTCGCGCCGGCGTTGCGGGCGAGCAGGTCGCGGCCCGCCTCGCCCGCGGCGCGCGCGAGCTCGGGGTCGGCGAGGAACGCCGCGATCGCGGCCGACAGCTCGGCGTGATCCCGGACCACCCGGGCGGCGCCCGACTGGAAGAAGGAATCGTAGACCGCAGCGAAGTTCCGGACGTTTGGACCGGTGAGCACGGGAACACCGTGGCGCGCCGGCTCGATCGGGTTGTGGCCGCCGGTCGGGCCGAGCGAGCCTCCGACGAACGCCACGGTGGCCATGGCATAGAGGGCGGCGAGCTCGCCGATGGTGTCCAGGACGACGACGTCGCAGGGCGCCGGGGCCCCGTCCAGGTGCGTCCGGCGGAGCGCGGCGAGCCCACGCGAGGTGGCGGCCGCGAGCGCCTCGGCCGCCCGCTCGGGGTGACGCGGCGCCAGGATCACGAACGGCCGCCGGCCTGCGGGCAGCGCCAGAATCGCGTCGAGGACGCTGTCGTCCTCGCCCGACATCGTCGATCCGGCGACGAGCACCGGCCGGTTCCCGGCGAGGCGGCGGAGCTCGCCGATCACGTGCGGCTCGGCCCCCGGCGGTGCGGCGTCGAACTTGATGTTGCCCACCACCTCGATCTTCTTCGGCGCGATGCCCATCGTGGCGAGGCGCACGGCGTCGAGCTCGGATTGCGCGAGGACCCGGGTAACCGGGCGAAGCAGCGGCCGGAGGATGGCGCGAATCGGCTCGTACCCGCGGAAGGAGGCGTCGGAGACCCTCGCGTTGACGAGCGCCACCGGGATGCCCCGGCGGCCGCAGGCGTAGAGGAGCTCGGGCCACAGCTCGGTCTCGACGAGCACGACGAGTCGCGGATCGACCGTGTCGAGGTAGCGGCTGATGGCGTGCGGCAGGTCGAGCGGGAAGGGGAGGACGGCGTCGGCGACCTGGGCGCCGCTCGCGACCTGGAGCCCGGTGGCCGTGGTGGCCGACAGGATCAGTGGGAGCCCAGGCTGGCGACGGCGCAGCTCGACCATCAGCGGCCGGGCGACCGCCACCTCACCGACCGAGACGGCCTGCACCCAGACCCCGTGCCTGGGCGCAGGGGGCAGCCGGCGGCCGAGGCGCGGCAGGAGCGGCGGCCGTTGGGTGCCGCGGGAGCGAGCCCGGAACGCGAGCCAGGGAGCGAGGAACGGCAGGGTCGCTGCAACCAGCGCGCGGTAGAGCCATAGGGCCGGCGGGACCATCGTCGCAGTGTAGCGGAGGCCTTGGGCCTGGGGCTTGAGGATTGGGGCTTGAGGCTTGAGCCATACCCTCCCGCCGTCCACGGGCCACAGGCCACGGGGCACGGGCCACGGTCACTTATACTTCGCCGGCACCCAACGCGCGAGCGCTCATCGCCGTATACGGTGCGGAGGTTGGACTTGGGATGGGTTTGCTGCGCCTGTTGGCAAGGACGGACGTGACCGGAGGACGCGACGACAGGGAGCTCGCGGCGGCTGCCCGCGCGGGAGACGAGGCCGCGTTCGGCGAGCTGGTGCGTCGGCATCAGGCCGGCGTCCGGCGTTGCGCAGCGCGGATCCTGTCCGACGTCGAGGAAGCCCGCGACATCGCGCAGCTCGCCTTCATCCGTGCCTGGGAGAACCTCGCCAAGTACGATCCGGCCTGGTCGTTCTCGACCTGGCTGTACCGGATCGCCACCAACCTCGCGATCGACATGCTGCGCTCCCGCGATAGCCGCGACCGCACCCACGTGGCGCACCTGCGACTGGTCGGCGACTCGGTGAATGCCAGCGCGCCGCGCGACCTCGCCGAGGACGAGGTGAAGCGGATCTTCGCCGAGCTGGCCCGCGACCTCTCGCCGACGCAGCGCGCCGCCTTCGTGCTGCGGGAGGTCGAGGGCCTGGACACCAGCGAGGTGGCAGCCGTACTTGGTTGCAGCGAGGCGACGGTCCGGAACCACGTGTTCCAGGCCCGGGTGGTGCTGAAGAAGCAGTTGGTGGCGCGTTACCCTGAGTACCTGCCTCGAGGAGGTGGTCGATGATGCCGTGCCAGGAGGTCCGCCGGCTGACGGAGAGGTTCGTGGCCCTGGAGCTGTCCAGAGCGGACGAGGAAGCCGTGCGCGCGCACCTGCAGCAGTGCCCCGCCTGCCGCGCGCATGTTCTGGCGGCGGAGCCGGCGTTGCTCTTCGCGGTCGGGTCCGACGCGGGTGAGACCGGCGATGCGGAGGCGTTCGTCGCCGGTGTGATCGGTGGCATCCGGGAGAGGCGGCTCGAGCGCGCGCTTCATTCGCGGCGTCGGCACTGGATGGCGGCGGCCGCGGTGCTGGCCGTTGCGGTGCTGGGCGGGGTGGGCGGCATCAAGCTGATGGGTTCGCGGCCGGAGGCGGTGTCCGCCGACGCGCGGCCGGTCGCAGCCGAGCGGGCCGACGAGCCGCCGTCCGTGGTCGTCGAGGGCGAGGACGTGCGCCTCTACCAGGTCTCGCTGGCAGGCGAGCCGGGCGTGCAGGTCGCGTTCGTGGTCGATCCCGGCCTGGAGCTCTAGGTGAGACGCACGGTACTCGCGGTGCTCGTGGCCTGGACCGTGGCGGCGTCGGTGGCGGCGGCGGTCGAGGAACGCGTCTTCCAGTTGCGCTACCGCCCGGCCAGCAACGCCCTGGCGGTCGTCGAGCCGTTGCTGTCGCCGGCGGGGACCGTCCTGTTGCAGCCGCGCGCCAACACGCTGGTCGTCCGTGACGAACGCAAGGTGATCGACAAGGCGGCCTTGGCGCTGGCGCTGTGGGACCAGGCGCCGTTCACCTACCGCGTGCGGGTCAAGCTCTACGTCGCGTCGACCGCGAAGGACACCGGCAACATCGCGAACGATCCGGCCCCCGAGTTGGGGGCGGAGTTCGCCCAGCTCTTCCACTTCACGTCGTACCAGGCGTTGGACGACCTCGAGTTCGTCAGCCAGGAGGGAAGCTCGGTCGAGGCGAGCGCCGGCGAGCGCTACCTCCTGCGTTTCACCCTCCGGACCCAGCCCGGCGATCCCGAGCGCGTGGTTCTCGGCCCCTTCGAGTTGACCCGGCGGCACGGCAATGCCACCCCGGCGCCGGCCAGGCCGTTGCTGCGCAGCACGGTGAGCCTGCGTGTCGGACAGACCGCGGTGGTGGCGGCGGCCCGCTCCGAGCAGGCCAGCCGGGTGCTACTGCTGGTCGTGACGGCCACGCGGGAGGGCACGCACTGATGGAGTTCGTGGTCCGGCTGGGCACCCCGGAAGGGGCCGTCGTCGAGCAGCGGCACCGGGCAACCTCCGCGGAGGCGTTGCGCCGCGAGTTGGAGGCCAAGGGGCTGCACGTCTTCGCGCTCAACCCGACCCGGGGGCGCGTCCAGCTCGCGTCGTTGCTGCGTCGCGACCGGATCAGCACGTTGGAGTTCCTCGTCTTCAACCAGCAGCTCGCGACGCTGCTCAACGCCGGAATCCCGGTCCTGCAGTCGCTCGAGCTGATGCAGACGGCGCAGACCAACCCGTACTTTCGCGACGTGCTGGCCCGGGTCCTGGGGGACGTCCGCTCCGGGGTGGCGCTCTCCGAGGCCTTCCGGGCGCAGGGGGAGCTGTTTCCGCGCCTGTACTCCGCCACGCTGATGGCCGGGGAGCGGTCGGGCGAGCTGGTGTCCGTGCTCAGACGCTACATCACCTACCAGCAGATGATCGAGGCGGTCGGGCGCCGCGTAAAATCGGCACTGACCTACCCGGTCGTCCTGGTCCTTCTCGCGTTCGGCCTCGTCGTCCTCCTCATGACCTACGTCATCCCGAGGTTCGCCACGTTCTTCCTCGGTTTCGCCGCCGAGCTGCCCCTGCCGACCCAGATCGTGATCGGGGTGGCGACGTTCCTGCAGAACAACATCGTGTACATCCTCGCGGGGCTCGCCGCCCTCGTGTGGTACCTGCGCCGCCAGGTCCGCACCGACGCCGGCCGGCTGGTGTACGACCGGATGAAGCTCAAGATCCCGTTCGTCGGCCGGATCTTTCACCTCTTCGGGCTCTCGCAGTTCGTGCGCTCGCTGGGGACCCTCCTGTCCGGCGGCACGCCGATGGTGACCGCGCTCGAGGTGGCGACGTCCACGGTCACCAACCGGGCGATCTACCTGCCGCTCTCCAAGGTGACCCCGAAGGTCCGGGAAGGCCAGTCGCTGTGGTCCTCGCTCGAGGCCACCAAGCTCTTCCCCGACCTGTCCGTCGCGATGGTCCAGGTCGGCGAGGCCACCGGGGCACTGGAGGAAATGCTCTCCAACGTCGGCCAGTTCTACGACGAGAGCATCGAGGTCCGGCTGAGCCAGGTCGTCTCGCTCATCGAGCCGGCCGTGCTCGTCCTGATGGGCGTGGTGGTGTCGGCGCTCATCCTTTCGGTGTACCTTCCCATGTTCACCCTGCTGTCGCATGCGAGGTAGAGCGCGATGACGATGGAGGAAACGATCGTTCCGGCCCGCTTCCTCAAGGCCCTCTCGGGCCGGGAGGCTGAGGATCTGGAGCGGGCCGAGCAGCTCGCCGCCAGACTCGGAGTTGAGCTCGACGACCTGTCGGAGTATCGCGTCGATCCTGAGCTCTTCCGGCAGATCCCCGTCGACGTGATGCTCCGTTATCACTTCGTTCCGCTGCATCGCCACGGCGAGGCTGTGGCGGTGGTGATGGCCGACCCCTCCAACGTCCTCGCCGTCGACGAGGTGGAGCTCGCCGTCGGGGCGCCGCTCGAGGTTCGCGTCGGGCCGGCCTGGAAGATCCAGGAGATCCTGGAAAAGTCCGAGTCCACTCAGCGCGTCCTCGACGAGGCGACCGAGGACTTCCGCATCCAGCTCGTGCAGGAGAAGGAGAATGGCGAGGAGACGCTGACGATCGACCGCATCGCGGCGGACACCTCGCCGATCATCAAGCTGGTCGACACGATCGTCTACAACGCGATCCAGCGCCGCGCCTCGGACATCCACATCGAGACGCGCGACGCGGAGGTGATCGTCAAGTACCGCATCGACGGTGTGCTGTACCAGGCGATGGAGCCCATCGACAAGCGCCACCACGCGACGATCATCTCGCGCGTCAAGGTCATGTCGGAGCTGGACATCGCCGAACGGCGGATCCCCCAGGACGGCCGTTTCAAGCTGCGTCTCAAGGGACGCACCATCGACTTCCGCGTCTCGATCATGCCGACCGTCCACGGCGAGGACGTGGTCATCCGGATCCTCGACAAGGAGTCGGCGAACGAGGAGTTTCGCACCCTCAACCTCCAGGTCCTCGGGTTCGACGAGGAGACCAAGCGCAAGCTGCGTAAGTTCATTCGGGAGCCGTACGGCATGGTGCTGGTAACCGGGCCGACGGGGTCCGGCAAGACGACCACGCTCTACGCGTGCCTCTCGGAGATCGTCTCGGTCGAGGACAAGATCATCACCATCGAGGACCCGGTCGAGTACCAGCTCCCGGGGGTCACGCAGATCCCGGTCAACGAGAAGAAGGGCCTGACCTTCGCCCGTGGCTTGCGGTCGATTCTCCGGCACGACCCGGACAAGATCATGGTCGGCGAGATCCGCGACCCGGAAACCGCCCAGATCGCTGTGCAGTCGGCGCTCACCGGTCACCTCGTCTTCACGACGGTCCACGCCAACAACGTGGTCGACGTGCTCGGGCGCTTCCTCAACATGGACGTCGACCTCTACAACTTCGTGTCCGCGCTCAACTGCGTGCTCGCCCAGCGCCTGGTGCGGAGGATCTGCCCGCATTGCCGGCGCCCGGCGACGATTTCCGCCCAGCTCCTCGACGAGTCGGGCCTCACGGCCGAGATGGTGCGCGGCGTGACGTTCTACGAGGGTGCCGGGTGTCTGCAGTGCAACGGGACCGGGTTCCTCGGCCGCTATGCGATTTCCGAGCTGCTCGACCTCTCCGACAACATTCGCGCCCTCATCCTCGAGAAGCGGCCGGCCGCCGAGATCAAACGGGCGGCCAAGGCCGAGGGCATGAAGTTCCTCCGGGAATCGGCCCTGGAGAGGGTGTTCGCCGGGGTGACGACGCTCCGGGAGATCAACAAGGTGACCTTCGTCGAATGAACGTGAACCTGCGCACGCTGATCCACACGCCGCCCCCTCCGCACGTCTTCGGCGTCGATGCCGAGCGACTCGTGTACGGGAGGCTGTCGAGTCGCCGCGACAGCCTCGAGCGAGTCGAGAAGGTGACCCTCGCGCCCGGCTGGTGTCAGCTCGGACCTGTGGGCATCCTCACCGTCGATCGTGTTGTCCTCGGCGTCGCGCTGTCGGCCATGGTCGGCCAGCTCCAGCGGCCGCCCGGCAAGGCGAGCCTGGTCGTCCCGGACTCCTGGGTCCGCACCCTCGTGGTCGACGTGGAGAGCCTGCCGCGCCAGCGGGCCGAGGCGGAGGAGGTCGTGCGCTGGCGCCTCAAGCGCGTGCTGCCCTGCCGGCCGGACGAGGTCCGCCTGGACTACCTTCCGGTCGGCGGCAACGGCCGGTTGCTGGTTTCGCTGGCCCTCGACCGGCCCCTCGCGACCGTCGAGGACAGCTTCCAGGCCGCCGGCGTCAGCCTTGGACGCATCGAGCCCACGGCCCTGGCCCTCACGCCCCTGCTCCCTGCCACGTCGACGCCGGTCCTGCTCACCGTCGTCCGCCAGCGGTCGCTGACCATGCTGCTCCTGCGTGACGGACGAGTCACGCTGATGCGGCACAAGGCGGTCCCCGCCGAGCCCGACCGCGAGCTGGCGTTCGCCATTCACGAGCTCTCCCGGACCGTCGACCACGCGCGCCAGCAGGAGGGGATCTCCGGCCCGATCGAGGTCTGGCTGGCGACTGACGAGGTCTTCGCCGACGGTGTCCAGCGCTGGGCCGCGGACGCCGACCTGCTCGTGGTCAGACGGCTCGCCGTCGACCGGGCGCGGTTCCCGGTGGGCTGGTCGGGCGACGACGCGCCGCTGTGGCCGTTGCTCGGCAGCGCGTGGGTGGGGGAGGCGTGATGGAAAGGCCGAACCTCGCCCGCTCGCCATTCCAGGACAGCCGTCCGGTCTGGCTGGTCGGCTCGGTGCTCGCCGCCACGGCGGTGGTGCTGACCGCGGTGAGCCTGGCGGAGCTGGTTTCCGTGCGGTCCGAGGAGCATGCGCTCGCGGGCCGCCTCGTCGAGCTCCGCGAGCGGGGCCGGACGCTTCGCACCCAGGTCGAGGCGGCAAACCGGAGGCTCTCCACCGTCGGCTGGAAAGCGCTCTCGACGGAGACCGCGTCCCTCGGCGGTGTGGTGACCCGCCGGCAGCTCTCCTGGACGCGGCTCCTGCACGACCTCGAACGGGTGGTGCCGTGGGACATCCGGCTCGTCAGCGTCGATCCGGTCGTCGAGCAGGACGGTCGCATCAGCGTGAGGTTGCAGGGAATCGCCACCGATCGGGCGGCCTGGCTGCGCCTGATCGCGCGAATGTTCACGGACGGCAGCTTCTCGGATCCGGTCCCGTCGAGCGAGGAGTCGTCGACCTCGAGCGGCATGCCGGGCTACCGGTTTCAGATCCAGGCGCGGTACTGGCCCGAGGGAAAGCCATGAGGGGGCAGGGCGTGTGGTGGCGGCTGTGGTACGTGTGGCTGATCCCGGGTCTGCTCGTCGCCCTCAACGTCGTGTGGCTGGGCGGCGTCCGAGGCGCCGTGCTCGGGCGCGGCTCCCTGCTCACCCGCCAGGTCGAGACGGCGGAGGGTGAGGTGGCGAGGCTGGGAAGTCAGCAGGCGCATCTCCAGAAGACCGAGGAGCAGCTCGCCAGCCTGAAGGGCGACCTCGCCGTGCTGCGCGAAGAGCAGCTCGGCAGGATGAGCGCCCGCCTCGTGCCTTTCCTGACGGACGTGGTCCAGCGCGCCGAGCAATCGGGGCTCCATCCCGAGCGCATCGGCTACACCGTCCAGCGGGACGAGAAGACCGGCCTGGTGGGCTTCTCCGCGAGCTACAACGTCAAGGGCGGCTACGAGCAGATCCGCGAGTGCGTGTCGCAGTTGGAAAGCTCGCCCCAGTTCATCATCGTGGAGCGGCTGGGGCTGCGGGGACAGGACGATGCGTCCTCACTGACCGTGGACGTCCAGTTGACGGTCCAGACGTTCTTCTCCGACACCGACGAGAAGCTGCTCAAGGAGCTCGGAGTGGAGGTCGTCCGTGGCGAGTAAAGCCGATCCCCGCCGGCTCGTGCTGTTGGTCGTGCTGCTCGTCGCCCTCGTCGTGGTCGTGATCGTGCGCGTCCGGCCCGCGTTGAGGCCGGGCGTCACTGAGGATGTCGAGAAGATGCCGGTGATTTCCACGTACTCGGTGCCGGCCCTGGGGTGGACGCCGGACGCATCGCACGACACCGACCGCGGGCCGGCGAACCGGAACCTGTTCACGTTCGGCCCGCCTCCGACCCCGACTCCGGACCGGCGGCCGACACCTACGCCGCGTCCGACCCTGCCACCACCTCCTCCTCCGCCGACCCGCACGCCGGGGCCACCGCCGACACCGCCGGCGCCGCGCTTCACGCTGGCCTACCTCGGGTGGCTGGGACCCGACCGCCTCCCGATCGCCGTGTTCCGCGACGGTGACGAGGTGCTCGCGGTGCCCCGCGGCGATCTGCTGAAGGGCAAGTTCCTGTTGCGGGAGGTCGGCCCGGCCTCCGTGACCGTCGGGGTGGTGGGGTACCCCGCATCGGTGACTCAGAACGTGCCCCTGTCGAGGTGATCGTGACGACCACGAAGACTCCGAGAACCCTCTTGCTCCTCGCCCTGGCGGTGTCCGTCGCCTCGTGTGCCGGCTACCGCAACGAGAAGCGCGCCCAGGATGCGATCAAAGCCGAGAACTGGGACTCCGCGGTGTACCACCTCCTCGAGGCCCTGGCGCGGGATCCGGGCGATTCCCGCCTGAAGATGGACCTCCAACGCGCCCGGCTGCGCGCCGGGAGCATTCACTTCCAGCAGGGGATGCGTTTCAGGGAGGTGAACGAACTGCAGCGCGCCCGGGCCGAGTTGGAGCTCGCGGTGCAGCTCGACCCGACCCACCAGTACGCCGAGGTGGAGCTGCTCAAGGTGCGCAACGACCTGGCGATCGCCGCCGAGGAAGGCGGCCTCGCCAAGCTCGAGGCGATGAAGAAGGCGGCCGGAGAGATGAAGGTCAAGCCGCCTGCCCTCAACCCGGCGTCCAACGAGCCGCTCTCGTTGTCGTTCCCCAACCAGACCAACGTGAAGGACATCTACAAGGCGGTCGGACAGGCGTTCGGGATCAACATCCTGTTCGACCCGAAGCTGAAGGACAGCAAGATCGCGCTCGAGCTCAAGAACGTGACGGCGCGGCAGGCACTGGAGACCGTCATGCAGGCGGCCGGCCACTTCTACAAGGTGCTCGACGAGAAGAGCCTGATCGTCGTCGAGGACTCGCCGCAGAACCGCCGGGACTACGAGGACCTGGTCGTCAAGACGTTCTTCCTCTCCAACGCTGACGTCAAGGACATCAACAACATGCTGCGCTCGCTCATCGACGCACGGCGAGTGGCGGTGAACGAGCAGCTCAACTCCATCGTGATCCGCGACACCGCGGACAAGGTGGCCATCGCCGAGCGGCTCATCGCCGCCAACGACAAGTCCAAGGCCGAGGTTCTCGTCGACGTCGAGCTGATTCAGATCGACTCGAACAAGCTGCGGGAGATCGGCACCTCGCTTTCCGGAAACTACCTCTTTCCGATTACATTGGACCCGTCTTCGATCACAGGCTCCAGCACGACGACCCGCATTCCCCTCAACCGGCTCGGCGACATCACGAGGTCGATGTGGGGCATGGTCGTACCCAACGTCACGATCAGCCTCGTGAAGTCGGCGGGCGAGGCGGAGACGCTCGCGCAGCCCGAGCTGCGCATCACCGAGGGGGAGAAGGCGAGCCTGGTCATCGGCGACCGGGTGCCGATCCCGACCACGACCTTCAACACGACGCAGACCATCGGCGGCAACATCGTGCCCATCACGGCGTTCCAGTACCAAGACGTCGGGATCAAGCTCGAGCTGGAGCCCCGGGTCCACCACAACAACGAGATCACGCTCAAGCTCAAGGTCGAGGTGTCGCAGCTCGGCGACAAGGTGGAGATCGGCCAGGGCCAGACACAGTACAAGATCGGCAACCGAACCATCGACTCGGTGATCCGCCTGAAGGACGGCGAGACCTCACTGCTTGCCGGCCTGTACAAGCACAACAAGCAGTCCAGCCGGCAGGGGCTGCCGTGGATTTCGGACCTGCCGGTCATCGGCGCGCTGTTCCGTTCCAACAACCTGAGGTACGACCAGACCGACCTGGTCCTGACGATCACACCGCACATCATCCGCAACCCGGACATCACCGAGGAGGACCTCGCCCCGATCTGGGTGGGGACCGAGAACCGCATCACCGTCTCCGGCACTTCGCCGGCGATTCGAAGCTCGACGTCGTCCGGACCCTTCGGCGAGCCCGGGCAACCGCCGCCGATCGCCGGCCCCGAGGACGTGCCGGAGGAGCCCGACGAGGAGTCGGCTCGCGAGAAGGACGAGCGCAGGCTCACGTTCCCGTCCCTGCCCCAGAGGCAGCCCAAGGGGACGACACCGGCCGGGCCGGGGATCGGCCTGCCGGGAAGCCCGCCCAAATCGCCGCCGAACCCCGACGACTCCGCGAGCTCGACGGGCGGAGAAGGGCTCGCCAGCCTGACCTTCTACCCGACCCGGCTGCCGGTCGCCGTTGGTTCCGAGGCCGAGCTCACCGTCGTGCTCGACCCGGGCGCCAGTGGCGCCAGTGGCCCGCTGCACTTCGCGTACGATCCCCAACGCCTCGAGGTGACCCGAGTCGACGGCGGGGACCTCCCGGACGGCGAGCGGAACACCCGGGTCAAGGTGACGCACACGCCGGCGCTGGGCTGGATCACCACCTCGTGGGACGGCACGGCGACGGGAAGCGGGACGGTCCTGCGTCTGGCGGTACGGCCGCGGGTGGCGGGAGAGCTCCCGGTGATCTTCGCCGGGCCGGTCGGAGCCGTGACCTCCACGCAGGCCACCGTCGTCGCACTGCCCGACGGCCCGACCCTCAGGACGGAGGCACAGCCGGAATGAGGCGACAGCGCGGGTTCACTCTGGCCGAGCTGGTCACCGTCTGCGGGATGGTCATCGTCCTCGCGTCGGTGGCCCTCCCGACCGGCCGGTTCATGGTCAAGCGCGAGCGGGAGGCCGAGCTGCGGCTCGCCCTGCGCTTGATGCGGAACGCCCTCGACGAGCACAAGCGTCTGGCCGATGCGGGGATGATCCAGATCGCGCTCGGAACCGAGGGATACCCGGTGGAGCTCGAAGAACTCGTTGATGGCGTGAGCATCGTCGGACAGAAGGAAAAGCGGAAGTTCCTCCGGCGCATCCCGATCGACCCGATGACGGGAAAGACTGAGTGGGGGATGCGGTCCTACCAGGACAGCGCGGACTCGACCTCGTGGGGAGGCGAGAACGTCTACGACGTCTACTCGCTCTCGAAGGGCACGGCGCTCGACGGCACCAAATACAAGGACTGGTAGCCATGAGACAGGGGACAGGGAACCTGGGACAGGTGACAGGGAGCCGTTCGGTAGCCGCGGGTCGCCGGCCCCCCCGGAGCAGTAACGGCTTTACCCTGATCGAGCTGATGATCGTTGTCGCGATCATCGGGATCCTCGCCACCATCGCCGTCCCGGCGATGCGGACGGCACCGCAGCGGGCGCGGGAGGCGGCGCTCAAGGAGGACCTGTTTACACTGCGGTCTTCGATCGACCAGTTTCACGGCGACCGCGCTCGCTACCCGACCTCGATCGAGGAGATGGTCTCCCTCGGGTACCTGCGGGGCATCCCGGTGGACCCGATCACCAGGTCGGCCGATACGTGGGTCGTCGAGTACGCGGAGGTCAGCGAGGACGACGACGAGCGTGAGGGTTCCGAGGGTCAAGGGATCATCGACATCCGGTCCGGCTCCGATGAGGTGGCGCTGGATGGCTCACGTTATGCCGACTGGTAGGCGACGGCGGCCGTCGCGGGTCCCGGGTCCCGAGGCCCGAGTCGAACCCGCCGATCTTCGGCTCGCCGGGCATCGCAGGGCGGCAGAGGCGGGCTTCACGCTCGCGAGCATGGTCGTGATCATGGCGGTGATGGCGATCATGCTGACGGTCGCGGTGCAGTCGGTCACCTTCCAGCGTCAACGCGAGAAGGAAGAGGAGCTGATCTTCCGCGGCAGGCAGGCGGTCGAGGCGATCCGCCTCTTCAGGGCCCGGAACGGCCGGTTCCCGCTCACCCTCAAGGAGCTCGTCGAGGCCGACCCGAGGGTGCTGCGGAAACCCTGGGCCGATCCCATCACCGGCGTGGCCGACTGGGTCCCGGTGTTCCTCGGGCAGGAAGGGCAGGTCGTGGCCGGAGGGCCGGCCGGAGGCAGCGGAGCGCCCAAGGAGGCCACCCCGGCGCCCGACACAGAGGCGCGCGGGCCGATCATCGGCGTGCACTCCCGTTCCTGCCAGGACTCGATCAAGGTCTACGACGGGCGCACCCGCTACTGCGACTGGAAGTTCGTCTTCGACCCGCAGAAGCAGGGCGGCGGTGGCGGCGGTGGCGGTGTGCCGGTCCAGCCTTCCGTCCCGGTCCCCGGGCCGACGAGACGGCGGTAGCCGCCGGCCGTCCCCGTGAGTCGCGGCTGCCGGACGGACGGTCCTCGCGGTCCATCCTGCTGGGGTACACTGACGCCTCCATGGAGACGGGCCCTGTCCTCATCGTCGAGCCTGCGCCGCACAGTCGCACGGCCGCCATCGGCGCCTGGATCCGCAGTGGCTCCGCCGACGAGCCTGCGGAGCTCGCGGGCATCACCCACCTCCTCGAGCACCTCCTCCTCAGGCGGTGCGGGCATCGCTCCTCCGAGCAGATCGCGGAGCTGATCGACGCGCTGGGCGGTGCGCTTGACGCCTTCACCACCAGGGAGGCGTGCGCCATCACGGCGCACGTCCCGGCCGATCGTCAGTCGGAGGCCCTCGGGCTCATTCTCGCCGCGCTCTTCGAGCCGACGCTGCTCGCGGAGGACGTCCGGCTCGAGCAGAAGGTGGTGGACGCGGAGTTCGATCTCGTCCAGGACTCGCCGGTCGAGGTGGCGGCGGAACGGGCGCTCGAGGCGTGCTGGGGCGAGCACCCGCTGGCGCGACCGGTCCTCGGGAACAGGGAGCGCGTGAGCCGGCTCCGGTCCGACGAGCTTCAGCGGTTCCATCGCGAGCGGTTCGGTTTGGAGCGACTCCTGCTGGTGCTCGTCAGCCCCACGCCCCCCGAGGCGATCGACGCCCTCGCGAGCCTCCCGCACGTCCTCCAGCCCACGCCGCCTCACGCCTGTCCCGCCTGGCGCCACGGGATCCTCGTCGAGGAGCGCGACGGTCTCGAGCAGATCTACGCCAACCTCGTCCTGCCGGGCCTCGCGTCGGCCGACGACGAGGCCATGACCCTGGCGGTGCTCCATCAGCTCCTGGGGGGCGGCGCGTCCTCGCGGCTGTTCCGCGAGCTGCGCGATCGCCTGGGGCTCGTCTACGAGGTCGAGTCGGCCACCTACAGCACGTCGACCGCGGGCCTCTTGGAGGTCACCTTTTCGTGCCCGGCCCGTCAGTCGGGGAAGTGCTGGGACGCCGTGCTCGGGGTCCTCGACCGGGTTGCGGCGGGCGGCATCACCGATCGCGAGGTAGTCCTCGCGAAGCAGGCGATCGGCTCCGGGCTGGTGCTCGGGGCGGAGGGTGCCGATGCACTCATGGAGGCCCACGCCGGCGAGTTCTTGGCGCGCGGAGTCCGCTTCGATGTCGCACGCCTTCGGGAGGAGTTGGAGCAGGTGACGCCGGAACGGGTGCGCGCCCTGGGGCGGCGCCTTATCGACCTCTCGATCCTGTCCGGCGCTGTGTGTGGTCCGCACGGCACGCTACTCGTGCCTGCATCGCTGACCAGGAGAGTCGCGTGAGCCGGGTCGACGTCGCCGTTCTCCGGTTGCCCCACGCGGAGGGACTCCCGCTCCCGTCCTACGCCACGGCAGGCGCCGCAGGCGCCGACGTGGTCGCCGCCGTCGCGAGCGACCTGGTGCTTGACCCGGGGGTTCGCGTCGCGGTCCCGACCGGCCTCGTGGTCGCCGTGCCCGACGGGTTCGAGATGCAGGTGCGCCCCCGCTCGGGGATGGCCCTGCATCACGGCGTGACGGTCGCCAACGCGCCGGGGACGGTGGACAGCGACTACCGCGGGGAGGTGATGGTCGTCCTCGTCAACCTCTCGGGGGCGCCCTACACGGTGCGACGGGGCGATCGCATCGCGCAGTTGGTCGTGGCGCCCGTGGTCCGGGCCGAGTTCTTCCCACGCGAGATCCTGCCCGGGACCGCTCGCGGCGCCGCGGGCTTCGGGTCGACGGGAGCGTAGGTTGAGGCTGTCGATCCTCGCCTCGGGTTCTTCCGGCAACGCGACCGTCGTCGAGGTCGACGGGACCCGGGTGCTCGTCGACTGCGGCATCAGCCTCCGCCAGCTCGAGAAGCGCCTGCGCGAGGTCGGACTGGATGTCGACTGCCTCGACGCCGTCATCGTTTCGCACGAGCACGACGACCACATCCGCGGGCTCGAGGTCCTCCTGCGGCGGCACCCGCTGCCGGTGCTCGCCAGCGAGGGCACCGCAGGTGCGCTCCGACGCGTCCCCGCCGTGGAGGGCTCGATGCGCGCAGGCCGCGCGTTGAGGATCGGCGGTCTCGAGATTCTCCCGGTCGCGACCAGCCACGACGCGCGGGAGCCCGTCGGGTTCGTGTTCAGTCACCGAGGGACCCGGGTCGCCTTGGTAACGGATACAGGGACGGTGACCGATCCGCTCGCGGAGCAACTGGCCGCCTGCAACGGGCTGCTGCTCGAGGCCAACCACGATGCGGACCTGCTGCGGTACGGACCGTACCCGTGGGCGCTGAAGCGGCGCATCGCCTCGAGCACGGGACACCTGTCGAACGGCCAGGCCCGGGCCGCGATCGAGCGGCTGGCGCACGATGGCCTCGAGCTGGTCGTGGCGATGCACCTTTCGCAGGAGAACAACCGCCCGGACCTGGCCGGCGAGGAGCTGGCGCGGCCGTTGGCCGGGTCGCGCGTCAACGTCGAGATCGCGCGACGCGACCGGCCACTCGTGGTCGAGGTCGGACAGGCGCTGGCGGGCGTCGGGCAGCTTCCGTTGTTCGGGGCCGATGGCAGGGCGGCGGTCGGGTAGTTCCGGGCGGGGGAGCCCGACGGCGAAGGACGTCCACGAGATCGTCGGGGTGGCGGGCTCGAGGGCGTTCGGGATGAGCCGAGGTGGGAGGCGAAATGCTCGTTGAGGTGCGCGTCCAACTGAAGAAGGAGGTCCTCGACCCGCAGGGCGAGGCGATCCGCCGGGTCCTGACCGGGCTCGGGTTCGCCGAGGTGAGCCGGGTGCGGGTCGGCAAGCTGATGCTGCTCGAGGTGGAGGGCGGCGACGCCGAAAGCGTCCGCGCGCGGGTCGAGGCGGCGGCACGCGACCTGCTCTCGAACCCCGTCATCGAGGACTTCGAGGTGCGCGTCCCATGAGCGGGGCCCGGCGTCCCCGGGTGGCAGTGGTCGTCTTCCCGGGTTCCAACTGTGATCGCGACGCCATGGCGGCGGTCGAGGTGGCCGGCGGCGAGGCCGCGCCGGTCTGGCATGCCAGCCACGACCTGGGCGGTTGTGCGGCCGTGATCCTGCCGGGAGGGTTCTCGTACGGCGACTACCTGCGGGCCGGTGCTATGGCGGCGCACTCGCCGGTCATGCAGGCGGTCAGGCGCCACGCCGCTGACGGCGGTGCGGTGCTGGGCATTTGCAACGGGTTCCAGATCCTCCTCGAGGTCGGCCTGCTGCCGGGCGCGATGTTGATGAACCGGACCCTGCGCTTCATCTGTCGGGAGGTGTTCCTGCGCGTCGAGCGCACCGACGTGCCTATGCTGAGGCACCTGCGGAAGGGCAAAGTGCTCCGGTTGCCGATCGCTCACAAGGAAGGCAACTGGTTCGCCGAACCGGAGGTTGTCGACTGGCTCGAGAGCCAGGGCGCGGTGGCCCTGCGCTACTGCGATGAGGACGGCCGGCCGGGCGAAGGCGTCAACCCCAACGGCGCCCTCAACGACGTCGCCGGGCTCGTCAATGCGGACGGCAACGTGCTCGGCATGATGCCCCACCCCGAGCGGCGGGTCGGCAGCCTGCTCGGCGGCAGCGACGGCCTGGCCATCATCCGCGGGCTGGTGGAGGTCGCATGAACTGGGACAGCCGCGCAACGATCGAGCTCGCCCGCGAGCACGGTCTCACGGCGGACGAGTACCAGCGGATCCTCTCGGTGCTCGGCCGGACGCCCAACCTCACCGAGCTGGGGATCTTCGCCGCGCTGTGGTCCGAGCACTGCTCCTACAAGTCGTCGCGCGTGCACTTCTCGCGCTTCCCGACCAGCGGACCCCGGGTCCTGCAGGGCCCCGGCGAGAACGCCGGAATCGTCGACGTCGGGGCGGGATGGGTGGTGGTGTTCAAGATGGAGTCACACAACCACCCATCGTTCATCGAGCCTTACCAGGGCGCGGCGACTGGCGTGGGCGGCATCCTGCGTGATGTCTTCACCATGGGCGCGCGACCGGTCATGCTCCTGGATTCATTGCGTTTCGGTGACCCGCGGATTCCGCGGATGAAGCACCTGGTCGACGGCGTCGTCCGCGGGGTCGGCGACTACGGCAACTGCGTGGGGGTGCCCACGGTCGGCGGGGAGCTCGACTTCCATCCTTCCTACAACGGCAACATCCTGGTCAACGCCATGTGCGTCGGGGTGGCGCGGCGCGACGGGATCTTCTTCGCCCACGCCTCCGGAGTGGGCAACCGGATCGTGTACCTCGGGTCCAGGACCGGTCGCGACGGGATCCACGGCGCGACCATGGCCTCGGACACCTTCGACGAGACCGCGTCGGAGATGCGCCCCACGGTCCAGGTCGGCGACCCGTTCACGGAGAAGCTGCTCATCGAGTGCTGCCTGGAGATCATGGCGAGTGGCCTGGTCGTCGGCATCCAGGACATGGGCGCGGCGGGGCTCACCTCGTCGGCCTTCGAGATGGCCGCTCGTGCCGGGGCGGGCCTGGCGCTCGACCTCTCGCGGGTGCCGGTGCGGACCGAGGGGATGACCCCGTACGAGCTGATGCTGTCAGAGTCCCAGGAGCGCATGCTGTTGGTGGTCACGCCGGAGAACCTCGACGGCGTCTTCGCGATCTGTCGCACCTGGGGTTTGGATGCCTGCGAGATCGGCACGGTCATCGAGGGCACCGAGGTCGTGGCCACCTTCGAGGGCCGCCCTGCGTTCCAGTTGCCGGTCGGGCCACTGGTCGACGATGCGCCGCGCTACGACCGACCGCACGTGCCGCCGGAACCGGCGCCCCTCGTGACCTTTCCCAAGCTGACCAACCGCAATTGGGCGGCCGACCTGCGGATGCTCCTGGCCGGACCGCAGCTCGCGAGCGCCCGGAGGGTCTTCGAGCAGTACGACCAGTCGGTCGGGGGCGCGACGGTGGTCGGGCCCGGGGCGGATGCCGCGCTGGTCACGATTCCCGGCACGCGGATCGGCATTGCGGCCACCACCGACTGCAACTCCCTGGCATGCGGGCTCGACCCGTTCTGGGGTGCGGCCAACGCTGTCGCCGAGGCGGTACGCAACCTCGCCTGCGTCGGCGCCGAGCCGGTTGCGATCACCGACTGCCTCAACTTCGGCTCTCCCGAGAACCCGCAGGTCATGGGGCAGTTCGTCTCCGCCGTCGACGGTATGGCCGAGGCCTGCCGCGAGTTCGGGACGCCGGTGGTCTCGGGGAACGTGTCGTTCTACAACGAGACGTCGGGGGCCGCGATCCTCCCGACCCCCACGGTCGGCATGGTCGGCCTCGTGCCGGAAGTCCGGCACCGTCCGCGCGGGCACTGGCAGACCGGGGAGACGGTCTTCCTCCTCGGCCCGCTGGAGGGCGAGCTGGGCGCCAGTCGGTACATGCAGGTGGTGCTCGACCTCGAGGTCGGCCCGGTGCCCCCGGTGGAGTACGGGGCCGAGCGAGCCGCGGCCGCGGTGGTGCGCGACCTCGTCCGCCTGGGACTGGTGGCGGCCAAGGACGTCTCCGACGGCGGCCTCGTCGTGGCGGCGATCGAGATGAGTCGTGGCGCAGTCGGCGCGGACCTCGCCATCCCGTCCGGCCACTCGCTGGTCAGGGCGCTGTTCGGCGAGTGGAGCGGACGCTACCTGATCGCCGTGCCGGCCGACTTCGAGAGTGCGGTCGTGCGCGCGTGCGAGGGGCTGCCGATAACCCGTCTGGGCGTGGCCGGCGGTGGCTCGCTGGGATTCCGGTGCGGGACACGGGTCCTGCTCGACGAGTCGGTGTCGGGTCTGAATCTGCTGCGCGAGGAGGCGCTGCGATGGCTGGAAGCGTCGTGAGGCTGGCGCGTGGCGGGTTCCACGACGAGTGCGGCGTGTGCGCCGTGCTCGGCCACCCCGACGCCGCCAACCTCGTGTACCTGGGTCTCTACGCCCTCCAGCACCGCGGCCAGGAGTCGGCCGGCATCGCGGCGTTCGACGGCCGGGAGCTACGGGCCTACAAGGAAATGGGCCACGTCGCGGACGTCTTCGACCGCGAGCGCCTCGAGCAGTTGTCCGGATGGGCCGCCGTCGGACACGTGCGTTACTCGACCGCCGGCGACTCGACGCTCGTCAACGCCCAGCCGGTGGTTGCCAAGACCCACCGTGGCCAGCTCGCGCTGTCGCACAACGGGAACCTCGTCAACGCGATTCGGCTCCGGCACGACCTCGAGCAGCAGGGGGCAATCTTCCAGTCGACGTCGGACAGCGAGGTGTTCCTCCACCTGCTGGCGCGGTCGAAGGCGCCGACCCTCGAAGCGGCGCTGGTCGAGACGCTCGACGCCGCGGTCGGCGCGTACTCGCTGGCGGTCCTGTGCGACGGCCGCCTGTTCGCTGCCCGCGACCCGCACGGCTTCCGACCGCTCGTCCTCGGGAGGCTCGGCGAGGCGTGGGTCGTCGCCTCGGAGACGTGCGCCTTCGACCTGATCGAAGCGCGTCTCGTCCGTCAGGTCGGACCCGGCGAGATCGTCGAGCTGTCCGGCGAGGAGCCGCGGGTACTGCGGCCGGCCGCGCCGGGCCCGCACGCACACTGCGTGTTCGAGCACGTCTACTTCGCGCGGCCCGACTCGGAAGTTTTCGGCGAGAACGTCGGCATGGCAAGGGAGCGGATGGGCGGCCAACTGGCGCGCGAGCATCCCGCACGTGCCGATGTCGTGGTGGCGGTACCCGACTCCGGCGTCCCGGCGGCGCTCGGGTTCTCCCGCGAGTCTGGGATCCCCTTCGTCCTCGGCTTGGTGCGCAACCACTACGTCGGTCGGACGTTCATCGAGCCGCGGCAGTCGATCCGCCACTTCGGCGTCAAGATCAAGCTCAACCCGGTTCGTTCGGTGGTCGAGGGGAAGCGGGTCGTGCTCGTCGACGACTCGATTGTGCGCGGCACGACGTCCCGCAAGATCGTGATGATGCTCAAGGCCGCCGGCGCCAGCGAAGTCCATCTGCGGATCTGCTCGCCGCCGACGGTGGGGCCGTGCTTCTACGGGATCGACACCCCCGAACGCCGCGAGCTCATCGCCTCTGCGAAGTCCGTCGAGGAGATCCGGGCCTACGTCGGCGCCGATTCGCTCGGCTATCTCTCCGAGGCCGGCATGCTCTCCTGCCTGACGAGCCCGAGCGAGAGCTTCTGCACGGCGTGCTTCTCCCTCGACTATCGGGTCCTTGACCAGGAGCACGCCGAGGTCATCGAGAAGCACAAGCGCTGAGAGGGTGCAACCAACGGTCGCGAGTTGGCTCCGGGTCCGAGCCGGCCAGATCGTCGGAAGGCTCCTTCCCCTCGTCTGGACGCGCGTCTCGTGGGTGGTCCCTCTGCTACCCTTCGCGCATGAAGGAACCTCAGAAGCCCACGTCGCTGACCTACGAACGAGCGGGTGTTTCGATCGACGCGCAAGACCGGGCGCTCGCGGAGATCAAGCGGCTGGCTAAGAGCACCTTCACGTCGGGCGTCCTGTCCGATATCGGCAGCTTCGGTGGACTCTTCACCCTCGAGCCCGAGAACGAACACGGGCTCGTGCTGGTGGCCTCGGCCGACGGGGTCGGAACCAAGCTCAAGGTCGCCCAGATGGCCGGCATCCACGACACGGTTGGCGAGGATCTGGTCAACCACTGCGTCAACGACATCCTCGTCCAGGGTGCGAGGCCGCTGTTCTTCCTCGACTATCTGGCCACCGGCAAGCTCGATCCCCGAGTCGCGACGCGACTGGTCGAGGGGATCGCCCGCGGGTGCCGGGCCAACCGGTGCGCGCTTCTCGGTGGGGAAACCGCCGAAATGCCGGGGTTCTACCAGCCCGGCGAATACGACCTGGCCGGGTTCATCGTCGGCGCAGTCGGGCGGCAGCAGTTGTTGCGGCGGGAGAGCGTGCAGGCCGACGACTTCCTGGTCGGCCTGCCCTCGTCCGGCCTCCACACCAACGGCTACTCGCTCGCCCGCAGGGTCTTCTTTGACATCCTCGCGCTCGGCGTGGAGAGCCATCTTCCCGAGCTCGGCCACACCGTGGGCGAAGAGCTGCTGGCCGTGCACCGCTCGTACGTGTCCGCGGTGGGACCGCTGATCGACGCGGGCCTCGTCAGGAGCGCGGCCCACATCACCGGCGGGGGCATTCCTGACAATTTGCCCCGGGCGCTGCCCGATCGGATGGGCGCCGAAATCTTCGTGTCCTCATGGGTGGAACCGCCGGTGTTCCGACTCATCCGCGCAGTCGCCGGGGTTCCGGAAGACGACATGCGGCGGACGTTCAACCTCGGCGTGGGGATGATCCTGGTCATCGCTCCGGAGAACCTGGCCGGCGTGCTCGAGTCGCTGGCGCCGCACGGGCCGGCCTGGGTGGTCGGCCGGACGGTGCCGGGCGCTGGCGTGCGGTTTCTGGGTGGTCAGGCATGAGCGACGACCTTGCCCGCGTTGCCGTCCTGTTGTCTGGCAGGGGGTCGAACTTCGTGGCCCTGGCCGATGCCTGCGCACGGGGCGAAGTGCCGGCCGAGATCGTCCTCGTCCTCTCCAACAAGGCCGACGCGGGGGGCCTCGACCGTGCCCGGGAGCGCGGGATCCCGACCGTGGCGATCCCATCGAAGGGGATGCCGCGTGAGGAGCACGAGTCACGACTCGTCGCCGCGCTCGACGAGGTGGAGGCGCACTGGGTTTGTCTCGCCGGCTACATGCGGTTGCTGACGCCGGTGTTCATCGACCGGTACGCGCCGCGGATCGTGAACATCCATCCCGCACTCCTGCCGTCGTTCCCGGGTGTCGATGCGCAGGCGCAGGCGTGGGAGTACGGGGTGAGGGTGTCGGGGTGTACCGTGCACCTCGTGGACACCGGCTGCGACACCGGTCCCATCGTCCTGCAACGCACCGTGCCGGTGCTTGACGACGACACCTCGGACACGTTGGCCCATCGCATCCTGGAGCAGGAGCACGTCGCCTACCCGACCGCCCTGAGGATGCTGTTGACCCGGCGATGGCGCGTGCACGGCCGACGGGTGGTGTTTGACCCGTTGATCGACGTAGACCGTCCATGGCCTGCCTCGGCCAACTGACGCCCGCCTATACTCGGACAGATGACGCTGGCCCAGCACTCGGTGCGCCTCTCGGTGATCGTTCCTGCCTGGAACGCGGCCGAGATCTTCGCGCCGCACTTGCCCCGATTGCTCGAGGAAGCCGGCTCCTTGCCGGGAGGTGCAGAGGTCATCGTCGTCGATGATGGGAGCCTCGAGGGCCTCCCACCGCTCGAGGATCTCGTTGGCAGAGCCCAAGGGCCTGTCCGCCTCCTCCGACGTGCCACGCACAGTGGTTTCGCAGTCACGGCCAACGCCGGAGCGCGAAACGCCAGCGGCGAGTACCTGCTCTTCCTGAACGACGACATGCACGTCGAGAAGGGATGCTTCCGCGCGCTGGTCGAGATCCTGGAGCGCCGACCCGACGTGTTCGCCGTCTCACCGGTCGTCGTCAACCTGGAGGAGGGTCTTCCCGAGAGCACGATCCGGACGCGCTTCCATCGTGGCGTTTTCGATCACGTGTTTCCGGGCCGGGCCGGCATGCCGCCTCCCGCACGGGGAACCGTTCGGCGCGTTGCCTACGCGTGCGGGGGAGCCTTCGTCTGTCGACGGGCCGAGTTCCTCGAGCTCGGGGGCTTCCCCGAGATGCTCGCTCCGGTCTACTGGGAAGACGCAGGCTTGGGCTGGATCGCGCGTCGCCGCGGGTTCGAGTCGATTGAGTCGGGCGATGGCTTGGTGCTCCACGACCACGCTCGCACGGTAGCCAACGAACTCACGGTTCGCCAAGTGAGGGAGTACTACGAGAAGAACCGCTTGCTCTTCACCTGGGTTCATCTTGTGGGATGGCGTGCCTGGTGGAGTCACGTTGCCTGGATGCCGCTCCGTCTGGGCTCCTCGCTCCTCCGCGACGGATCGCTCCTGCGCGCGTTCGTCGCAGCACTCGGCTATCTCGGAGACGTACGGCGGTCCCGCGCTGAGCTGGCCTCGACGAGGCCGCGTGCATACGAGTTGGTCGAGCACCTCCGCAGGGAACACGAAGCCGGCTGGCCCAACGAGCAGGACTCCCCCCTAAAGTCCTGATTCGAAGGTTGCTGGCTTCTCCCGCCGCAGGCTCGTGCGAGGCACGCCCGGCCGAGGGCTTGACAGGTTTGCGCGAGTGCTCTATAAAGTGCGTCCCCGCGCGAGACGCGGGTCGCTCTTTGAAGGGGACAAGGCAACAGGGGGGCTTGACAGATTGGCCAACCAGGACTAAATTGCTAGTCCGCCTTGAGGGGCGAGTCGAGGTTCTTTGAAAACTAAATCGAGCGTGCGGTGCACCTGCTTGGGAAGCCAAGCGAGTTGCACAACGACGAATAACGCACGGATCGGTTCGCGTCAGCGAACCGGCCGCGTTCACAGGTTCAAACCGGAGAGTTTGATCCTGGCTCAGAATGAACGCTGGCGGCGCGCCTAACACATGCAAGTCGAGCGAGGCCGCGGGGCAACCCGCGAGTCGAGCGGCGAACGGGTGAGTAACGCGTGGGCAACCTACCCTGCAGTGGGGGATAGCTCCTCGAAAGAGGGGGTAATACCGCATATCCTCTGTTGATCACAAGATCTGCCGAGGAAAGGCTGGGACCCTTCGGGGCCAGCCGCTACAGGATGGGCCCGCGTCCGATTAGCTAGTTGGTAGGGTAACGGCCTACCAAGGCTACGATCGGTAGCCGGCCTGAGAGGGTGATCGGCCACATTGGGACTGAGACACGGCCCAGACTCCTACGGGAGGCAGCAGTGGGGAAT
>JACQZW010000030.1 GCA_016213675.1 Acidobacteriota bacterium | reverse complement strand
GGGATCGGCGTCGCCGACAGGGCGAGGACGTCGACGGTCGCCTTGAGGCTCTTGAGCTTCTCCTTCTGGCCGACGCCGAAGCGCTGCTCCTCGTCGACGATGAGCAGGCCGAGGTCGCGGAAGGCGACGTCCTTGGCGAGCAGTCGGTGGGTGCCGACGACGAGGTCGACGGTGCCGTCGCGGATCCCGCCGACGACCTTCTTCTGCTCCGCCGGCGGGATGAAGCGCGACAGCCAGCGGATCTCGACCGGGAAGCCGGCGAAGCGACGGGTGAAGGTGCGGACGTGCTGCTCGGCGAGAATCGTGGTCGGCGCGAGGACGGCAACCTGCTTGCCGTCGAGGACGGCCTTGAACGCCGCCCGCATCGCGACCTCGGTCTTGCCGTAGCCGACGTCCCCGACCAGCAGCCGGTCCATCGGTCGCGCCGCCTCCATGTCGCGCTTGACCTCGCGGATCGCCGCGTCCTGGTCGGCGGTCGGCTCGTACTCGAAGGCGCCCTCGAAGTCGCGCTGCCACGGCGCGTCCTTGGAGTAGGCGAAGCCGGACTGGACCTCACGCTGTGCCTGCACCTTGAGGAGCTCCTCGGCCATGTCCTTGAGCGCCTTCTTGACCTTGGAGGTGGTGCGCGCCCACGAGCTGCCGCCGAGGCGGTCGAGGTGGGGCGGCGCGCCCTCCGCGCCCGCGTACTTCTCCAACACGTCGGCGCGCTCGAGGGGGACGAGGAGCTTGCCGCCGCCGGCGTACTCGAGCTCGACGCACTCGTGCTTCTCGCCCTCCAATTCGAAACTCCGGAAGCCGGTGAAGCGGCCGATGCCGTGCTCGGCGTGGACCACGAAGTCGCCGGGGGCGAGGTCGCGGAGGTCGGCGAGGACCGCCGCCAGCGTCCGCCGCGCCCGGGCCGCGGCGGGCAGCGAAGTGACGTCGGCACGGCCCCAGACCACGAGGGCGGCGTCGGGCAGGGCGAAGCCGCGGGCGAGCTCGCCGCGGACCACGCCGATCCGCCCCGGGCTCGGCCACCCCTCGGCGACCGGCAGCTCCGCCTCGGTGAGCAGGTGGGCGAGGCGGGCCGCCTCGCCGGCCGAGGCGGCGACGAGGACCTGCGCGAGGCGCTCGCCGACACCGCGGCGCAGCTCGTCGAGGAGCGCCTGCGGCCGGCTGGCGAGGTTCAGCGTCGGCATGGTGCGCAGGAGCGTCCACGGCGTGCCGTCCTCGACGGGCAGCTCGTCGACGCGGTGGGCGCCGTCGAGCGCCGCCAGGCAGGCGTCCGGGGCGGCCAGCCACGCCTCCGGAACCGGGAGCAGGACCTCGCTGCCGGCGAGCGCGGTCTGGGCGTGACCGAGGGCGGCGAAGACGCGCTCCACCTCGGCGCGCACGCCGTCGCGCTCGCACACCACGAGGCGGTCGCCGAGCTCCCACGCGTGGCGATGCTCGACGGCCCAGCCGAGCAGCCCCTCCCACCACTGCGGCGTGTGGCCTTCGAGGGCGGCGTCGGCGGCGCCGCGGCAGTCGTGACTCTCGAGCAGCGACGCCAGGCGGGTGCGCTCGTCGTCCGTGGCCTCGCACAGGCGCAGCGGCGGGATCGCCGCGGCATCGAGCGCCGCGCCGGAGCGCTGGGTCGTGGCGTCGAACTCGCGCAGCGCCTCGACGACGTCGACGTCGAGGACGGCCCGGACGAAGCGGTCGGGGGCGCCGACGTCGATCACCTGCCCGCGCAGGGCGAACTCGCCGGCCTCCTCGACGACCTCGACGCGGCGGTAGCCGGCGGTGAGCAGCTCGCGGGCCAGGGCGCGCGGGTCGAGGCGCATCCCGGCGGCGAGGCGCGGGGCACGGGCGGGCAGCGAGGACGGCTCGGGCAGCGGGTAGGGGAGCGCGCGGGCCGGCACCACCAGGACGCGCACGCTGCCCTCGGCGAGGCCGAGGAGGGCGAGCGCCGCGGCGGTGGTCGCGCCGAGCGGCGGGATACGGCCGAGGTAGCACTCCAGCGCCTCGGCGGGCAGCGCCGCGGCCGGCAACTCGGGGACGAGCAGCGCGAGCCCGGCGACCAGCTCGTCGGCGTCGCGGGGAGTGGGGACGACGACCACCGCGGGGCCGTCGCCGAGGATCGCGCCGACGGCCACCGCCCGGGCCGCCGGGCACACCCCGCCGACCGCGACCGGTCCGCCCCCCGGGGGGAGCGAGGCACGGACGCGGGCGACCGCTTGCGCGGGAAGCTCCGGGGTCTGGCTCGCGCTCGCCTCCGCCGGCGTTGCATCTGGCCGGCCCGCGATTGTAGCCCCGCAGTCCGGTGCACGTCGCGATGAGAGCTGGCAGCCGACAGCCGACGGTTTTCCCCACCCCCCACCCAGCAAAGAGGCCCCACCACCCCCCAGAACCGGGAGGCTGGGCGGAGGTGGGCGGGAGGTGGCCGTGCTGTGTGGGTGGGCGGGCGGAGAGCTGTTAGCTGTGAGCTGTCAGCTAGCTCTTCCAGAGCGGTGATCCGGAGCGCAGGCGCTTCACCTCGCGGACGACCGCGTCCGCCACCGCGTCGACCTCCTCGACCGTGTTCCGGCGGCCGAGGGAGAAGCGCACCGACGCCGCGGCGAGCGCCTTCGGGCGGCCGATGGCGGCGAGCACGTGGGACGGCTTCGCCTCCGCCGACGTGCAGGCGGAGCCGGACGACACCGCCACCTCGCGCAGCCCGACCAGGAGCGCGGCGCCGTCGACGCCCTCGAAGGAGAGGTTGAGCGTGTTGGCCAGCCGCTCGGTGGGGTGTCCGTTCTCGATCACGCCCGGCAGGCGCGCGGTGATCGCGTCGCGCAGGCGGTCGCGCAGCGCGGCCAGCCGCGCCGACTCCTCGGTCAGGTCGGCGAGGGCCAGCTCGAGCGCCTTCGCGAACCCGACGATGCCGGGCACGTTGAGGGTGCCGGAGCGCATCCCCTGCTCGTGGCCGCCGCCGTCGAACAGCGGCGCCAGGCGCAGGCGCGGCATGCGCTGACGGATGAGGAGGGCGCCGACGCCCTTCGGCCCGTACAGCTTGTGGGCCGAGCAGGAGAGCAGGTCGACGCCCAGCGCGTCGAGGTCGATCGGGACCTTGCCGACCGCCTGGGTGGCGTCGCAGTGGACGAGGACGCCGCGCTGCCGGCAGATCCGGGCGATCTCGTCGACCGGCTGGAGGGTGCCGATCTCGTTGTTGGCGAGCATCACCGAGACGAGCACCGTGCGCGGCTCGAGGGCCAGCGCCACCTGCTCGGGCGTCACCCGGCCCTGGCGGTCGACGGGGAGGACGGTGACCGAGAACCCCTCCTGGGCGAGCCGCTCGCACGGGTCGAGGACGGCCTTGTGCTCGGTCGCGACGGTGACGATGTGGTCGCCGCGGGCGCGCAACGGCCAGGCGCCGCCCTTGATCGCGAGGTTGTTGGCCTCGGTCGCGCCGGAGGTGAAGATCACCCCCTCGGGGTGGGCGCCCAGGCCCGCGGCGATCGACTCGCGGGCGCGCTCGACGAGCTTCGCCGCCGCCCAGCCGTACGGGTGCGTCTTCGAGGCGGCGTTGCCGAAGTGCTCACCGAACGCCGGCAGCATCGCCTCGACCACCCGCGGGTCGACCGGCGTCGTCGCGTTGTGGTCCATGTAGATCGGCGGTCTCGCCACGGCACCCCCGAGCCAGTCTAGCCGACAGCAAACATCGCGCGGCTCCCTCGCCTTTGGGGACCGATCCTCAGGTGGAGGCGCGCTGGTGGGAGGGTGGTGGCCGTGCTGTGCGGGCGGGTGGCGGAGCGCTGGCGGCTCCCCCGCTCGACTCTTGAGGCTCGACGCTCGACCGGGTGGGTGCTCAGGGGGTCCGCAACGCGGCCCACTTCTGGAGCGCCGGCGGCAGCGTGCCGTCCGGCGTGACCACGGTGGCGGCGGAGGCGATCGGGGTGAGGGCGCGCTCGGAGGCGTTCCGGCGGGCCCACACCACGATGGTCTCGACGCCGGGGCCGGCCCCGGCCTTCCAGACGAAGGTGAAGGCGTCGCCGTCGAGCTTGAGGGATGCCGCGTCGTCGGGACGGGTGAACCCGAGAGGCCCGAGGCCGGAGGTGCTTCCGGAGGTGAACGAGCGGACCGGCGGGTAGGCGTAGGTACGGACCGGCGGGGTGCCGGGGGCGCGCGGTTCCGGAAGCGGTTCCCACAGCACCTCGACGCCGGTGGGCCGCCATGGGCGGGCGAGCCGGCCCCCGAGCCGCGCCGCGTCGAACGGGCGCACGACCAGCGTCGGCGGCCGCCAGGCCACGGCGCCGCGCGACGACATCTCGTGCGCGACCCTGACGGAGCCGCCGAGCACCGCGACACCGACGCCGAGGTGGGTCGCGGTCGGCTCGAGGATCGTGCGCCGGTGCCCGTCATCGGGCGGGGTCTCGGCGAGCATGCTGGCGAGCATCACGAGGGCGATCCCCTCGACCTCCTCGAGGTCGACGCCGGCGCTCGAGTCGTAGGACGCGACATTCTCGCGGTGGAAGCCGTTTTCCCCGGCGAGGAGGGCGCGCAGGTAGGGTGGCACGCCGTCGGCGGCGACGTGGCCGAGCCCCGCCTCGGCGAGGAGCGCGGCGCAGAAGGCGTCGCCGACCCGTTCGAGGGTCGCGTCCCAGGCCACCGGGCCGAGCCCGGCGTCGGCCCGGGCGGCGTTGATGGCGGCCAGGGTCGCCGCCTTCGCCGCCTGCCACTCGCCCGTCGGCACCGCCGGCACGGGCGCGACCGTCGGCGTCGCCGCCGGCAGCTTCGCTGACGCCGGCAGCAGGGCGCACCCCGCGGCGAGGAGGGCGAGGAGCGGGACGCCGTGCCAGAGCGAGCTGTGATAGCCTCGCCACGAAGGGCGATGATTCACTTCGGGACCTCCGGCTGGCGCGGGATCGTAGGTCAGGACTTCACCTTTCGCAACGTGCGGCTGGCCATGGAGGCCACGGTGGCGGTGCTCCGTGGCCAGGGCCTCGACGGCGAGGTGGTGGTCTCCTACGACACCCGCTTGCTCTCGGAAAAGTTCGCCCGCGAGGCGGTGGAGGTGTTCACCCACCACGGCTTCCGGGCGGTGCTCTCCGAGCGGGACGTCCCGTCCCCGTGCCTCGCCCACGCCACCCGCGATCGGCACGCCGTCCTCGGCGTGATGTTCACCGCGTCCCATAACCCTCCCGAGTACAACGGCGTCAAGCTCTATACCGGCGAGGGCGCCCTCGCCGGCCGGCAACTGACCGATGCCATCGAGGCCGAGGCGGCACGTCTCGCCCCCGGCTTCGACGACTTCTACGTGCCGCAGCGGAAACTGGCTTCCACGGCGCCGCTGGCGGACGCCTACCTCGAGGCGCTCGACCGCGACCTCGACTGGGAGGCGATCGGCCGGTCCGGCCTCGTCGTGGCGGTCGACCCGCTGTTCGGAACGTCGCGCGAGTTCCTCGATCGCATCCTCCTCGCCCACGGCATCCCGACCGTCGTGGTGCACGCGACCAAGGACCCCTACTTCGGCGGCTACTCGCCGGAGTGCACGCCGGCCAACCTCGGCGGCCTGCGCGAGCTGGTCCGCTCGAGCCACGCCGGCGTCGGCCTCGCCACCGACGGCGACGCCGACCGCTTCGGGATCATCGACGACGCCTGCCGCTCCGTCTCGCCGAACCTCGCCATCGCGCTGCTCGTCGACTACCTGCTCAACCGACGCCGCCTCCGCGGCGGGGTCGGCCGCACGCTGGCGACGACCCGGCTCGTCGACCGCGTGGCCCGTGCCGCCGGCTGCCCGGTGCACGAGACCCCGGTCGGCTTCCACTTCTTCGGGCCGATGCTCCTGTCCGGCGAGGTCGTCGTCGCGACCGAGGAGTCGGCCGGGCTCGGCGTCGCGTCGCACCTGCCGGAGCGGGACGGAATCTACGCCGCCCTGCTGGTCGCCGAGATGCTCGCGGTCGAGGGCGCCTCGCTGTCCGAGCTGACCCGCCGGCTGTTCGCCCGGCACGGTACGCTGGTGTCGCGGCGGGTCCAGGTTCCGCTGCGCGAGCGGACGCGGGCCGCGCTGGCCCGCCTGGAGAAGCGGCCGTTCGCCACGTTCGCCGGCCAGAAGGTACTCCGGAAGGACCATCAGGACGGCATCCTGCTCGAGCTGGCCGACGGCGGATGGGTGCTGATCCGTCCCGCCGGCACCGAGCCGAAGCTGCGCATCTACGCGGAAGGAACCTCCTCCCGGCAGCTCCGCACCCTCGTCAGCGAGGCGCGGAACGCGATCCGGGCGGAGGAGGAAGGAGCCAGGAATGTTTGACATCGACACCGTCGTGGGCCGCGAGGTCCTCGATTCCCGCGGTAACCCCACCGTCGAGGCGGAGGTCATCCTCTCGGGCGGCGCCGTCGGCACGGCCATCGTGCCGTCGGGCGCCTCGACCGGCAGTCGCGAGGCGCTCGAGCTGCGCGACGGCGACAAGAAGCGCTACAAGGGCAAAGGCGTGCTCAAGGCGGTGGAGCACGTCAACACCGAGATCGCCGACCATCTCGAGGGACTCGACGGCCGCGACCAGGCCGAGGTCGACCGCGCGATGATCGAGTTGGACGGCACCGCCGACAAGAGTCGGCTCGGAGCCAACGCCATCCTGGCGGTGTCGCTGGCGACCGCGCGGGCCGTCGCCGACCAGTGCGGCCTGCCGCTCTACCGCTACCTCGGCGGCACCGCGGCCACCGTCCTGCCGGTTCCCTGCATGAACCTCATCAACGGCGGCGCCCACGCCGACAACTCGCTGGACATCCAGGAGTTCATGGCGGTCCCGCTGGGGTTCTCGTCGTTCGCCGAGTCGCTGCGCGCCGGGGTCGAGGTGTTCCACGCCCTCAAGGAGCGCCTCAAGGCAGCCAAGCACGTCACCGCGGTGGGCGACGAGGGCGGCTTCGCCCCCAACCTGCCCAACAACCGGGCGGCCCTGGAGTTCCTGGTCGAGGCGATCCGCGACGCCGGCTACGCGCCGGGCGAGCAGGTGGCGATCGCCATCGACGCCGCCGGCTCCGAGCTGCGCACCGGCGAGGGCTACTTCCTGCCGGGCGAGCGGCGCGACGGCCTGTCGTCGGAGGACCTCATCGCCACCTACGAGGAGTGGGTGCGCGACTTTCCCATCGTCTTGATCGAGGACGGCCTGGCGGAGGACGACTGGTCGGGCTGGGCCGAGCTGCAGCGGCGCCTGGGCGAGAAGATTCTCCTGGTCGGCGACGACATCTTCGTCACCAACCCTGAGATCATCGCCCGCGGCATCGCGGAGAACGTGGCGAACGCCGTGCTCATCAAGCTGAACCAGATCGGGACGCTGTCCGAGACCCAGAGCGCGCTGCGCCTAGCCATGCACCACGGCTGGCGGGCGATGGTGTCGCACCGCTCCGGCGAGTCCGAGGACACGACCATCGCCGACCTCGTGGTGGCGTGCGGGGCCGGCCTGATCAAGACCGGCTCGGCGTCGCGCGGCGAGCGGATCGCCAAGTACAACCGCCTGCTGCGCATCGAGGAGGAGCTCGGCGACTCGGCGCGGTTCGCCGGCCGGGCGCCGTTCACGCGGTGATCCGGTTCGACCGCCGGCTGCTCTGGCTCGGCGCCCCGCTGCTCGTCGGCGTGGTGGCCTGGGGGTGGTGGCGCGGGACGGTGGGAGT
The DNA here is from genome assembly GCA_016213675.1 of Acidobacteriota bacterium. Taxonomy (GTDB): domain Bacteria; phylum Acidobacteriota; class Thermoanaerobaculia; order Thermoanaerobaculales; family Thermoanaerobaculaceae; genus JACQZW01. The sequence goes on along the minus strand of JACQZW010000030.1, from coordinate 12,576 downwards.
CCGGGAGTCGAAGCGCGAGCTGGCGGCCTTGACGGAGCGGGCGCGGCAGCTCGAGGAGGCCAACCGCGTCCTCGCCCGGGAGGTCGCCGCGCTCAAGCGCGAGCGCGAGGCGCGGGCCCGGGCCGCCCGCGAGACGCTCGACGCGGTGGCCCCCGACGAGGTGCTGGTGATCGTGCCGAGCCCGTCTCCGGGACCGCGTCGGTGAGGGGCTCTCCCGGTCGTTCGATGGTGTAAGCTTCGAGGCGCGATGGAGGTCCGACAGCTCGGTCGGTACGTTCTCGAAGGGGTGCTCGGCAAGGGTGCGATGGGTGTCGTCTACCTGGCGCGCGACCCGGTGATCGGACGCCGGCTCGCCCTCAAGACCCTCACCGTCCCGCAGGAGACCGAGGAGGCCGAGGAGTTCCGCCAGCGCTTCCTGCGCGAGGCGCAGGCGGCCGGCATCCTCAACCACCCGGGGATCGTCACGGTCCACGACGCCGGCGTCGACGAGGCCAGCGGCCTCTCCTACATCGCCATGGAGTACATCGAGGGCAAGAGCCTGAAGGACGCGTTGCGCGGCGGGCACATGTTCGCCTTCTCCGAGGTGGCGCGAATCGGCGCCGCCCTGGCCGGAGCCCTCGACTACGCCCACTCCAAGGGCGTCGTGCACCGCGACATCAAGCCGGCCAACATCATCCTCACGCCGCAGGGGCAGGTGAAGATCACCGACTTCGGCGTCGCCCGAATGGAGTCGTCGAACCTCACCGCGACCGGCCAGTTCATCGGCACCCCGAACTACATGTCGCCGGAGCAGGTGACCGGGTCCGCCATCGACGGGCGCAGCGATCTCTTCTCGCTCGGCGTCGTCCTCTTCGAGCTGATGACCGGCAGCCGGCCGTTCGTCGGCGCGTCGCTGACCGAGGTCGGGTACAAGATCGTCCACGAGCCGCCGCCGATCCCCTCCCAGGTCCGTGCCGGCCTGCCGCCGGCGTTCAACCCGATCGTCCTCAAGCTGCTCGAGAAGCAGGCCGACAAGCGTTACCAGAAGGGGGGCGACGTCGCGCGGGCGCTCGACGCCCTGCGCCGGGTGCTCTCCGGGATGACCGGGGAGATCACCGCGTACGCCACTCCGCCCGCGGGCGCCACTGTCGACCCGGCCGGGGTCATGCAGGCGGCGCCCACCGCGACCCGAGCCACGCAGATCCAGGACGTACCCCGGGTCGCGGCCGCGGCCAAGGCCGCCCCCTCCTGGTGGAAGCTGCCCATCCAGCCGCGCTGGGTCGCGCTCTGTCTGGCGGCGGCGTTCCTTCCCCCTGCCACCTTCATCCTGGTGCTGGCGATGAAGGTCGATCGCGGGCCGTACGCCGGACCGCCGGTGGGCGAGCCGGGCCGTCGTCACGCCGTCGGGGTGGCCCAGCGCCGGGCCGCAGAGGCGTTGGCCGCGGGCCGGCCGGAGGAGGCCGAGAGGCTGCTCGAGGAGGTCTGGGACCAGGCGCCGTACAGCGCCCGGGCTCGCGAGCTCAAGTACCGCGCGGCGGCGTTGCGGGGCACGCTGGTCAGCCAGCAGCAGCGGCAGGCCGAGGCGCAACGGCTGCTCGACGAGGGCAAGTCGCTCAAGGACCAGGGACGCTGGCGGGAGGCGCAGCTCCGCTTCGACCGGGCGCTCGAGCTCCTGCCCGACGACTCGATGCTGCGCGAGTGGGCGGAGTACGTCCGCGAACGGGCCCGCTCGCCGCGGGCGAGCCGGCCGGAGCCGGTGATCGCCGTCCGCGCCGCGGTGACCGCGACCCGCCCGCCTACCGACGGCCAGGTCCGGCTCGAGCTGTACTTCAACTCCCCGCTCCCGGCCGGGGCCGTCGAGATCGAGGCGGACGGCCGGCAGGTCTCGTCCAAACCGTTCAACTTCTATCAGAAGGGCTTCATGGGCCTGAAGAAGGAAGGCACTGGCGTGGTCCAGGATGCCTATGCGGTCGCCGCCGCCGCCCGCTCGCTGACCGTCCGCCTGCGAGGCGAGGACGGCAAGCTGCTCGGGGAGCAGTCGCTGCCGGCCGCCTTCTTCAACGACGGCCGGTTCATGCTCAAGATCGAGATGGACGGCAAACAGGCCGTACCGCGCTTCACCCTGACACCGATGCGGGCCCGCTAGCCCGCGGAGAAGGAAGGTCTCCATGTTTCGTCGACTCCTGCTCACCGCGCTCGTCCTGACCGTGCTCGTGCCGACGCTCGCGTTCGCCGCCGACCCCCGCGTCAGGATCGAGACCTCCAAGGGGACGATCGTCCTCGAGCTCTACCCCGAGAAGGCCCCCCAGACCGTGGCCAACTTCCTCGAGTACGTCCGGACGGGCCACTACTTCGGGACCACGTTTCACCGGGTGATCCCTGGCTTCATGATCCAGGGTGGGCACTTCCAGTCGGACTTCCAGATGCCGCCGACGCGGCCGGCGATCCTCAACGAGGCCGCCAACAAGCTCAAGAACCTCCGCGGGACCATCGCGATGGCCCGCACCGGCGACCCCAACTCGGCCACCGACCAGTTCTTCATCAACTTGAAGCACAACGATTTCCTCGACTACCGCAACGACACGGCCGACGGGATCGGCTACTGCGTGTTCGGCAAGGTCGTCGAGGGGATGGACGTGGTCGACGCGATCGCCAAGGTGCCGACCGGTTCGGGGGGTCCCTTCCCCAAGGACGTGCCCCGGCCGCCGGTCGTGATCAAGGGCGCCACCCTGCTGGAAGCCAAGTAGGCCCCACCGCCCACCCAGCCGGTCGGCAGTCGACAGTCAACAGTCGACAGCTCCCACACCCGGTCGCGCGCGAAGTCGGGCCGCCTTGTCAACTGTGGACTGTCGTTCAGGGCCAGTTGACGCGGACGTCGAGGGTCGCACCGGCGCCGGACCACACCAGCTCGGGGCGGCGGCCGGCGCCCGGCAGTCGGGCCAGCAGCGCCGGGAGGTGCGCCTGCAGCGCGGCCTCCAGGGCCTGCCGGTCGGCGGCGGTGCGACACCGCACGCGCCACGCCATCGACCAGCGCGTCGCATCGGCGCGGGCGCGGACCAGGCGGATCCGGTCGGCGTCCCAGCCGGCGGCGAGCGCCGCCGCCCGCTCGGCGGGCAGCCGCCGCGCCAGCCAGGTGGACAGCGTCCACTCGCCCAGGGCGTCGGTGATGACCTCGTCGGCCCCGGCCGGAGGCGCGGGCATGGCCGAGTCGGGGATCGGCGGACCCGGAGCCGGGCGGTCGGGGTGGAGGAGCGCGGCGGTCGAGGCCGGGGGCCGGCGGAGGATCCGGTTGACGGCGGGCCAACCGCCGCTGCGGTAGGTGCGCAGCACCGCCGAGAACCCGGCGGTGTAGGGGAAGAGCAGGTCCTTGACGAAGAAGTCCGGGACGCCCGGCGCCTCGAGACCGGCCTGCGCCTGCGCCGCCATCGCCGCCTCGGCGAGGTCGAGGAGGTCGTCCCGCGTCGCCCCCGGAGCGGACAGCAGCGTCATCACCAGCATCGCCTCGCCCTCGGCGACGGCCGACGCGGCGCGCTGCTCGTCGGTGTCGTGGCGCATCGCCAGGAGCCGCGAGGGAAGCCGGGAGGTCCGCTCCTGCGCGGCGTGGGCGAGCTCGTGGGACCAGACGAGGCGGCCCTCCGCCTCGACGAGCGAGCCGCGCCGGACGATCACCAGCTCGTTGCCACCCGGCTCGTAGAAGCCGAGCACCTGCGAGGTGTAGAAGTCAAGCAGGCGCGGGTAGACGGCGGCGGGCGTCTCGTCGATCAGGCCGAGCCGCCACAGCGCCTCGAGGAACAGCTCGGGTGGAACCGGGAGGTCCCGCCGGAGCTTGCGGTCGAGCTCCTTCGCCAGGACGTCCGCGGTGATCAGGCGGCACGGTGGGGAGAACGGCGCAGGCACGGCACGGAGCGCGGCGACCTCGCGAGCCACCTCGACCACCACGGGCGGGCACTCCTGGGCGCCGGCGCTGGCCGCAGCAGCCAGAAACGCCAGTATCCCGATGCTATACTTCGTTCGCATGGCTCGTGAGGCGCAGCTTCAGCTTCTCTCCCGTTACGAGAACATCGAGCTGGCCGAAGAGGTCCTGGGCGAGCTGTGCCGCACCGCGTCGGTCGACGACGAGACGATCTACTGGATCGGCATGGCGCTGCGGGAAGCACTGGCGAACGCGATCAAGCACGGCAACAAGCTTAACCCAGAAAAGCGGGTGCACGTCCGCATCGAGGTCAGGCCCGGCGCGCAGCTCAGGCTGATCGTGGAGGACGAGGGCGAGGGGTTCGACCCCGAGCAGCTCGCCAATCCCACCGATCCGCAGAACCTGCTGCGCTCCAGCGGTCGTGGCGTCTTCTACATGCGGAACTTTATGGACGACGTCTCGTTTTTCCCCAGCGATCAGGGCGGCACCCGGATCGAGCTGACCAAGAACCTTGAGACAAGGAGGGCAGTATGAAGAGCGTAGTGCGAGACGTAGGTGAGGTGCGGGTCCTGGACCTCGAAGGGAAGATCACGATCGGCACGGGCGACCTCCAACTCCGACAGCTCATCGAGGAGTCGCTCACGGCCGGCAAGAACAAGATCCTGATCAACCTCAAGGGCGTGACCCACATCGACTCGTCGGGCATCGGCGAGATGGTGGGCTGCTTCGCGACCGTGGCCCGGCGGGGCGGCAAGATGAAGCTCGAGAACCTGCCGGCCAAGATCAACGACATCCTGCAGGTCACCCAGCTCATCACCGTGTTCGACGTCTACGACGCGGAGGGTGAAGCTCTCGCCTCCTACTAGTCCCGGCGAGTCGCTGGCGAACGCCCTGGCCAGGTTGCGATCCCTCGTGGACGCGCGCCTGGCCGTGCTTGTCGGAGTGCCAGGCGACGGGGAGCCGGTGAAGGCCGCCATGCATGTCGCCGCGACGTCTCCCGGCAAGCGGCTGCGGCCCGCGCTGACCTTGCTGGTGGTTGAGGCATTCGGCGGCGCGGCCGCCGACCACGTCGACGCCGCCTGCACGGTCGAGCTGGTCCATGCCTCCTCGCTGGTCCTCGACGATCTGCCGTGCATGGACGACGCGGACGAACGGAGGGGCAGGCCGGCGCTGCATCGGCAGTGCGGCGAAGCGGTGGCGGTCCTGGCCGCTTTCGCCCTGCTGGCCAGGGCGCAGGCCCTCCTGCCGGGGGCCCTCGCCGCCGCCCGGGTCGCGCCCGCCCACCGCTCAGCCTTCGCGAGCCGGCTCGCCGGTGTCGTCGAGGCGATGTGCCGCGGCCAGGCGCTCGACCTCGAGCTGCCTCGCACCGCCGACCTCGCGCTGCTGGAGCGGGTGCACTCGCAGAAGACCGGCGCCCTGTTCGAGCTCGCCGCGGAGCTCGGCGCCGTGGTCGCGGGCGTGTCAGGCGACCACCTCGAGGCACTCCTGTCGTACGCCCGCAACCTCGGGCTCGCGTTCCAGGTCACCGACGACCTCCTCGACGTCACCGGGGACGCCGCGGCCCTCGGCAAGCCGATCGGGCGCGACGCTGCCCTCGGACGGGCGACCTTCGTGTCCGTGTTCGGCGTCGAGGGAGCGGCGTCGCTGCGTGACGAGCTCCTCGATGTCGCCTCGCGGGCGCTCGCCCCCCTCGGGCCGCGCACCGCGCTGCTGCGCGAGCTCACCGACCATGTCCGCCACCGCACCGCCTGACCCGGGCCTCGCCGGGGCGCGCGAGGAGCTCGTCCGGCGCGGCTACCTGCGCGAGCGCGGCGAACCCTCGAGGCCGGGCGTCCGGGCGGCCGCGTGGCTGGCGGTGTTCGCCGCATTGGGCTCGCTGGTCGTGGCCGCCGGCCAGGTCAGCGCGGCTCGCGCCGAGCCGGTCCTGGTGGTTTCGCTCCTCGCCGGCTACCTGCCGATCGTCCTCGTCCTGACCGGCCTCGCCGCCGTGCTGGGCATCTGGGCGTCGAGAACGCTGCTCGGCCTCGGCGGCCAGCCGGAGACCGTCGCAGGCACGCTGGCGGCCGCTGCCGGTCTCGCCGCCGCCGCGGGCGTGAGTGCCCTCCTGACCGGGTCGGTCGCGCGGCCGACCGAGCTGCTCCCCGGCCTCGCGTCCGGGGCGCTCTTCGCCGTCGCGGTGGCGGTGGCGGTGCGCCGCGCCCTCCTCGATCGCCTCGCGTACCGGCGCGGGCCCGGTGACGCCAGACGGTCGGCGTGGCTGGCGCCGGCGGTCGTGGCTCTCGGGGCGGTCGCCGCGCTGGCCTGGGCCGCGCGCCCTCACCCGGGGCCGCCACCGGCCGACGAGGCGTACCCGCCGCCGCACGGCCGGGTCGCGGTGGTCGCGGTCGACGGGTTGTCCCGCGAGGAGCTGGAGGCGGCACGGGGGGTTCCGGGCGGGTCACCGCTCGGCGAGGTGGCCGCCTGGGGGTGGGCGCCACTGGAGGACCTCGGTGGACGGCTTCCCGCCGTGGTGTGGGCGACCGTCGCGTGCGGCGTCGAGCCGGCCCGGCACGGCGTCGTCGAGCTAGAGGAGATCCGCCTGTTCGGCGCGCACCGGGGCGTCCCACTTCCCCGCCTGGCCCGCACGCTGCTCCTCGCGTGCTGGCGGCCGATCGGGGGGATCGAGGCGGTGGCGCGGCCGGCCCTTGCCCGGCGCGCGCCGGCGTTCTGGGAGATGGCCTCGCGCGCCGGCTGCCCGGTCACCGTCGGCGGGTGGTGGGGGAGCTGGCCGGTGCGGCGGCTCCTCGGCGAGGTGGCAAGCGAGCGAGCGTGGCTCGCCGGCGATGCCTCCGAAGACGCGGCCTCCCCCGCGCTGGCAGCGGCGGTGCGGGAGGCGTGGGCCCCCGGCGATGGCGCTCCCGCGGCCACCGACCGCCTGGCCTTGGCCCTCGCCGGCCGGTCGCCGGCACAGGGGACGCACCTGCTCGCACTCTCGCTCCCCGCCCTGGACCTCGAGCAGCGCGGCCGGGCCCAGGCGCCTCCTCTGCTCCGCCTGGCGGCCCTGCCCTCGCACCTCGAAGCGCTGTCGGCCGTGCTCGCCACCGTGCGGGCCAAGGGCTACGCGGTCTGGCTCATCGGGGTGCCCTGGCACGGCGGCACGCCGTTCGTGGCGGCGAGCACGGCGCCTCCTGGCCGGCAGGATCCGGCCGGGGCGCGCGTGCTGGCCGCGACCTGGCTCGATCAGCTCGGGCTGCCCGTGCCGTCCGGCTCGCCCGCTCCGCGCCGCTCGCTGACCGGGGTCTCCCGGGACGCGGTGGCCGCCGCCGGGTACGGGCCGCCTCCGCTGCCGGTCGCGGCACCGCCCCCCGAGGCGCTCGCCACCCAGCGCGAGGTGCTGCGCAGCCTGGGCTACCTGCAGTAGGCGACGCCGACCGCTGGCCACGCGGCCCGGATCGAGGGCGAGAGGACGTCTCCCGAATGCGATAAGATTGCCGCGGAGGAGTGCACTCGATGCCGCCAACGCGCGTCCTCGTCGCGGACGACAGTCGGATCTTTCGCCTGCTGGTCTCGGAGGTGCTGCGAGACCGCGGCATCGCGGTCGTCGAGGCGACCAACGGCCGCGAGGCGTTGGACCGGACGCTGTCGGAGCGGCCCGAACTGCTCATTCTCGACGCACTCATGCCGCTGCTGTCCGGGTTCGACGTGCTCGCCAAGCTGCGCGAGAAGGCGCCGGAGTACGAGCCGATCGTCTTCATCGTGACCGCGGTCTACAAGAGCCGGCGGTGGGAGAGCGAGGCACGACAGACCTACCGGGTCCACGAGTACCTGGAGAAGCCGATCGAGCCCGAGGACCTGCTCAAGGCCATCGCCCGCTACTTCCCCGACGTCCACGCCTGACCGCCACGCACCGGGACGAGTGCTACAGCTCGTCTTCCTTCTGCATCCGCCGCAACGCCTGCTCCATGCCGAGGAGGGCATGCTCCACGTCCTTGACGCCGTGGGCGTGGGACAGGAACGCGGCCGACGGTGAGCGGCTGGGCAGGAGGACGCCGGTCTCGCGCGCGCCACGGGCGAACCGCGTCCAGGTGGGCTGGTCGACGCGGGCGAACGACTTCCCGTCGGTGAGAGCCTGGCGGGAGAAGAAGCAGGTGAAGATCGAACCGACGCGGTTGCAGCGCAGGTGGCGGCCGAACCGTTCGGCCAGCGCCTCGACCCCGGCCTGGAGTTGCGCCCCGCGCTCCTCGAGTCGCTGGTGGACCGCATCGTTGCGGAGGACCGACAGCGTGGCGCTCGCGGCCAATACGGCGATCGGCTGGGGAGGGGCCGGGAGATCGTCGCCGATGGTCGCTCCGAGCCCGTGGGCCCAGGTCACGGCCCCAAGCTGAGACATGCCGCCGCCGAGCGCTCCGCCGAAGACCACAACGTCGGCGGAGATGCCGTAGACCTCGGCGGCGCCGCCGCGGGCCAGGCGGAAGCCGGTCAGGGTCTCGTCGAGGATGACACGGGCGCCCGCGGCCCGCGCGCGGTCGACGAGTCCGGCGAGGTAGTCGGGCTTCGGCGGCACGACACCGAACTGGCTGGCGATCGGATCCACCACCACCGCGGCCACGTCAACGCCGATCTCGGACAGCGCGGCGTCGAGGGCCTCGAGGTTGCCCCAGGGCACGACCCTGACCAGGCGGGCCAGCTCGGCGGGGACCCCGGCCACCAGCGGCTGGCTGTGGCCGTGCGGTCCGGCGGCGGCGACCTGGAACGCCTCGACGGCGCCGCGCCGATTGCCGTCCAACACGATGATCCGGTTGCGGCCGGTGTCGCGCCGGCACCAGCGTAGTGCGAGCTCCCAGGCGAGCACCTCCGACGAGGTCAGGACCCACGGGCCGTAGGCGGGCAGCATCTCGCGGAGCGCCTCGCCGAGCTCCACCTCGGCCGTGGCATGGAAACCGCTCCCGAGCCCGAGCGTCGAGGCCTTGCGGACCGCGTCGAGGACGTACTGGTTGCCGTAGCCGAGGAGGTTGCTCCCGCCGCCGCCCTGGAGGTCGACGTACGCCACATTGTCGGCGTCGAACACCCGGCACCCCTGGGCCTTGGCCAGCAGCAGCCCATCGTCGCCGCGACGAGCTGCGAGCGGTGCGACCACTCGAGCCTGCGCCAGGATCTCCTCAGCGCGCTGTCCCATGCCCTCTCGATCCCTCCCGGGGATGAGCAGTGTACCTCGCCTGAGCGATCCCCTCAACTCTCGCTGAGGTCGTTCTCGTCATCAGCATCGCCGTGGAAGAAGTACTCCCCGCAGCGGCTCGAGCAGAACGTGCGACCGTAGGCGAAGTGCGCGCACTTCTGGCACACCACCGTGAAGCACATGGGACAGGTGCTGATGGCGACCGTCGGCGCCCGCCGCCCGCACCGACTGCACTCGAGCCCCCGGGGTTCCGGCATGCATCGAGTATCGGTCTGGGGCGCCGGCAGTGCAAGCGAACGGAGGGTGTGAACAGGGCGGCCGGGTGCGGGCTTGGAGACCCTCACCCCTGTCCCTCTCCCGCGCGGCGGGAGAGGGAGAGTAAGGTGGCTGCGCAACTTCCTTTCGGGGGAATCGGCTACAATGCGCGCGCCGTTGTGCCGGCGTAGCTCAGCGGTAGAGCAGGGGTCTCATAAGCCCCGTGTCAGTGGTTCGATTCCACTCGTCGGCACCAAGCTCATGCTCGTCTCGCGCTTCGTCGCCGCGCTCCGCGCGCAGTTCCCCGAACTCCTCGGCAAGCACCTCCTCGTCGCCCTCTCCGGGGGGGCCGACTCGGTCGCGCTGCTCCGGCTTCTTGCGGCCGGCTCAACCGAGCTCGGGACCACCGTCGCCGCCTGCCATGTCCACCACCACCTGCGCGGCGCGGACGCCGACGGCGACGCGTCGTTCTGTGCTCGAGCCTGTGCCGGCCTCGGGATCGAGCTGCACCTCGAGCACCTCGTCCCGGAGCCCCCGCGCGGCGTGTCGCCGGAGGCGTGGTGGCGGGTGGAACGCTACCGCCTCCTCGAGGCGGTCCGCCGGCGGTCGGGCTGCGAGGCCGTCGCCACCGCGCACACCCGCGACGACCAGGCGGAGACCGTCCTGCTGAAGCTGTTGCGCGGCTCGGGACCGCGTGGGGTGGCCGGCATCCGCCGCCGCCAAGGGTGCGTCGTCCGCCCGGCCCTCGACTTCGACCGCGACGAGCTCCGCGCCTGGTTGTCCGCGACGGGCGGGGAGTGGCGCGAGGACGCGAGCAACGCTGACGCGACCCGCCCGCGCGCCCGGATCCGCCACGAGCTGCTCCCGGCCCTGGCCGCGTATGCGCCGAGCACCGTCGAGCACCTCGCCGCCTTCGCCGACGCGCTGGCCGAGGACGAGGCGGTGCTCGGCGCGCTCCTGGCCGAGCGCGCCGCCTGGCCAGACGTGGGTGTCCCGATCCCCGTGGCACCGGTCGCGGGACTTCCCCCCTCGCTGCGGCGGCGCTGGGTCCTCGAGCTGGCGGCGCGTCTCCCGCTCGGCGAACCGCCGTCGCGCCGCCAGCTCGCCGAGGTCGAGGCGCTCCTCGCCGGCGGTCCGCCCGCGGCGGTCGATCTCGGCCGCCGCTGGGTGGTGCGGCGGCGAGGGTCCGCCCTCCTCCTGTCGCCGCCGCCGGCGCCTCCGTTCGGCGACGTCGGAGCCACACTCGGCAGCGACCTCGCTCTGCCCGGCGGCTTCTGCGCCCGCGTTGGCCGTTCGGGGGAGGCCCCGGCGTTTTCCGCCGTGCTCCGGCCGGCGGTTTCCGGACTCCCGTTGGCGTGGCGGTCGGTCCGGCCGGCCGAGCGGCTGCCGTGGCCGCCCGGCTGCTCCCTGGCCGCCGCGCTGGGGCGGGCCGGGGTGCCCGCCGAATGGCGGCGGGCGTGGCCCGTCCTCATGTCGGGTGATACGATGATCTGGGTCCCGGGAGTCGGCGTGGCGCCTGGGTGGTACGCCGACGGGGTGACCGGGACGGTCGCAGAACTGGAGGAGCCATGGCAACGCCGCGAGAGGTCGTGACGGCCGAGGAGATCGCCAAGCGGGTCGCCGCCGTCGGCCGCCGGATCTCGGCCGACTACGCCGGCAAGGAGCTCGTCCTCGTCGGCATCCTCAAGGGGGCCACGGTGTTCCTCTCGGACCTCCTGCGCGCCCTGGATGCGCCGGTGCGGTTCGAGTTGGTCAACGTCACCACCCAGAGCGTCGCTCGGGGCGAGATCATCGAGCTGACGTTCGCGACGCACGTCCACCTGGAAGGCGCCCACGCCCTGATCCTCAAGGACATCTGCCACTCCGGTGTGACCGAGAACTACCTCCTCACCCACCTCGCCCAGCAGCGCCCGGCGTCGCTCGAGGTTGCCGCCCTGATCAACAAGCCGAAGCTGCGCCGGGTCGCCATCGAGCCGCGTTACGTGGTGCTCGACGACGCCCCCGAGGGACGCCTGGTCGGCTACGGCATGGAGTACGACGGGCGATGGGGGAATCTTCCGGGCGTACACATCCTTGAGGGGATGTGACGCCGGCCGGCGCCCGCCTCACCGCGGTGCCCAGCACATGACCAGCACGGAGCGGATGTGAACCAGAACATCAAGAATGCGCTGCTTTTCCTTGTCGTCATCGCGCTCGTCGTGGTGCTGTGGAACGTCGCCACCACCAAGGCGGGCGTGAAGGAGATCTCCTTCTCGGAGTTCCTCGACCGCATCGAGAAGAACGAGATCACCGAGGTCCTCATCCGCGGCGAGGAGATCCTCGGCCGCGCCGGGGAGGCGCCGAAGCAGCGCTCCATGGGCTCGCGGGGCTACGAGTTCGTCACCTTCTCGCCCGGCTACGACGACCTCGTCGTCGTGCTGCGCAAGCACAACGTCAAGATCAACGCCGAGCAGGCCTCGCAGGGGTCGATCTGGACCGCGCTGCTGTCGTGGCTGCCGCTCCTCGCCCTCGTCGGCTTCTGGTACTTCATGTGGCGGCAGATGCAGGTCGGCGGCAACAAGGCAATGGCGTTCGGCAAGTCTCGGGCCCGCATGATGACCCCCAACCAGAAGAAGGTCACGTTCAAGGACGTGGCCGGCGTCGAGGAGGCCAAGGAAGAGCTCCACGAGATCATCGAGTTCCTCCGCGAGCCGCAGAAGTTCCAGAAGCTCGGCGGCAAGATCCCCACCGGCGTGCTGCTCATGGGCCCGCCGGGGACCGGCAAGACGCTGCTGGCGCGGGCGGTGGCCGGCGAGGCGGACGTCCCGTTCTTCTCGATCTCCGGCTCCGATTTCGTCGAGATGTTCGTCGGCGTCGGCGCCAGCCGGGTGCGCGACCTCTTCGAGCAGGGCAAGAAGAGCGCGCCGTGCATCATCTTCGTCGACGAGATCGACGCCGTCGGCCGGCATCGCGGTGCGGGTCTCGGCGGCGGACACGACGAGCGAGAGCAGACGCTCAACGCGCTGCTCGTCGAGATGGACGGCTTCGAGGCCAACGACGGCGTGATCATGATCGCGGCCACCAACCGACCCGACGTCCTCGACCCGGCGCTGCTCCGGCCCGGTCGCTTCGACCGGCGCATCGTCGTTAACCGCCCGGACCTCAACGGGCGCACCGAGATCCTCAAGGTGCACACCGCGAAGATCACGCTTGCCCCCGACGTCGAGCTGTCCATCATCGGCCGCTCGACGCCGGGGTTCTCCGGCGCCGACCTCGCCAACCTGGTCAACGAGGC
>JACQZW010000029.1 GCA_016213675.1 Acidobacteriota bacterium | reverse complement strand
GTACAACTCGAACCTGTTCCACGCGCTGGAGCTCGAGAACCTGCTCGACCTCGCCGAGGTGACGGTGATGGGCGCGCTGGCCCGCCAGGAGTCGCGCGGCGCCCACGCCCGCCGCGACTTCGCCACCCGCGACGACGAGAAATGGCTCAAGCACACGCTGGCCTGGCGCGAGGACGGCAAGCCCCCGCGGTTGGACTCAAAGCCCGTCACGATCAACACCTGGAAGCCCGTGGAACGCAAGTACTAGGAGGGGAGCGATGCTCGAAACCAAGGGTCGTCCGAATCGCCTCGGCCTGTGGGGCTGGCTCGGTGGGGGCCGGTGGGGGATGGAGCGCTACCTCTACACCCTGCACCGGGTCACCGGGCTCGGGCTCCTGGCCTACTTCCTGCTGCACATCGTCGTGACGTCGTCGCGTGCCTTCTCGCAGGGTGCGTGGGAGGAGGCGATGGCGCGGGTCTCCGGCGAGATCTTCGAGGTCGGCGAGTACCTCGTGTTCCTCGCCTTCGCGTTCCACGCGGTCAACGGCATCCGTCTGCTCCTGATCGAGCTGGGCATCGGCGTCGGCCAGCCGATCGAGCCGGTGTACCCGTACCGGACCTCGGTCGACGTGCAGCGGCCGCTCGCGATCGGGGCGCTCGCGGTGGCGGCGGTGATCGCCATCCTGGGCACCTTGAGCATGTGGGGCGAGTAGGGGAGGCGATCCATGATGAAAGACCAGAAGCTGTGGACGTGGCACCTGGCGGCGGGCGTCGTGATCGCCGTCTTCCTCGGCCTGCACATGCTCACCATGCACCTCGACGCGCTGATTCCGATCCGTGCCCTCAACGTGGCGAGCGAGCAGCGCGCCATTGACTGGGCGAACGTCGTCGCGCGCGGCAGGAGCGTGTTCTTCGCCGTCACCTACGTCGTGCTGCTCGGGGCCGCGCTCTTCCACGGGCTGTACGGCCTGCGCAACATCCTCCTCGAGCTCAACCCGGCGGCGGGCCTGAAGAAGCTCGTCGGCGCCGTGCTCCTGCTCGCGGGCCTCGGGCTGTTCGTCTTCGGGACCTGGGCCGCGGTGGCCAGCCACACGCTGGCCAAGACGTTCTAGGGAGGATGGGGAGATGATGAAGGACGTCACCTACCGCATCAGGCTCTTCGACCCGAACCGCGACAGCGAACCGCACTGGGAGGCGTTCACGATCCCGTACGCGCCGGGGATGACCGTGCTGGACGGGCTGTGGAAGGTCAAGGAGCTGCACGCGCCGGGCCTGGCGTGGCGCTCGTCGTGCCGGATGGGCGTGTGCGGCTCGTGCGGCATGCTGATCAACGGCAAGCCCGGGCTGGCCTGCAACACGCAGATCTCCGAGCTGCACGCGCTGACCGTCGCCGTCGCGCCGCTGCCCAACTTCGACATCATCCGCGACCTGGTGCCGGACCTCGCGCCGATGTTCGGCACGCACCAGGCGCTGCTGCCCTACGTGATCCGCGAGGACGTCGAGGAGCGCGAGAACCCGACCGCCGAGTTCTGGCAGTCGGCCCACGAGCTCGAGCAGTACCTGCAGTTCTCCTACTGCATCAAGTGCGGGTGCTGCATGGCGGCGTGCCCGACGTTCGCCACCGACGCGCTGTACTCGGGGCCGATGCCGCTGGCCCAGGCCCATCGCTACAACAGCGACACCCGGGACGGCGGCTTCGCGGTCCGCAAGGAGGTCCTCGCGGGCAACGCAGGGCCGTGGCGCTGCCACTACGCTGGCGAATGCTCGCGGGTGTGCCCCAAGGGCGTGGACCCGGCCAAGGCGATTCAGCTCATGAAGCGGGAGCTGGTCCTCGACCTGCTCCACCTGCGCAAGCAGGGATGCCCGGCGCCGGTGGCCAAGAAGCCGACCGAGATCAAGCGCCGCGACGGCGTGCCGGACGCCCCCGCCCGCACGGTCTAGACTGGACGGGCGGGACGTGGTCAGCGGCGCGGCCGAGAATCGACGGGACGTGGTGCCGTCGTCCCGCGTGACACGACAACCAGGCGAGAGCCTACGGAGAAAGGAAGGAGAAACGTCATGCTGAAGAAGATTGGTTTGATCGGTGGCGGGTACATCGGAGGCGTGCTGGCGCAGGAGATCGCGCAGCGTCGCCTGGCGCGGGAGATCGGCATGACCGACCCGGCCCCGATGCCGAACCCGGCCGACTCGCCGGAGCGGCAGGAGGTCGTCAAGAAGCAGTCGGTGTCGATCGGCAAGTGCCTCGACATCGCCGAGGGCCTGCCGACCATCTCGAGCGACGTCAAGCTGGTCGGCTCGAAGGACTACTCGGCGCTGGCCGGGGCGGAGATGGTCATCAACACTGCCGGCGTGCCGCGCAAGGCCCGGCCGGACGGCACCTTCCCCAGCCGCGAAGAGTTGCTCGCGATCAACCTCAAGGTCACCCTCGAGGTCGCCAAGGGGATCAAGCAGTACTGCCCCGACGCGATGATCATCTCGATCGCCAACCCCCTCGACGCCATCGTGTTCACCCTCGACAAGCGCCTCTCCCCGCCGAAGAACAGGCTGTTCGGCATGGCCGGCGTGCTCGACTCCGGGCGCTACTGCTACTTCGTCGCCGAGGCGGCGAAGGTGTCGGTCGAGAACGTCAACGCCATCGTCCTCGGCGGCCACGGCGACGACATGGTCCCGGTGCGCAGCTCCTGCCAGGTCGCCGGCATCCCGGTGACCAAGTTCCTCGACGCCGACACCCTGGCCAAGATCGAGGCGCGCACCCGCAAGGCCGGCGGTGAGGTGGTCGGGCTGCTCGGCTTTGGCTCGGCGTTCGTGTCGCCGGCGTGGGCCGCGCTCGAGATGGCCGAGGCGGTCATCTACGACAAGCGCAAGGTCCTTCCCGTCTGCGCCAAGCTCGAGGGCGAGTACGGCGTCAACGGCCTGTTCGTCGGCGTGCCGTGCATCGTCGGCAAGAACGGCATCGAGAAGATCATCGAGCTCGACCTCACCGACGAGGAGAAGGCCGCGTTCGACAAGTCGGTCGCCGGCGTCGGCAAGACCTGCGCCGAGGCCGACGAGATGCTGAAGGGCATGTAGAGAAGACAGGAAAGAGGGGAGAGGGAAGAGGGGAGAGGCCCCCACCCACCCCTTGAACAAGGAAGCGAGCGAGGGCGGGGCATGTCCCCGCCCTTGCTGTCTTTCGGCTGTGGCTCAAGCCCCAAGCCCCAGCTCTCAAGCTGTATTCACCGGCTGTGGCTGACGCCGACGCGGGGGCAGCGGGAGTCCAGCGGGCAGGTCGAGCAGCGCGGCGAGGTCGGGTGGCAGACGTGCTGGCCGAAGGTGACGAGCAGGTCGTTGATGTCGATCCACAGGCGCTGCGGCAGGACCTGCTCCAGGGCGTGCTCGGTCTGCTCCGGCGTGCGGGTGCGGACGAGGCCGAGGCGGTTCGAGATCCGGTGCACGTGGGTGTCGACGCAGATCGCCGGGATGCCGAAGCCCAGGCCAAGCACGAGGTTCGCGGTCTTGCGGCCGACGCCGGGAAAGGCGAGCAGCGACCCGCGGTCGGCGGGTACCCGGCCGCCGTTCCCGGCCACGATCAGGCCCGCGATCGCGCGGATCTGCCGCGCCTTCGTGTTGTAGAAGCCGGCCGGGAAGATCAGCTCCGCGATGCGCGGCTCGGGCAGCGCGGCGACCGCCTCCGGCGTGGCGGTGACGGCGAACAGCCGCGCCGACGCCGCGGCAGTCACGGCATCCTTGGTGCGCAGCGAGATCACGCAGGCGACGAGCAGGCGGAACGGGTCGCGCGCCTTCTCGACCTCGGTGAGCGTCGTCGGCCGGACGCCCGCGCGGACGGTGGCCAACTCATCCGCCAGCCAGTCCAGGTCGATCCGCCGTTGCTCTTTCGCCGTCATGATCCGTCTTGTCTCTGTGGGGCGCGCCCTCCGGGCGTGCCCGGAGCACGCGCGGAGCGCGCGCTCCACAGAGGAGTCATCGGGCCCCACGAGAGTCCGACCAGGACGAGCGTGCCGACCGCGGCGCCGGCGAGGCCGGGCTCGAGCCCGGGCGGGAGCTGCGACCGCACCGCCTCGAGGGCGAGGTCGACGGCAGCCCCGGCGGCGATGGCAGCCGCGACGGCCCCGCCGCGGGCGCGTGGCCACGCCAGCCCGATCGCGAACACCGGCAGCAGCGCCGCGGTGGAGAACCCCCAGCCCGCGACGCCGAGGAGCGCGACGGTTCGCTCGCTCTGGACGCCGAGCACGACCGCGGCCGCGCCGATCACGACGGTGGCCGCACGCCCGGCCGTCACCGAGCCCGCGGCCCGGCCGAGCGCCGCCGGCAGGTCGCGGGTGAGCGCGGCGGCGGCCAGGTTGAGGAACGACGCGGTGGTCGACATCAGCGCCGCCAGTACGGCGATCCCCGCGAGCAGCACGGCCCACGGCCCGAGCAGCCGCATCACCGCCGGCGTGAGCTCGTCCGGCCGGGCCACGGCCAGGCGCCCCTGCGCGGCCAGGGCCGTGCCGGCCACCCCCACCCCGAGCCACACCGCGAGCATCGCCGCGAGCGCGCCGGTGAGGATCGCCGGCAGCCGGCGCAGCTCCGAGCGCGAGCGTAGGAAGAAGAACTTCTGGATGTAGTGCGGCTGGGCCAGCGTCCCGAGGCAGAACAGGAGGTAGAGGGCGAACGCCCGCGGCGGCGGCATCGCGCCGAAGGAGCCGAGCAGCTCGGGGCGCGCCCGCTCGATGGCCGCCAGCGCCTCGCCCGGCCCGCCCGCGGCGACCAGCGCGGCCCCGGCCAGGGCCAGCGCGACGGCGGCCATCACGCCGCCCTGGACCGCGTCGGCGAGCAGCCCGGCGCGCATCCCGCCCGCCGCGGTGTACAGCGTCGTCGCGAGGATCGCGATGGCGGCGGCGGCTACGCCCGGGACGCCGAGGAAGCTCTCGCCGAGGACGGCGGCGGCCTTGGCCTGCACCGCCCCCGAGGCGACGCAGCCGATCACCACGACGAGCGCCGCGGCGGCCCGCGCGGCGCGGCCGAACCGGGCGCCGATCAGCTCCGTCGGGGTCAGCGCACCGTGGCGGCGCGCCAGCTCGACGACCGGCTCGCCGACCACCCGGCACTGCAGCGCCCCGGTCAAAGGGGCAGACAGGACGATCCACAGCGAGCCGACCCCGGTCACGAGGAACAGCCCGGGCCCGCCGACGTAGGTGAACGCCGAGACCGCGGCGGCGGTCCCGGCGACCCCGACCAGCCACGCCCCGGCCTGGTGCCCGGCAGCGAAGTAGTCGCTCGCCGAGCGCGCGCGCCGCGCCCCCCACCAGGCGACGCCCGCCGCCAGCACGACGACGATCGCGAGGACCGTCACGGGCGGCCCTCGAGGTCTCCTGGCCCCGCGTCATCGAACGAGCGCGCGTAGAGCCACGGGACGACCGGCAGCGGCACCAGGAACACCACCACGAGCACCCACGCCAGCCCGGCGAACGGCTGTGCTTGAAGCCAGAACGCGCCGCCGAAACCAAGGGCCAGCCATGCTGCAACGAGCGCGACCGCCGGCCACGCGCGTCCCGTCGGCCGGCCGGCGACACGAAGACCGAACGCCGCCGCGACCGCGAGCACGGTCAGCGGACCGAGCGCGTCGGGCACCCACACCGCGCCCGCCAGCCAGCCGAGCGCGAGCGCCGCGGCGACGGCGGGCACGACGCTCCGGTCCACGGATTGTCCCTGCGGCATCGGGAGAGTGTAGCGAACCGGGCGTCGGCTCGGCCGTCGTAGCGGCCGCCCGCCGGGCGGCCTCGTGCCCATCGCGCTTGCATGGCCGCCGACGGCCGGCCGTGGCCGGCCGCACCACGGGCTTCGAACTGCAGGGCGGTATCATTTCATCCAATGCCGGCGAACCTCACCCCCCAGTACAAGGCGGCCGAGGCGAAGTTCAAGGCGGCGCGCTCCGTCGAGGACAAGAAGACCGCCCTCGAGGAGATGATGGCCACGATCCCCAAGCACAAGGGGACCGAGAAAATGCGGGCCGAGCTCAAGCGCCGGATGGCCCGCCTGCGCCAGGAAGAGGAGAGCCGCACCGCCAAGCACGGCCACGTCGTCAAGGTCGAGCCCGAGGGCGCGGCGCAGATCGTCCTGCTCGGGCCGCCGAACTGCGGCAAGTCGTCGCTCCTCGCCGCCCTCACCCACGCCGAGCCCGCCATCGCCGACTACCCGTTCACCACGACCCGGCCGCAGCCCGGGATGATGCCGTTCGAGGACGTCCAGGTCCAGCTCGTCGACCTGCCGCCGATCACCAACGAGCACATGGACCCGTGGATGCCGAACATCGTGCGGGTCGCCGACGCGGCGCTGCTCCTCGTCGACCCGACCTCGACCGCGGTCCCCGAGGACGTCGAGGAGGTGCGCGAGCGCCTCGCCGCGGTGCGCAGCCCCCTGGTCGGCGCGCTCCCGGACGAGGTCGACTACCGCGACTGCCCGCTCGAGACGCTGATGGTCATCACCAAGGTGGACCGCGCGCGCGAGGAAGACCTCAAGGTGCTCGAGGAGTTCTACGCCGGCACCTTCCCGATCCTGCGCATCTCGGTGACGACTCACCTCGGCCTCGAGCCACTCAAGGTCGCGATCTGGCGCCACCTCGGCCTGGTCCGGGTCTACGCCAAGCCGCCCGGCAAGCCGGTGGACCGCCACGACCCGTTCGTGCTGCCGCTCGGTTTCACCGTCCACGACCTCGCCGAGCGCATCCATCGCGAGCTCGCCGAGACCCTCGCCTTCGCCCGCGTCTGGGGCGGCAAGCTCGACGGCCAGCGCGTCGCCCGCGACTTCGAGCTCCGCGACCGCGACGTGGTGGAGCTGCATTTCTAGGGTTGCCGGCCCCCGCCCCACCAGGGTTGACCCCCGCCCGCCCGGCCAGGGTTGCACACCCGCCCGCCCACCCAGGGTTGAAGGGGTGAAGGGGCGAGAGTTGGGGCGTTGCTGGGTACAGCCTGGGTCAGGAGAGGCTCTTCATGAGGGCAGCCAGGACCCGGGATGCCTCCTCGTGTCTTGAGGCGAGGCGGTTCGAATCATCCTCGACGAGGTAGCCCAGTCTCGAGGCCAGGCCGAGCAGGTACCCGACCTCTCGGAGGGACGCGAACGCGACTGACAGGAACTGCCTGTACTCCCTCCGTGTCGTCCGACCGCACCCCTCGACGATGTTCGCGGGAACAGAGACTGCAGCCCGGCGTAGTTGACTCGTGATTCCGTACAGCTCGTCCTTCGGGAAGGACCGGGTGGCGTGGTACACCTCAAGGACGAGAGCATCAGCAAGGTCGAACGCCTTCAGCTTGCGGTGATCATTCGACATTCCCAGCTCCCTTCAACCCTCCAACCCTTCAACCCTCCAACCCTTCAACCCTCCAACCCTTCAACCCTTCAACCCTCCAACCCTTCAACCCTTCAACCCTTCAACTCAACCCTTCGGCTCCTGCCGTTCCAGCCACCTATTGAACAGCCACAGCGACGCGGCGGAGCCAAACCCGATGAGCATCAGGATCAGCCAGCCGAGGGCGTTGTTAGCGGGGACCAGCTCGATCAGGCCGTTCGCCTTCACCGTGTGGTCCTTGGCCATCACGTCGTTGAAGATGAACGCGCCGACCGGGCCGCCGAGGATCGCGCCGAGGGCGAGCGGCAGGTTGGCGTAGCCGAGGAACAGCCCTTCCTGGCCCTTGGGCGCCAGCGAGCCGATGTACTCGTACATGCGCGGCGAGGTGAACAGCTCGCCGAGGGCGATGAGGCCGACGGTCAGGATGATGAACACCGAGGCGATCGGCAGCCTGTTGGCGATGATCGCCTGCGGCCCGCCGGTGGCGTAGACCGGGGCCAGGTTGATGAGCATCGCGATGCTGATGATCACGGTGCCGACGACCATCGAGCGGATCGGCTTCATCTTGCCGAAGGCGCGCGAGATGAGGAGCTGGAAGCAGACGATCACGAACGGGTTGGCGGCGGTGTAGAGGTCCATCGCCGGGTTGGTCTCGACCACCCGCTTCACGTAGAGCGGCAGCACGTTGTAGACCTGGTTGTAAATGAAGAAGAACCCGGTCATGACGACGAGGAACAGCGCGAAGCGCCCGTTGCCGAGCACCAGCACCATGTCGAGCAGGATGCGGCCGATCGAGCGCTTCGGCTTGACCGGGGTGCCCGCGACCGCCGCCGGCTCGCGGTAGAAGAACAGCACGACGAAGAACGCCACCGTCGAGGCGAGCCCGGCCACCGCGAAGATGTAGGAGAGGCTGCCGGGGTCGATGCCGACGCGCTCCGCCGACCGGGTGGAGAAGATCCACGCGATCACGGAGCCGGCCGCGACCACGATCGCGGTGAAGCCGGCCGTGGCGGGCAGCACGCTCGCCTTCTCGCGGCCCACCGCGGTGGTCTTGAAGACGAGGTAGACGAGCGCGAAGGCGGCCGCCGAGCAGATCGCCACGACGGTGACGATGGTCCCGACGCCCGATCCGCTGCGCACCACGAACGCCGTGCCGCGTCCGAACAGCGAGCCGATGTTGATGACCATGTAGAAGATCGCGAAGCCCAGGGTGACCCGGATGCCCGCCGTCTTCTGCACCGTGCCCGAGATGCACGGCTTGACGATCGAGCCGCCGACGCCGATCAGCAGGATCGCGGTGACGATGACCAGCACGTCGCGGGTGCTCGCGGAGACCTGGTCGTGAATGGTCGCCGACAGCACGCTGCCGCCGAGCCAGACCGGGTAGCCCATCAGGAAGTACCCGCAGGCGAGCAGGACGAAGGCGATCAGCAGGGCGCGCCGGAAGCCGATCTGGTCGGCGATCGTCCCGGACAGGATCGGGAGGAAGTAGACCAGGCCCCACAGCACCGTGGAGTTCAGGAACGACGGCCAGTAGGCGCCGAAGCCGAGCTGGCCGAGGTAGATGACCACGAAGCTAGCCATCGAGTAGTAGGCGGCGCGCTCGAACAGCTCGGTGACGTTGGCGGTCCAGAACACGTTGGGGAACTTCTCGGCAATGGGTGCGGGGGACGGGCTGGCGGTTGGTTGCATGGTCGTCGGCTCGCTCTCTCAAGCCCGGTCGGGCGGGGAAGCGTACCATTGAGGCAGTCGTTGGCAAGAAGAGTCAAGGAACGATCGCCGGGAGGCGCCGCCATGAGTGAGCCCGTCATCGCGCAGCGCAGGTCGTACAAGGTGGAGATGGAGCCCGGGACGTACTGGTGGTGCCGGTGCGGCCGCTCGGCCACCCAGCCGTTCTGCGACGGCTCGCACAAGGTCACCGACCTGGAGCCGCTCGAGGTCCACATCAGCGAGAAGCGCCTGGTCGCCTGGTGCGGCTGCAAGCACTCCAAGACCATGCCGTTCTGCGACGGCACCCACCGGGACCTGCCGCCCTCCGAGTAGGCCCGCGCAGGCGGCCTTTTCGAGGGGGCGATGGTACTTGGGAGGTCAGTCGCGCCCCGAGCGCGAGGGTCCCCTCGTTCGTAGCGGCCGCCGCCGGCCGGCCGGTTTCTGCGCCGATCCTGCAGGGGCGTCGACGGCGTTGACGTTTTCTTCGGGCGCGCGATGCAATACGATCAAGTCGTGAACGAAATTGGGCTCGCCGCATCGACCCGGGTGATCCCGGCGAATCGCCGGCGCTTGGTGTTCCGGGTCGCGACAGGGCTTGCCGCCCTCGTCCTGGCCGGGCTCGCCGTCCAGGACGCACGGTCCCGCGCCCGCGCGGGGCGCGAGCTCGAGCGGCTGCTCGCCGACACCGGACTCGCGCGGCGCCAGCCCGACATCGCCGAGCGCGTCCGCCGCGACCCCGACCCGGTCCGCGGCCGCCTCGGGATCGCCCGGGCGCTCCTCGCCGAGTCGTTCGACCAGAAGATCTTCTCCCGCCTGCCCCAGCGCGAGGCGATCGAGGAGGCCTCGCGCGTCGGCGAGCGCCTCGAGCTCGCCCGCACGCTCGCCGAGCAGGCATTCCCCGAGCGCCCGGCCGCCTGGCAGGCGCCGATGATCGCCGGCGCGGCCACCTACCGCCTGTGGTCGATGCGCGGCGACCCGCGGCTATTCAGCGAACGCGCCGCCTGGGAGGGCCCGCTCCTCGCCGCCGCCGCCCTCGCCCCCGGCGAGGACGAGCCGCCGCGCCTCCTCGCCTGGGCCCGCCTCGAGATCTGGCCGGCGCTGTCGCCGGCGGAGAGGCAGGAGACCCGAGCGCTGTTGCGCGGTGCCTTCGCGGAGCCCGCGACGTTCGAGCGGCTGGCGTCATGGTGGCTCGACGCGGCAGGCGGGTCGGAGCAGGCGTTCGCGATCGTCCCTGACACCCCGGCCGCATGGGCCGTGCTCAGGCGCATCTTCGCGTCGCGTACCGACTGGACCGGCTTCTGCGCCGCCCACGGGCGGTGGCGGCGCGCCCTGGGCCGCGAGCTCGACGAGCGCCTGGCAATCCTCGAAGCGCAGCTCCGGGGTGGCGACCCGGTGGGCGCCCGTCGCGTCGCGCTGGGCATCCTCGCAACTGCTCCCGCCGACGGTTCGTATCGGACCCTCATCGAGAGGACCCTGGCGCTACTGCCCGCGGGGTCGGCGCCCGTGACCGGCCTGGCAGGGCTGCGGGCGTGGCTGTCGTGGGCCCTGGACGGCACCGTTCGCGGGGAGACCCGGCTGTCGCCGGCCGCGATCGCCAGGCTCGAGGTCTCGGCGGGCGACCTGAGCGCCGCGGAACGGGCGCTGGCCGTGCTGGCGGCAGGGGACCTCGCCGCGGCCGAGCTCATCGAGCGGCGCCGCGAGGACGTCAACACCGAGGCTTGGGCGCCGTACTTCCTCGCCAAGGCTCGGGAGCTGGCGCGCCGCGGCGAAGAGGTTCCCGCGCGGGCCGCGCATGCCATGGTCCACCGCTCGTGGCGCGGGAGCCCGGTCGAGCTGGAGACGCGCGTCCTCGTCGCCGAGGCGGTCGGCGACCCGTCGTTCATGGCCGACGCGCAGGCCGCTCGGACGGCGGCCGCCGGAGACCGGTGGGCGGCCACCGACTGGCGTTGGCGGGGAACCGTGGTCCGGCTCGACCTCCTACCCGAGGCCGAGGCGCGCGGTCTCGAGATCGTGTTCGACGTCGTGCCTGCCGGCGGGGTCGTGGTCGAGGTCTCCATCGACGGGCAGTCGGTGCAGGTGGTGCCGGTGCGACCCCAGGACATGCTCCGGATTCCGGTGCGGCTCGCGCCACAGCCGCATCTCGTCGAAGTACGGACCCTGGCCGGCGGTCGGGCAGTCCCGGGAGCCGTCACCCTGCTGACGGACTAGGGCAGGGCGACAGGATTCTCGAACCGGAACGCGGGCACAGCGATGCGCCGGCGCTACTTCGTCGGCCTTCGGTTTCGTCCCGAGCAACATCGACCCCGCTGTCATCCTGAGCGAGCGGAGCGAGCGAAGGACCCCGGCGCGCCTGGAGCGCCAACCTGCGCGTCCGGGTCAGCCTCAGGCGCCGCGGGGTCCTTCGTCGTCGCTGCGCTCCTCCTCAGGATGACGGGAGTCTCGTGCGGCGCCTGCTCGCCTGATCAGGTTACTTCCACGAATAGGCAGCCACCGGGCGAGTTGGGCTCAGGCCGGGGGGGCGGATCGGGGTCCGCGCGCCAGGGCGGCGCCGCACAGGATCGCGAGGGTCGCCGCGTTGGCGGGCATGGTGAGGCCGAAGTCGAAGCACGAGTGAACGGCGACGGCGGCGATTGCGCCGAGCGCCGCCAGCGCGGCCGCGCGGTCCTCGGAGCGCTCGGCGTCGCGCAGGCGGCGGCCGAGCGCCACGACCAGGGCGACGAGGCCGGCGCCGAGCACGAGCGCACCGGCCACCCCGGTCGTGGCCAGCACCTCGAGGTAGTCGTTGTGGGCGTGCCAGTAGGTGGCGCTGTCGGTGAGCTGGTCCCGACGGACCAGCGGGAACGCCTCGCGGAACGTCGACAGCCCGGAGCCGGTCAAGGGGAATCGTTGCCACAGCTCGACGGTCTGGCCGTACACCGCGAGCCGCTCGTTCCAGGTCAGCTCGTACTGCGAGGTGGCGAGCCACCGCCCGAGCCCCTGCTGCAGGCCGACGGCGGCGACGGCGCCAAGCCCGACCACGAGAGCCAGCACGCCTGTCGCGCCCACCCGCCATTGCCGGGCCCGGGCCGCGAGCAGTGCGCCCTGGACCGCCGCCCCGGTCGCGGCCGCCACCAGCCCGGCACGCGAGCCGGTGAAGGCGAGGCCCACGAACAGGGTGACCCACACCAGCGCCGGTGGGGTCCGGAGCGCGAACTTCCCCTCGAAGCTGCGGGCCGTGCGCGCGCGCCGCCAGGCCCACCACCCCCAGGCGAAGGCGATCGGCAGGACCATCTCGAGGTAGAGCGCCAGGTGGTCCGAGTTCACGAACGTCCCGCGCAGCCGGGCCTCGTCGCCGGGCACCTCGACGCCCCAGATCGTCGTTCCCCGACTCGCGACCCACGAGGCACCGAGCAGCACCTGGAAGATGCCCGCCGCGAGGATCGAGGTGGCGAGGATGCGGCGGTCGTGCCGCCGCGTGGCTGAAAGGGCGGCCGCCAGCATGCACGCAGCGGCCGCAGCCCAGGTGAGAGCCGCCGCACGGGAGGCCGACGGCGCGAGCGACAGAGGCATCGTGGTGGGCGGCGCGGCGGCGAACTCCCTCGCCTCGGAGGCGAGTGCCGCGTGGGTCGGCGAAATCATGCGTACAATCCCGTCCGGCCACGAGGTCGCTTGCGCGAAGCCGAGCAGCGCGACGGCGAGCAACGCGGCTGCGGGAATAGCGGCAATCCCCGGGTGCGGCCGGATCGCGACGGTGACCGCGGCGAGGGCGAGGAGGACGACCGACGTGATCTGCACGAGCAACTGGGCCCACGGGACGACACTGGCGAGGGGCAACGGAATCCAGAGCAGGAGGACGGCCATGAGTGCGGGAACGGGCAAGGGAGCGAGGGGGGACCGGTCGTTCCGGGGCCGGGTGTCCATGTGTGCCGATTCTATGCGAATCTTCGTCACCACGCTCGCGCTCGTCGCCGTCTCCACGACGGCAGCCGCGCAGTTCACGCAGTACGCCGACCCGGGTTCGCTCTCGAACCGGACGATCCCGACGAAGGAAGGGCTCGAGAAGGCGATGGAGCAGGCGCGCTGGAACCTCGGCCCGGTGCGCCTCGCGCCGTGGTTCGCGATCAAGAACGTGACGTACAACGACAACGTCTTCGGCAGCTCCGACGACCCGGTCTCCGACTTCACCGCCACGGTGGGTGCGGGGTTGCACGCCTACCTGCCCATCGGCCCCAAGTTCGTCGTCGGCGCCGTGGCCCTGCCGGAGTACGTCTGGTGGAAGGACCTCGAGAACCTGCGCGGCGACAGCGGCCGGTACGGCGGCGGGCTGTTCGGCTACTTCAACCGGCTCACCGTCGAGGCGCAGGCGTTCGACATCGAGGAGCAGGGCTACGTCAGCTCCGAGCTCGTCCGGCCGGTCGACACGTCGCGGAAGTTGGGCAGTGCGAGTCTCGAGGTCCGCATCTTCGAACGCTTGTGGGTGATCGGCCGCGCCAGCGAGACCCGCTGGCGATACGACGCGATAGAGCCGGATGTGGTTGGCACGCAGTTCCTCCTCCTGGACCGCGACGAGACGAGCGTTGGCGGCGGGCTCCGCTACGCCTGGAGCGAGGCGTTCTCCGTCGCGGTCGGGCTGGGCAAGGTCGAGAACACCTTCCTCCGCGAGCTGCAGGACCGCTCCAACTCGGGTACCACGCCGTTCCTCGAGTTGAGGTTCGACCGGAATCGGTGGTGGGGCGCCGTGTCGGTCTCCCGCCCCGACCTGAAGGCGAAGGAGGGCTCGCGTTTCGTGGCCTTCAACGACACGGTCGGTCGGGCACAGCTCGCCTGGCGCCCGGCGGGGGAGGGCCAGATCCAGGTCTACGGTCAGCGCGGGGTGTCGTACAGCGTGAGCTTCGACAGCCAGTACGCGCGCACCGACCGCTGGGGCGTCGCCGTGCAGGGCGGCCTCGGCTGGCGGACGGTCGGCCGGGTGTTCTGGGAGAACGGCACATCCCGCTACATCGTCGCCGATGGCTCGCCGGTGGTGGGCTACGACGAGGACGTCTCGAGCTACGGTGGGGCGGCATCCATCGACATCGGGAGGTCCACCACGCTGACGCTCCAGGTCTCCCGCGAGAGCTTCGCCGCGCCGGCGCCGCACCCGGACCGGTCGCTCACCCGGATCCAGACCGGGCTGTCCTTCGGGGGTCGCGGAGCGGGGTGGTGGTGATACACTCTGCCCCTTGCCGGGACGGCGCGGTGACGCGGAGGCACTCGGGTGAGAGCTGGTTCGACGGCGATGGGTTTTGAGGCCTCGTACAGGGTGCGAGCCGCTGCCGTGATGCTTGCCGTGATGCTGCTCTCGGTGGCGATTGCCGTCGGACAGCCTGAGGGGTCTCCCACCGCCGGGTACCGCATCGGTCCGAAGGACCTGCTCGACATCAAGGTCTTCGAGGTGCCGGAGCTCAACATCGAGCGCCGCGTCTCCGAGGAGGGCACGATCAGCCTGCCGCTCATCGGCGACGTGCCCGTGCAGGGCCTCACCGACGTCGAGTTGGCCGAACGGCTCCAGGCACTCCTCGAAGCCAAGTACGTGCAGCGCGCCTCGGTCGCCGTCCAGGTGCGGGAGTTCCGCTCCCGGCCGATCTCGGTGATCGGCGCGGTGCGGCAGCCCGGCAACCTCGCGCTGTCGGGTCGCTGGACGCTCCTCGAGGCGCTGTCGGCGGCGGGCGGCCTCGCCGAGAACCACGGCGACACCATCTACGTGCTGCGCCGCGCCGACAACGGCCTGTCCGACCAGATCGCCATCTCGGTCGACGACCTCATGGTCCGCGCCGACCTCAACGCCAACATTCCGATCTTCGCCACCGACATGATCAACGTCCCGGCGAAGGTGCAGGTCACGGTCTTCTGCCTCGGCGAGGTGGCCCAACCCGGGGCCGTCCAGTTCGCCAGCACCGAGCGGATCACGCTGCTCACCGCGATCGCGCGGGCCGGCGGGCTCACCGACCGGGCCTCTAAGAGCATCAGGGTCAAGCGCCGCGACCGCAACGGTCGCGACACCGAGATCGAGGCCGACTACAAGCGCATCCTCGCCGGGAAGGACGCCGACATGGAGCTCCAGGGCGGCGACGTGATCATCGCCAAGGAGTCGTTCTTCTAGATGGCGAACGATCCGCGCATCATGCCCGCCCAGTTTGCCCTCGAGCCCGAGCCGAACGAGGGCGAGTTCCACATCTCCCAGTGGATCGAGGTGGTACGGCGGCGCCGTCGGCTGCTCGCGCTCGTGGCGGCGACCGTGCTGCTCGTCTCGGCCGTCCTCTACGCGATCACGCCGAGGATGTATCGCGCCAGCACGATCATCCAGATCGAACGCCGTTCGGCAAGCGCGGTGGTGTCGCAGCAGAGCATCCAGTACGACGACTGGCTGGACGCGCAGTCGTTTCTGCCGACGCAGCTCCGTCTCCTGAGGAGCCGAGGCCTCGCCGAGCGAGTCGTTAGGAACCTCCGCCTCGGCGAGGATCCGGCGTTCAACCCGGGGCGCGCCAACCTCCTTGGGTCCGCGGGCATGACCTCGTCGGCTGCCGACGACGCCGCCGCACAGGCCGGCCTCGCCGGCAGAGTGCAGGCGGGCCTTGGGGTCGCACCAGTTGAAGAGACGCGCCTTGTCGAAATCTCCTTTGTCTCGCCCGCTCCTGAGCTCGCCGCCCGCGTGGCGAACGGCATCGCCGACGCGTTCATCGACTGGGGCGTCGAGACACGCTTCGCCACCGTCGGCAAGGCGTCGAGCTTCCTCACCTCCCAGATCGAGACGGTGAAGCAGGAGATCCAGGACAAGGAGGCGCAGCTCCAAGCGTACGGCCGCCAGACCGACATCGTCACCCTCGACCCGGCGTCCAACGTCATCCTGCAGCGCCTCGAGGCGCTCAACCGGGACTACATCGCCGCGGTCTCCGAGCGGATCGCCAAGGAGGCACGCCACAACGAGATCGCCAACGCCACGCCGGACGTCGTCGCATCGGCGTTCCCGGGCAGCCTCGTCGGGCAACTGCAGGCAGACCAGACCAAGCTCGAGCGCGACTACGCCAACAAGCTCGCGACCTACAAGCCGGAGTGGCCGGCGATGCAGGAGCTGAAGGCGCAGATCGACAAGAACCGCCTGGCTGTCCTCGAGGCCGTCGGCAAGGCGCGCGACAGCGCCCGCTCCGACTACCAGACCGCGCTGCGGCGCGAGCAGTCGCTCACCGCCGAGCTCACCCGCCAGAAGGCCGATGCGATGCAGCTCAACTCGGCCGCGGTCGAGTACAACAACCTCAAGGTCGAGGTCTCGACGCGCCGGAAGCTGCTCGACGACCTCATCAGCCGCCAGTCGCAGACCGAGGTGGAGTCGCGGCTCCAGGGGACCCGCGACTCCAACGTCATGGTCGTGGACCGGGCGCTCGTCCCTGGCGGACCGTACCGGCCCTCGCTACGGCGGAACCTCAGTCTCGGCCTCCTGCTCGGACTCGGGCTCGGGCTGGGCATGGTGTTCTTCGTCGAGTACCTCGACCGCACCCTCAAGACGCCGGACGACGTGGACCGGGTTCTCGGACTTCCAATCCTGGCCGTGATACCTGACGTTTCGCGGCCGGGCGACCGCTATGGCTACGGCCATGCTTACTACGGCTACGGCCGGCGGCAGCGAAATCCGCCGAAGCCCAAGAAGGCGCTGTCGCTAACACGCCAGGAAGTCCCAATCGAGTTGCTGCCCCACGGATCCCCCCGCTTGGCCGTGTCGGAATCGTACCGCGGGCTGCGCACCGCCCTGCTGCTCTCGACCGCCAACGGCCTGAAGACCGTGGTCGTCACCTCGGCGATCCCCGGCGAGGGCAAGACCGCGACGGCGGCGAACCTCGCCGTCGTCCTCGCCCAACTCGGGCGTGACGTGCTGCTCGTCGATGCCGACCTGCGCAAGTCGCGCCTGCACGAGGTCTTCAACCTGTCGAACCGCGTCGGCCTGGTCAACTTCCTGACCGGCGGCGCCGACCCGGCGGCCGTCTTCCTGCGGACTGCGATCCCCAGCCTCTACCTCACGCCCTCCGGGCCGACCCCGCCCAACCCGGCGGAGCTGCTCTCGTCGGAGCGGATGCGCGAGTACCTGGAGCTCGCGCGGCAGCGCTTCGACTACGTCGTTTTCGACTCGCCGCCGGCGCTGCCGGTCACCGACTCGACGCTGCTCGGCTCGATGGCCGACGGGGTGGTCCTCTGCGTCGGGGCGGGGACCGTCCTCCGCGAGGACGCCCGCTCGTGCCTGGAGCGCCTGCGCCTCTCAGAGGTCAGGGTCCTGGGCGTGGCCCTCAACCGCTTCCGGATCGCGGGCGGTCGCTACGGCAAGCAGTACCGCTCCTACGAGGCGTACGTCGACTCCTCGACGGGGGATCCCTCCGCCTGAGCGGGGCCGTGGGCCTGATCGACCTGCACGTCCACCTGCTGCCCGGCGTCGACGACGGCCCTGCGACGCCGGACGAGGCCCTCGCGATGTGCAGGCTCGCCGGCGCGGACGGCTCGGAGACCCTGGTCGTCACTCCCCACCAGCGCCACGAGCTGTGGCCGAACGACGACCGCGGGGCGCTGCAGCGCGCGTTCGAGGCACTGCAGGCCGCGGTCGGACCGAGCCCCGGGCTCGTCCTCGGCGCCGAGCTGCGGGTCGACTCCGAGATCCTCGTCGAGGTCGACGCCCTGCCCGGCGGGTCGCTGCTCTCCCTGGCCGGGTCGCGCTACCTCCTGCTGGAGTTCCCCTCGCTGCCGGGCGGGGCGGAGCCGGTGGACATCGTCCACGAGCTGCGGATCGCCGGCTGGTGGCCGGTCGTGGCGCACCCCGAGCGGATCCCGTGGCTCGCGGAGGATCCCGAGCGGCTGATCGAGCTCGCGGAGCGGGGCGCCCTGTTCCAACTCACCGCGATGAGCGTCACCGGCGACTTCGGCCGGCGCGCACAGGCATGTTGCGCGCTCCTCATCGACGAGGCCATCGCGCACTTCGTGGCCTCCGACGCCCACAACGCAACCCGGCGCGCGCCACGGCTTTCCACGGCCTTCCGCGCGGTGGCCGGCGGCTGGGGCGAGCAGACGGCGCGCCGCCTGTTCGTCGACAACCCCGCCGCCGTCCTCGCCGACCGCCCCCTCCCGGCGGTGTAGCGGCCGCCCGCCGGGCGGCCGGTTTCTTGACCATCGCGCCTGCATGTCCGACCACGGCCGGCCAGCGGCCGGCCGCTACGGACGGCGAACCCTGCAGAGCATGTAGCGGCCGCCCGCCGGGCGGCCGGTTTCTTGATCATCATGCCTGCATGCCCGACCACGGCCGGCCAGCGGCCGGCCGCTACAATCACACCATGCCAGTCGAACGACCGAAGACGTGGGGTCAGAGCCGAGGCCTGCGTCTTCCTGGGCCCAACCGGGGCCCGGGCATTGTGGCGGTCACCATCGTCGTGCATGCACGAGCGCCGCGCCTCGTCCGGCCGCGCGACGTAGCCGGCGCTCTTGACGTTGATCTCGGACGCCGTTCGCACGACTCGCACGTGGATGTCCTGGTTGTGTGCTTCATGCCTGACCACGTCCATCTCCTTCTCCGACTCGACGGCGAGGGCCGGACGCTCGCTGACTACGTCAACGTCTGGAAGGGGCTTTGGACGCGGAGGCTCGCGGTGCCCTCCGAGTCACCCTTCTGGCAGCGGTCGTTCTATGACCACTGGATGCGCAAAGGCGAGGATGCTGAATACGCCAGGTACATCGCAGACAATCCAACGCGCAAGGGTTTGGTGGCCCGATGGAACGACCATCCGTTCACCCGGGTCTACGTCCCGCTGCTGTAGCGGCCGCCCGCCGGGCGGCCGGTTTCTTACTCGTTGCGCCTGCAGGGTCGACCACGGCCGGCCAGCGGCCGGCCGCTACGAACGACAGAACCTGCAGCGCATGTAGCGGCCGCCCGCCGGGCGGCCGGTTCTATCCGTGGCATAATTCGCGCCGTGATCACGACCCCCCGCGGACTGCGCGCCGTCTGCCTGTTTCTCATCGGTGCGGCCGGCTTCGCCGCCGCCGCCGACCCCTTCTACGAGCGACTCCTGCGCGACGGCAGCAGCGCGTACAACCGCCGCGACTACCAGACCGCCGTTCGCCTGTTTCGCGTCGCCTGCTTCGGTCTTCTCGAAGAACCAGAGGCCCTCGCCGACGGCCTCGTTCGCCTGGGGTTGTCCCAGGCAGCGGCCGGCGATGCGGACGGCTTCCGCGACACGTTCCAGCGCCTGGTCGAGGTCGAGGATCGCTTCCAGGGCTACACCAGGGCGGCGACTCCCAAGGAAATGCGCGAGGCCTACGAGAAGTTCGTGGTGTCGAACGTTCCCGGGGCCACGCTGGTCTCCAGCCCGTCGTTCGCCCGTCTGGTGCCGAAGCCCGAGGAGCGTCTCGCGCGACTGTCGGCCCGAGAGCTTCGGAGCGAGCTCGAGAAGCTCCTCGCCGCCGAGCCGAAGGAGCCGAAGTGGCATCTGATGGCCAGCTCGGCCGCCCTCAAGGAAGGCGACACCGACACCGCGCGCGAGCAGGCCGACGCGGTGCTCGCGCTGTCGCCCGGGAACAAGGAGGCGCTCCGCTTGCGCGGCCTCGCCCTCGCCCGCGACAAGAAGTGGGCCCAGGCGTCGGCCGACCTCAAGGCGTCGGGCGCCGCGACCACCGATCCGCAGGCTGCCGAGTCGCTGCTCCGCTGTCTGGTCCAGCTCGAGCTCTGGCAGGACGCGACCGCGCTTGCCGCCCAGTTTCCCCCGAGCATCCGCAAGCAGAGCGCGATCGTGGAGCTCGCCGGCCGCGCCGACGCTGAGCTCGCGAAGGCGAAGGCGGCCGCCGCGAAGCCGACCCTCGCACCGACGCGTCGAGCAACGGAGAAGCCGTCGCCGAAGCCGACGGCAGCGAAGACGACGGCGACGCCGACTCGCACCGCCACACCCAGGCCGACGACCAAGCCCGCCACTCCTACCGCGACCCCGCGGCCTACGTCCACGGCGCCGCCGGCGCCGGCTCCGAAGGTGTCGCCGACTGTCGTCTCGCTGACCTCGCCGCCGATGCCCTTCGGCGACGAGCTGGCTCGTGCCGAGGAGTTGGCCGCCCAGGACCGGCTCGCCGAGGCGTTCGCCGTCGCGCAGGGCGTGGCCGACGCCCACCCCGAATCGGCCGAGGCCCAGCACGCCACTGCCGAGATCGCTTACCGGGGTGCGCGGTGGGCCGATTCCGTGGCCTACTTCCGTCGGGGTGGCGACCCCGGCGTCACGCAACCGTTGCGACTGTTCTACTTCGCAGTCGCGCTCTACGAGTACGGCGATCGACCGAACGCCGCGGCGACGCTCCAACGGTGTCTCCCCAGGATCAAGAACACGGGCTACGTCGAGCAGTATCGGCGCAAGATCCTCGGTCAATAGTCGTGAGGACTTTGCAGGGTTGTCTCAATAAGGGCCTTGACACCGTTCAGGGATCTGGCTACTTTGTCCATGGGAGGATCATTCGCATGGCTGCGAGGCAGTTTCCGCGCGGCGCGGCGGTTCTGATGTCGCTCGTGGTGGTCGCGATGACCGCGCCGGCATCCCTCTACGCCCAGATCGCGGCGATCAATCCCGGTTTCCCGACCTGCATGCCCGAGGAGGGCAACTCCGTGGTCACTGCCACGCTCGTGCCGGAGCACGGGTGGGCGACGGTCCGCACGTACTTCCGCGAGCTCGGCTCCAACGACTGGTACTGGGTCGAGGCGCGGAACGAGAGCAGGGGCGCGTACTGGGGTGTGCTGCCGCGTCCCGAGGACGAAACCACGGCCGTGGAGATGCAGATCGTTGCCAAGGACGCCGACGGCAAGGAGACGAAGACCCCGATCCAGAAGGTGAGCGTGACGTCCTCCTGCAAGCCGGTCTTCACTCCGCCGCAGGCTCACCTCGCCCAGAACCTCGTGGTCGGCGAGACGATCATCGGGCAGCGTGACAAGGAGATCCTCGGCTTCATCTGCCCGGGCGTGATCTCACGCGTCGACTACACCGGTGAGCTCAAGCCCGACGAGTACTGCCGCAAGGCCGGGATCCTGCTGGCCGCGTCGGCGCAGAACAAGGCCGCCCTGATCCCGCTGCTCGTGCTCGGCGGCGGCGGCGGCGTGATCGCCATCGTCGACGACGACGACCCGCCCGCTTCCCCCTCCCGGCCGTAGCCTGAACACCACCTGACCAACCGACGGCCGCCCTCAAAGGCGGCCGTTTCTACGTGATGGGCCTGCTCTCGGGTGGTGGCGTAGCGGCCGCCCGCCGGGCGGCCGGTCTTCCGCCAAGCCGGCAGAACTGGTGACGGCCGGCCAGCGGCCGGCCGCCCCCGGCCGCGCATCGGCCCGGACGGGCGGGCGAGGGCGCCCGCCCTACGGCCGGCCGCTTGGTTTGCTGGACAATCGTGCGTCGCGTCGGTACAACGCAGAAGGGAACGACCCATGCTCATCGACCCCCAGGAAACCCGCGCCGTCTGGCTCCTGCTCCGCACCAAGTCCAAGCAGGAGCGTGCCGTCGGCGAGACCCTCACGGCCAGGGGCGTCGAGGCCTACGTCCCCCGGGTCATCGAGCCCCGCTGGCACGCGCGTGCTCCCGTCGGCCCGGTGCCGCTCTTCCCGTCGTACGTGTTCGCGCGCTGCGCACCGCGCGAGCGGTTTGCCGCCGTTCACTACTGCCCGGGCGCCGCCGGGCTCGTGCGCTTCGGCGACGCGCTCGCGGCGATCGAGGACGAGATCATCGTCTCGCTCAAGGAGCGCGAGGGCGAGCGTGGCTACCTCGTCATCGGCGAGGTCCGCCGCGAGCCGAAGAAGGGGAGCCGCGTCCGGGTCGTCAAGGGGCCGCTCGCCGGCTTCGAGGGCATCGTCGAGCGCTACCTGCCCGCGAGCGACCGCGTGCGGCTCCTGCTCGCCCTGGTCCGCACCGTCAAGTCCGTCGAGGTCGACGCCGGCCATATCCAGCCTCTGTAGCGGCCGCCCGCCGGGCGGCCGGTCTTCCGCCAATCCTGCAGGGTCGCCGCCGGCCACATCCGCGACCTGTGATCCTCGGCGGGCGGAGGATCCCGTGCCGCTTGGAGCGCAAGACACCCTGAACGCGTCGAGGTCCCTCGTCGGCGCCGTGCGCCTCTTCAGGATGACTGGCCGCCTCCATTGTCATCCCGAGGAAGGCGCAACCTGACGAGGGATCTCCTGCTTTCCACCAAAGGCAGGAGATCCCTCGCTCCGCTCGGGATGACAGGAGGATCGCCCGCAAACTATCGGCAGTGCTCGTTGGGGCCGGGCGAGAAGTCAGGAGGCGTCCGGAGCGCCCACAGAACCGTGCAAATGCCGTCAGGATCGGTATAATCGGCGGGTCCAGGCCGCAGCCACGAGGTCATGTTCCCTGGGTGCCGCCTGCAATGACGCGGAGATGTCGATCGAGCTCCGCAACTACTGCGCTTGTAGAGGTTTGCCCTGCGAACCAAGGGCGGCAGCCCGCCCGCGGCGCGCCGGCGCCTGACCCGCCGCCAGGACTGCGATGGAATACATCCCCCTCGACGCCCGCATCTACGTGGCCGGCCACACCGGCCTGGTCGGCTCCGCGATCATGCGCCGCCTCGCCCGTGAAGGGTTCTCGAACCCCCTCGCCGCCACCCGCGAGCAGCTCGACCTGCGCGACCAGGCCGCGGTCAACTACTGGTTCCGCGCCAACCGCCCCGAGTACGTCTTCCTCGTCGCCGGCACCGTCGGCGGCATCATGGCCAACTCGACGCGCCCGGCGGAGTTCATCTACGACAACATGATGATCCACGCCACGGTGGTCCACGCTGCCCACCTGTTCGGCGTGAGGAAGCTGCTCTACCTCGGCAGCTCCTGTATCTACCCGCGTGACTGCCGTCAGCCGATGCGCGAGGAGGCGCTGCTGTCGAGCCGCCTCGAACCGACCAACGAGCCGTACGCCGTCGCCAAGATCGCCGGCATCAAGCTGTGCCAGGCGTACCGCCGCCAGTACGGCTGCAACTTCATCTCGGCGATGCCGACCAACCTCTACGGCCCGCACGACAACTTCGACCTCGAGAGCTCCCACGTCGTGCCCGCGCTCATCCGCAAGTTCGACGACGCCCGAGCCGCCGGCCGCGAACAGGTGGTCATCTGGGGCACCGGCAGCCCGCGCCGCGAGTTCCTCCACGTCGACGACCTCGCCGACGCCTGCCTGTTCATCATGCGGGCCTGGGAGGACGAGCTGCACCTCAACGTCGGCAGCGGCGAGGACCTCACGATCCGGGAGCTCGCCGAGATGGTCCGCGACGTCGTCCACCCCGGCGCGCGCCTCGTCTTCGACGCCACCAAGCCCGACGGCACCCCGCGCAAGCTCCTCGACGTCTCCCGCCTGCACGCCCTGGGGTGGCGCCACTCGATTGCCCTGCGCGACGGCATCGAGTCCTCCTACCGCTGGTACGTCGAGAACCGACCCGACCGATGAGGCAGCCGCAAGGCCGTCCGACATCCGCGGAATGCTGTGCGCCTCGAGAGTGACACGATGACTGAAGACGAGATCCGCCTCCTTGGAACGATCCTCGACGAGAAGCTCTCCGGGCTCGAGAGCCGGGTCGACGAGAAGCTATCGGGATTCGACCGTCGGGTCGACGAGCTGCGCCGGCACTTCGACGTCGTTGCCGAGAGCCTCACCGGCCAGATCCAGCAGGTGGCCAAGGGCGTCGTCCTGGCCAACGAGCGGCTCGAGCGCGTCGAAAAGCGGCTCGACGGTTTCGAGCAGCACACGACGGCCGAGTTCGGCGAGGTCAAGTCGATGATCCGACTGTCCTACGCCGAGCTGGAACGCCGCCTCGGCAGCCTCGAATCCACGGTGCTCGACCTGGCGCATCGCGTCGAGACGCTGGAGCGCCACTCCTCCCAGTAGCAGGCGGCCTGTGATCGAGGCGAACCAGCTCTCCCACGACGCCGTCTCTGTGCAGCGCGCGCTCCGCGCGTGCTCGTCCGTGCGTTGTCTCTCTCGGGAGGACGCCCGGAGGGCGCGCCTTGCAGAGCTGCGCGCTGCCATCGGGCCACGTTGCGGCGCTGGTTTCGGCGAGCGTGACGGCGCCGGAGATCCACGATGAAGCTCGTCAGAGACCGGATCGACCTCGCCGAGCTGAAGGGCATGGCCGAGCGCGGGTTCGGCACGATGGTCAAAGCGGTCGTCGACGTCGAGGCCGCGATCATGGCCGTCGACGCCGAGCTGCACGCGGACCAGGAAGCCCTCCTGCTGGAGAACGGCTCGGCGCAACGGGACCTGTGGGGGATCAACCTCTACCCGGATGTGGACGGTGATGACTGGATCGAGTTCGACTCGATGATCAACCTGCGTCCCGCGTCGGGCAACAGGGGCCGAGGAGTGGACGACCCGGTCGTGCGGGACCGGATCCGGGGCATCGTGACGCGCCTGGTGCAGCGATGACGGCGGCGCACCCCTCCCTCGCCGCGGGCCGCTGGTTCGAGCTCTCGTTGGTCGAGCAGATGGCCCACGTCGGTAGCGAGATCGAGCGGACGATCTCCTGGCGCGGCCGCAACGAGAAGAACAGCGCGACGGCGTTCGACCGCGGCCTCGAGCTGCTCGACCTCACGCTCGCCGACCCCCGCCGCCGCCGCCAGCTCCGGGAGCTGGCTCGCCTGCGGGAGGCGCTCGCGGACCACTTCGTGTTCGAGAACAGCTACGGCTCGACGGACGAGTCCTGGCGCCGCTACTTCCACGCCTTCACCTACGCCGCCGCGCTGCGCCGGGGCCGCTGAGATGCCGGCCCCGTCGCGCCGCCATCGTGACATCCCCGATGGCTCTCCCTGTCATCCTGAGGCCCCGCAGGGGCCGAAGGATCCCGTGGCGCCTGGAGCGCGCCTGCTTGACGCCTCTCGTCGTTCCCTCAAGTCGCTTTGAGGATCCCGTTTTCCGGAGCCAGGCCCAACCTCATGACCAACCCCCACGCTGTCCAACTGCTCGCCAAGATCCGCAACCACGACGCCCTGGTCGGCATCATCGGCATGGGCTACGTCGGTCTGCCGCTCGCCCTCGCCTTCGTCGAGAAGGGCTTCACCGTCCTCGGCTTCGACGTCGACCCGGACAAGGTCGCCAAGCTCGGCCGCGGCGAGGGCTACATCAAGCACCTCGACGGCGGCCGCCTCGCCGCCGCGGTGGCCACCGGTCGCCTGCAGGCGACCTGCGACTTCGCCCGTCTCGGCGAGCCCGACGCGATCCTCATCTGTGTGCCGACGCCGCTCACGCCGCAGCGCGAGCCCGACATGACCTACGTCGTCGCCTCGGCCCGCCAGGTCAAGGCGCGCCTGCGCCCGGGCCAGCTCGTCGTCCTGGAGTCCACGACCTACCCTGGCACCACCGACGAGCTCCTCCGCGGCATCCTCGAAGCGTCCGCCCCGTCGTCTCTCGTAGAGGCGGGGCTTGCCCCCGCCCTCCGTCATCCTGAGGCCCCGCAGGGGCCGAAGGATCCCGCCGCGT
Source organism: Acidobacteriota bacterium (assembly GCA_016213675.1). Classification (GTDB taxonomy): domain Bacteria; phylum Acidobacteriota; class Thermoanaerobaculia; order Thermoanaerobaculales; family Thermoanaerobaculaceae; genus JACQZW01. Next base: position 97,056 of record JACQZW010000029.1, on the reverse strand, counting down.
CTGGAGCTCCGCCACGCTGTCGTCCTGAGGGAGCGGAGCGACCGAAGGATCCCGGCGCGCCAGGAGCGCCACCACCCCTCCTCTGCGGCGACACCTATTTCCTCGCCTTCTCCCCCGAGCGCGAGGACCCCGGCCGCAAGGACTTCACGACGACCACGACGCCGAAGGTCGTCGGCGGCGTGGACCAGCTCTCCGGCGACCTCGCTCAGGCGCTCTACGACCAGATCATCACGACCACCGTCCGCGTCTCCTCCGCCCGCGTCGCCGAGGCCAGCAAGCTCACCGAGAACATCTTCCGCGCCGTCAACATCGCCCTCGTCAACGAGCTGAAGGTCGTCTACGACCGCATGGGCATCGACGTCTGGGAGGTCCTCGACGCCGCCTCGACGAAACCCTTCGGCTTCACCCGGTTCAATCCCGGTCCCGGCTGGGGTGGGCATTGTATACCACTGGATCCATTCTATTTAGCGTGGAAAGCGAAGGAGTCCGGCGAGGCGCCGAAGTTCATCGAGCTGGCCGGTGACGTCAACGTCCGTATGCCCCGCTACGTCGTGGAGAAGCTACAGCTCGCCCTCAACGAGCGCGAGAAGTCGGTCAAGGGCAGCAGGGTCCTCGTCCTCGGCATCGCCTACAAGAAGGACATCGACGACCCCCGCGAGAGCCCGGCGTTCGAGATCATCGAGGAGCTGTTGCGCCTCGGCGCCGTCGTTTCGTACCACGACCCGCACATCCCGGTCGCGCCGCGGATGCGCTCGTGGCCCGACCTGCCGACACTGACCTCGGTGTCGCTGACCGCCGAGACCCTCGCCGCCACCGACGCCGCCATCGTCGTCACCGACCACGCTGCCGTGGACTACGACCTCGTCGCCGAGCACGCGCCGCTCGTCGTCGACACCCGCGGGGTCTACCGGGCACCGCGGCCGAACGTGGTGAAGGCCTGAGGTCCCCGACATGAGCGCCACCACGATCGCCCGTCCCACCCTCGTCACCGGCGCCGCCGGCTTCATCGGGTTTCACCTCTGCAAGCGGCTGCTCGACGACGGCCAGGTCGTCGTCGGCCTCGACAACCTCAACGACTACTACGACCCGACCCTCAAGCTCGCACGCCTCGCGCAGCTCGAAGGTCGCCCCGGCTTCTCGTTCGTCCGCCTGGACCTCGCGGACCGCGACGGGATCTCGGAGTTCTTCGCTCGCCAGCGCTTCTCGCACGTCGTGAACCTGGCGGCCCAAGCGGGCGTCCGTTACTCGCTGATCAACCCGCACGCCTACGTCGACAGCAACGTCACCGGCTTCCTCAACATCCTCGAGGGGTGTCGCCACAACCCGGTCGAGCACCTCGTCTTCGCCTCGTCGTCGTCGGTCTACGGCCTCAACACGGCGATGCCGTTCTCGGTGCACCACAACGTGGACCACCCGGTGTCGCTCTACGCCGCGACGAAGAAGGCCAACGAGCTGATGGCGCACACCTACGCGCACCTCTACGGCGTGAGGTGTACGGGGTTGCGCTTCTTCACGGTCTACGGCCCCTGGGGCCGGCCCGACATGGCGCTGTTCCTCTTCGCCAAGGCGATCCTGGCCGGCGAGCCGATCGACGTCTACAACCACGGGCGGATGCAGCGCGACTTCACCTACATCGACGACATCGTCGAGGGCGTGGCGCGAATTCTCGACCGGCCGGCCACCCCCGACCCCGACTGGTCGGCCGACCGCCCCGACCCCGGCACGAGCCCGGCGCCGTACCGCCTGTACAACATCGGGAACAACAACCCCGTCGAGCTCATGGAGCTGATCGGGACGCTCGAGCGCGCCCTCGGCAAGGTCGCGGAGAAGCGCTTCCTGCCGATGCAGCCCGGCGACGTCCCGGCCACCTGGGCCGACGTGGACGACCTCGGCCGCGACGTCGGCTTCGCACCGAAGACGTCGATCGAGACTGGCATCGGACGCTTCGTCGAGTGGTATCGCGAGTACCACGGGTCGGTCGGCGATGGTCGGCTTTGAGCGTTGTGAGGCGGCACGGCACGATCGGCCTGCCGCACTCGGGCTCGTCGGTCCCCGTGCCGAGTCTGGCGAGAACACCGGTGGATGTGGTGTTGACCGCCGAGGTGCGCCGCGGTGAGTAGCCCCGCGATCATCGTCGAGGGCCTCGGCAAGCGCTACTCGATCGGCCCGAGGGTCATACGAGCGACTACCCTCAGGGAAGCGCTGACCAACTCCGTTCGTCACCACCTGGGGAAGTTCCGTCGACCCCTGGGGGAAGGGGCTCACGTCGCGTCACACGCCGACGCGGAGTTCTGGGCACTGCGCGACGTCTCGTTCGAGGTCCCGCGGGGCCAGGTGCTCGGGATCATCGGTCGCAACGGATCGGGAAAGAGCACCCTACTCAAGATACTCTCAAGGATCACCCCGCCCACCGAAGGCGAGGCGGCCATCGTCGGCCGGGTGGGTAGTCTCCTGGAGATCGGAACTGGCTTTCACCCTGAATTGACTGGCCGGGAGAACATCTTCCTGAGCGGCACAATTCTCGGGATGAGGCAGTCGGAGATCAACCAACGGTTCGACGAGATCGTAGATTTCTCCGGAGTGGAGCGGTTCATCGACACGCCCGTCAAGCACCACTCGAGCGGCATGTACCTGCGACTGGCGTTCGCAGTCGCCGCACATCTCCGGACCGAAGTCCTGCTTGTCGACGAGGTCCTGGCCGTCGGCGACGCGGCGTTCCAGAAGAGGTGCATCGACAAAATGAGCGATATCGCGCGCGAAGGCCGCACCGTGTTGTTCGTGAGCCACAACCTCGGCGCCGTCTCGCGCCTTTGTGATAGTGGGCTGCTACTGGATGCCGGCAGACTCGCGGCACAAGGCCCGATCGGCATGGTCGTCGCCTCGTACGGGCGCCTGGTCGCCGCTCGCGACGAGGAGGCAGCGACCTCGCGTCGCGAGTGGGTTGCTGTCCGCGACCTGCAGGTCGCGCCTGCAGGATCGCCGATCGACCCCTCGACCCCGCTCACGTTCAGCTTCCGCCTCGAGGTCAGGAAGGCCTACTGGAACGTCTTTGTGCAGCTCGGGCTCACCACGCCGGAGGGCATGAATCTGGTTCTCGACGCGGTCGACTCGGAACGTCGTCCCGAGCTGGCACGGACCGGGCGCTATGACGTCGAGATCGCCCTGCCTGCACTCTGGCTGCGGCCGCGTGGGTATACCTCGCGGGTCAAGGTCATCGCTCACCCGGAAAGTGGTCCGACCGAGCGGTTCTACTCGGAATGGGTGGATATCGCCGTCGAGGGCGGGCAACAGGTCGAGAGCGTGTCTGACCGCATCCTGGCGCCCCGAGCCGATTGGCGCGTGCAGGCCGTGGTGGATTAGCCGGCTCCCCTGAGGGGTGGCCACCAAGACTGGTGGTAGAAGATGAGCGTCATACATATCTGGCCCGAAGAACCCCGCCGAGAAGGCAGCGCAATCCACCTCTCTGCCTCGATCGAAGTTCCTGGGCGCGAACGACTGGCACTCTGGTACAGCGTCCCCGAGAGGCAGCAGCCCCACCTCTCGACTACCGCCGACCACTTCGTCCTTGGGACGGTCTTCTTGCTGATGCAGGGCAAGTCCGACGTTCAGGTCCACGGCCACGTGACGCCATCGCTCCTTCGCAGCCTCGAGGAGTTTCAAGCTGCGTGGTGCGCGATTGTGCCAAGCTTCTCACGCGTATCCATCACTGCCGACCGCGAGGAGGAGCCAGAACTGACCTCCAGACCCAAGCGCGCGGTCATGGCCTTCTCGGGTGGAGTGGACTCCTGTTTCACCGCGTTTCGACACGCTCGATCGATGGGAACCCGCTTTCCAAGTAAGCTCGTGGCCGGAGTCATGGTCCACGGCTTCGACATCCCGCTGGGTGACAACGAGGCCTTCGCCTCGGCGGCCGCTCGCTCTGCGCGGATTCTCTCCAGCCTGGGACTCGACCTGTTCACGGTAGCCACCAACTACCGGACGATCGTCGCGGACTGGGACCATTCACACGCCGCAGCCATCGCGTCGTGCTTGAGCTTGCTAAGCAGAGACTGCACGGAAGGACTTATCGGGCAGACGTTCACGTACCGGGAACTGCGAACCGTCACTGAAGGCGTGAACGCCCTTACGGATCCGCTGCTGTCGAGCGATTGCTTTCGGATCGTTCCCGACGGCGCTGCCTTCAAGAGGTCGGACAAGATTCTCGCCATGCGCGGTTGGAGTGAGTTCCTCTGTGATCTCCGCGTCTGCTGGGAAGGGCTTCAGAAGGACCGAAACTGCTGCAATTGTGAAAAGTGCATGCGGAACATCCTGACATTCAGGGTCTTGGGCCTGGGGCTGCCTCCGTGCTTCGAACGCGACATCGATGACCAGCAGGTACGGACCTTGAGATTGGGTGATCAGGCCCGCGCCGACATCCGTTACGGGGGCGTCGTCAGGTTGGCCGCGGAACGGGGCGTGACTGGTTCGTGGCTTCGAATACTCGAGGAGCGGTTGGCGGCACAGAAGCGTGCTGCGCGGCCCAGAATTGTGCGGGGCCTCTGGCGCTTGCGTTCGTACGCGAGCAGAGCGTGGGCGCGGGTCCTACCTGGCAGGGCGTGAAAACCTGGTCGATTCGCGCCCGGACGATGCTCGTCTCACGACGCATGAGCCCATAGGCCGGGGTGGTGAGGGTGAGCCATCGCAACGACCTCGGTCGGATCTCGACCATTCCGGGACTGCAGCCAGGCCCCGGGAGTTCCCGGCTTGACCTCGCCCGTGACGTGGGACGGGCTCCCGACTCAGGCGAGGCTGGGTCTGCCCCCCAGGTCTGATGGCCGCGGGTGGTCCTTGGAGCCCATAGACTGGTTAGAGATGTGCCTCGGAAGCTGAGCATCCTCCTCATCAACGACAACTCGGCCCACGTCAACTGGGGCGCCCAGGCCTCGCCGCCGTCACTCCTCAGGATCCTCAAGGACGGCGCGCCGGACCTTGACATCGCGACCCTGCCCTGGGACTGGCTTCGTCGCTCCTATAGGCGGCTGCACCCTCCCGGCTTGCGTGGAGTGACCTTCAGGGCGGACGGCTGGCCGGCTGTCCGTCCACTCCTCAACCGGATCTCGACGCACCAGGACTTCTACCCGTCCGTCGCCGACGACTTCGACCACTTCGCCGACGAGTGGGTGGCCGGTCGTGGCGGCCCCCAGGCCGTCGAGTTCCTGGAGCTTGCAGGCCGAGCCGACGTCATTGTCTACAACGGTGAGAACTCCATCTACGGCAACACGGTGGAGGGTTGTCACGGGCTGTCCCTCCTGTGGCTGGCCAGGACCCGGTTGGGCAAGGCGAGTTGCATCGTCAACCACACCGCTCAGCTCGATGACTTTCGGCCGATCATGAAGGGGATGGTGAAGCTGGTCTACCCGGTCCTCGACCTCGTCGCGGTCCGGGAGCCACGCTCGCTCACGAATCTGCAGGCACTCGGGATCACGAAGGCAGAGCTCTTCCCCGACGTGGTGTTCGCCCTGGATTCCGGCGACTTCTCCCGGGAGCGGGTCGAGGCGTGGCGCCGCTGGCACGACCTCGGCGACCGGGCCTACTTCTGCTTGAGCGCTTCGGGACTCCCGGTCAGCATGCCGCGAGGAACGTGGGATGGCGAGGTCACGGCCCTGGTGCGGGAGCTGAAGGAAGGTGGTCTGCAGGCCGTTCTCGTGGCCAAGGACCCCTGGTGCCTGCCGCTCGCCGAGGTGGCCCGGCGGACCGGGTCGCTCTTCTTCGGTCCGGAGCACGAGTTCCACGACCTCTGGCCGCTTTTCGAGGGTGCGTCGTTTCTCGTCTCCGGCCACTACCACTACGCCATCTTCGCCGCGATGGTCGGCTGTCCCTTCGTCCCGCTCACCGCCAACAATCACAAGATGCAGGGCCTGTGCGAGCACCTGGGCTGGCACCGGACGACGCCGTTCGACGCGACCTCGCTCCGGAGTTGCCGCGCCGAGATCGTGGACGAGGCGCGCCGGCTGCGACACGACCGGCCCGGGTTGAGCGCACATCTTCTCGAGAAGTCGGCGACACTTCGGGACGAGGCCCGACGGCTGGGTGCGCGCGTGGCCGACGTCGCGCAGCGTGCCGAACGCAATGCCGCACCGGTGGGCGGAGTGAGCCAGTGAGATCCGCGGGGAAGGTGCTGGCGATCGTCCCGGCGCGGGGTGGGTCGAAGGGCATCCCGGGAAAGAACCTCCTCGCGCTGGCGGGCAAGCCGCTCATCGCGTACACCATCGACCAGGCGCTGGCAACCCCGACGGTAACCCGGCTCGTCGTCTCGACGGACTCGGGAACCATTGCGGATGTGGCACTGGCGCACGGGGCCGAGGTCGTCCGCCGGCCGGCGCCGCTCGCCGGGGACGAGGCGCCCTCCGAGTCGGCGTTGCTCCACGTGCTGGACGAACTCAGGGCGGGCGAGGGCTACGAACCGGATCTCGTGGTGTTCCTGCAGGCGACCTCGCCACTCCGAACGGCAGCCGACATCCAGCAGGCGATCGCCACCCTGAAGCGCGAGAAGGCGGACTCGCTCTTCTCGGCGGGGCCCAGCCACGGCTTCCTGTGGCGTAACGGGCCGGCGGGGCCCGTCCCGCTGAACTACGATCCGCAGGCCCGTCCCCGCCGGCAGGAAGCGCCCGAGGACCTGGTCGAGAACGGGTCCATCTACGTCTTCCGGCCCTCGGTGCTCAGGGATCTCGGGTGCCGCCTGGGAGGTTCGATCGCCGTGTACCGGATGTCGGCGCTCGACTCGTGGCAGATCGACGAGCCGGCTGACATCCCAATTGTAGAGTTCCTGCTCCGCACGAGGCACAACGACCAGGCCCAGGTTCGCGATGATCGCTGACGCGCCCCCTCCGGCCAGTATGGCCCCGGTGACCCGAATCCGGCCCATCAAGGGCTGGGCTCCCGTCAACTTTCGCGAGGTGTGGGAGTACCGCGATCTGCTGCGTCTGCTGGCGTGGCGGGACATCACGGTCCGCTACAAGCAGACCGTCTTGGGTGCGGCGTGGGCCGTGCTCCAGCCCCTCCTGACCATGGCAGTGTTCAGCCTCTTCTTCGGAAGGCTCGCCAAGGTCCCGTCCGACGGGCTGCCGTACCCCATCTTCGCCTTCGCGGCGCTGGTTCCGTGGGGGTTCTTCTCGACCAGCCTGACGCAGGCGTCGAACAGCCTCGTGGGAAGCGCGAACCTCATCAAGAAGGTGTACTTCCCGAGGCTCGTGGTGCCGATGTCCAGCGCCGCCTCGGCACTCGTTGACATGTGCATCGCCTTCGCGGTCCTGCTCGGGCTCATGCTCTGGTACCGGATCGTCCCGACCGCCAACGTCGTCTGGTTGCCCGGGTTCGTGCTCCTCGCCCTTGTCACCTCGCTCGGCGCCGGCCTGTGGCTGTCGGCGCTCAACGTCCGCTACCGCGATGTCCGGCACATCGTGTCGTTCCTGGTGCAGTTCTGGCTCTTCGCGACGCCGATCGCCTATCCCTCGAGCCTGCTGCCGGAGCCGTGGCGGACCCTGTACGGGTTGAACCCGATGGCCGGGGTGGTCGAGGGTTTCCGGTGGGCGCTCCTGGGTACCAAGACTGCGCCCGGCGCCATGGTGGCGGTGTCGGCGCTGATGGCGCTGACGTTGCTGGTGACTGGCGCCTTCTACTTCCGCCGGATGGAGGCGACGTTTGCAGACGTGGTGTGAGAGCTCGCATGGGGCATCCGGTCGGACCCGGACTCGCCCGGAGGTGTCGTGATGGGACAGAACGCGGTACGGATCGCGAACCGGCTGGTCGGACCGGGTCACCCCTGCTTCGTCATCGCCGAGATCGGCATCAACCACAACGGCGACCTGGCCGTGGCCAAGCGGCTGATCGACGTCGCGGTCGCGGCGGGGTGTGATGCCGTCAAGTTCCAGAAGCGGACGGTCGACGTCGTGTACTCGGCGGAGGAGCTCGACAAGGCACGGGAGTCGCCGTTCGGGGCGACCAACCGCGCCCTAAAGGAGGGCCTGGAGTTCGGCCAGGCCGAGTACGAGGAAATCGCCCGCTTCTGTCGCGAGCGCGGAATCCTCTGGTTCGCGTCGTGCTGGGACGAGGGCTCCGTCGACTTCATCGAGCGCTTCTCGCCGCCTTGCTACAAGATCCCCTCGGCGCTCCTTACCCACGAGAAGCTGCTCCGCCATCACCGCGCCCTCGGGCGACCCATCCTGCTCTCGACCGGGATGAGCACGATGGACGAGGTGCGCCGCGCCGTCGCGATCCTGGGCACCGAGGACCTCGTGATCATGCATTGCACGAGCACGTACCCGTCGAAGCCGGACGAGCTGAACCTAAGGGTGATCCACGCGTTGCAGCAGGAGTTTCCCTGCCCGGTCGGCTACTCGGGGCACGAGGTCGGGCTGCAGACGACCGAGGCCGCCACCGTGCTCGGCGCCTGCTCCGTCGAGCGCCACGTCACCCTCGACCGCGCCATGTGGGGCAGCGATCAGGCGGCATCCATCGAGCCGCACGGCCTGTCGCGACTCGTGCGAGACATCCGCGTGATCGAGAAGGCCATGGGCGACGGCTGCAAGCGCGTCTACGACAGCGAGGTCCCGGTGCGGGCCAAGCTGCGGCGCCAGGAACGGTGATGCGTCAGCCCCGGTCGCCGATCGCCCTGCTGCTCCTCGACGTGGACGGAGTCCTCACCGACGGGACGGTGCGCTGCTCGGCGCGGGGCGACGAGGAGAAGTCGCTCTTCATGCGCGACGTGGACGCCGTGTTCGAGGCGCGGCGGCGCGGTCTGCTCGTCGGCCTGGTGACGGGCGAGGACGCGCCCTGGGTGGACTTCGTCGCCGGCCGACTGGCGGTCCAGTCGGTCGCAAAGGGCGCCAAGGACAAGCTCGCCGCGGTGCGCCAGCTAGCGGCAGACGCCGGAGTCGGGCTCGACGCCGTCTGCTACGTCGGCGATGCCGATCGCGACGCCCCGGCGCTGGCGGCCGTCGGGCTCGGCCTGGCGCCGCACGACGCGAGCGCCGAGGCGAAAGCAGCAGCCTCGATCGTGCTGGCGAGCCCGGGCGGCCGGGGCGCGGTCGCCGAGGCCGTGGAGCTGGCCCTGCGGTCGGGTCAACGCGCCTCGACGGATGACAGCCCGGACACTGCGGGTCCGGCGGCGGACGAGGACGCGCTGGCGGGCATTCGCGCGCAGATCGCCGAGACCGTGGCCGTCCAGCAGGCGATGGCCGGCACGCTCGGGCCGGAGATCCTGCAGGCGTCGCGGCTCGTCGTGCGAGCCCTGGCCGAGGGCGGCAAGGTGCTGGTGTTCGGCAACGGCGGCAGCGCCGCCGACGCGCAGCACATGGCGGCCGAGCTGGTCGGGCGGTTCCAGCGCGACCGCGCGGGGCTGCCCGCGATCGCCCTCACGGCCAACTCGTCGATCGTCACGGCGCTCGGTAACGACTTCGGCCAGGCCGAGATCTTCGCCCGGCAGGTGGAGGCGCTCGGGCGGCCGGGCGACGTTGCAGTCGCCATCAGCACGAGCGGGAACTCGCCGAACGTCGTCGAGGCCGCCCGCCGCGCCAGAGCCTTGGGGTTGCAGGTCGTCGCGCTTACCGGTGCCGGCGGCGGCGAGCTCGGCCCCCTGGCCGACGCCTGCATCGCGGTCCCGTCGCCCTCGGTCGCACGGATCCAGGAAGCTCACGCCGTCGTCATCCACCTCATCTGCGCCGCGGTCGACGCAACACGTTACGTGGGGGCGAAGTGAAGCCGGAAGTCGGGAGCCGCCTGCGCCTGCTCATCGAGATCGCTGACGGGCGGGTGGCGGGGGCGACCCTCGAGAACGGGTTCCTGGACCGCTGCCTGGAATTGGGCGCCGAGGTGCACGTGCTCTCACCCGGTGCGTGCTTCGAGCCGTTCGTCGAGCGGTACCGCGTGTCCGGGACGCGATTCTCCTACGTCTCCGCCGACTCCGGGTACGCGGCCCGGTTTCCGCGGCTGATCTCGTACGAAGCGCGCCTCGGGAGGTGGCTCTGCCGGCACGGGCTGGGCAGGGTCCGGCGCGGGCTGTGGCAGAGCCTGGGCGAGCGGGTCACCGCGGCCGACGGTGCTCCCTGGAGCCGGATCGTCGACGAGACGCGGCCGGACTGCTTCGTCTCCATGGATCTCAATGGTCCGCTCGGTGGGGGACTGTTGGCGATGTGCCGTCGCAAGGGGATCGCGACAGTCGGGAACGTCTTCTCGTGGGACCACCCGTACTACCAACAGCGGTCCCGACCGGACCACCTGACGTGTTGGTCGCCAGCGATGCGGGGCGGCCTGGTCGAGATGGGCGGGTTCTCGCCGCGGCAGATCGAGGTGATCGGAGCCCCGGTATTCGACCCCTACTTCGACCCTGCCGGCGCCTGGACGCGTGAGGACCTCTGCGGCCGGTTAGGTCTGGATCCCGCTCGACCGATCTTGTTGTACGCGACGTTGGGGCAGATCCGGATGTTCTGGGACGAGACAGGCACCTTCAGGGCGTTCATGGCGGCCCTGGATCGGGAGAAATTGCCTGGCCCGCCGCAGGTTGTCCTGCGGCTCCACCCACGTTCGATCGACCACTACTTCGACGACTTCCGGTTCCGGGATGACGTGGTGTTCTCCCGGTACACCAGGTACTGCCCGGGCATGCGATGGTGGCCCTCGCGGGATGAGGTCGTGCTCGCCGGCAACCTCCTCCGCCACGCGGACGTGTGCATCAGTCCCGGGTCGACTTTCACCGTCGAGGCAGCGATCTTCGACACACCGACCATCGTCCCGACGTTCAACCCGCTGATCCCGGAAGAGTACGGCCGTATGTTCCACGAGGACTGGCTGCGCAAGCACTTCCGCTTCCTGGTGCAGGAGGACACGGTGTGCCTCGCGCGGGCGGCGGAGGACCTGGTTCCCGCCGTCCGGCGCGCGCTGAGCGATCGTTCCTGGCTCGCGGAGGGACGCCGGAAGATCCGGGAAAACGTCCTCGGCCCGCTGGACGGGAAGGCCACACAACGGTTGGCGAGCGCCGCGGTCGAGGGTGCCCGGAGAGGGCGTGCGAGAAGATCCGAGAGGCACTGAACCTCGCCGTGCGGTCTGCGGCGAGATCCTCGGCGGGGTCTATCGGGAGAGGTGAGCGGATGCAGGAACCGATCACACTACGAGGAGAGTTCGTGAACCTGCGGCCGCTCGTCGTGGAGGACGCGGCGGTGACCTTCCGGTGGAGACAGAGCGCACGGGCGCGACATCTCAACCGGGGGGCAGCGACCCCGGCTGCGCAGGAACGATGGATTGCGACACGGCCCTCTGACGACTTCTGTTTCGTCATCGAGCTCAAAACCGGCGAGCCCGCCGGCATGATCTCCCTGATCGACGTGGACACCTGGCACCGCCGGGCGGAAGCAGGGCACTTCCTCATCGGAGAGGAAGAGACGGCCAGGGGCATCCCTGCCGCGGTTGAGGCGTTGAAGCTGCTCTACGAGTTGGCCTTCGACCGACTGAAGCTCGCGCGGGTCTATGGAACGATCGCCTCCGAGAACGTGGCGATGCACAGGTGGCAGCTCTACATGGGGATGAAGGAGGAAGGCCGTCTGCGCCGGCACTACTTCATCGGCGGGCACTTCCAGGACGCAATCTGCATGGGTCTCCTGGAGGAGGAGTACCGACGGACCACATTGCCGCGGATGCTGGCTCTGCTTTCGGCTGGACGCAGCACGGCGGTTCGAGGTCAGTAGCAGGGCATCACGACGAAGGGGGAGTTCCCGTGCCCATCACCCAGGAATCCGCGCTTAGGATCGTCTATCAGGCATTGACGAATCTCAACGAAGAACGAGACGGTCAGGCGCAGGTACCGCTGGCGCCCGAAACCGCGCTGTTCGGCAAGAGCTCGCTCCTGGACTCGCTGGCGCTCGTGTCGGTGATCGTGGACATCGAGACGGCCCTCTCCGACGAACTGGGCGTGCCGATCTGTCTCACCGGCGAGGACGCCCTGAACCGGGAGGAATCCCCGTTCGCCGACGTCCGGTCGTTGTGCGCGTTCATCCTGCAACTGACGGGTGGAAGGAGCTGAGGTCGTGGCGCCGGGACTCTACACAGGTCGGGTGGTCCTCGTCACCGGTAGCCGGCGCGGCGTCGGACGGATGATCGCCGAGCACGTCCTCGAACAGGGGGGCACCGTCGTCGGCTTCGCCCGAGGCGAGGCTACCTTCGCCCACGAGTCGTACCGCCACCTCCAGGTGGACCTCGTGCAACCCGCGGCGATCCAGGAGGCCTTCCTCGCGTTGCGCAGGGAGTTTCCGGCGCTGCACATCGTCGTGAACAACGCTGGGGTCCTGCTGTCCCAGCACGCGCTGATCATGCCGGTGGACGCCGTCAGGAACATGATCGACACGAACTTGGTCGCACCCTTCCTGGTGTCGCGGGAGGCGGCGAGGCTCATGAAGAAGGGGAAGTGGGGACGGATCATCAACATCGGCTCGATGGCGTCGAGCCTGGAGCCGATCGGGGACTCGGTCTATGCCGCCTGCAAGGCAGGGCTCCGCACCATGGGGAACGTCCTGGCCAAGGAGCTCGCCCCGTTCAACATCACCGTCAACACCCTGGCCGTCACCGCCATCGCGACCGACATGCTCGCGCAGCTCCCCGAGGAGCAGATCCGCTCCGCCGTCGCGGGCCTGCCGATCCCCCGGTTCGCCACTCCGGACGACATCCTCAACGTCGTCGACTTCTTCGCGTCCGAGCGGAGCTCCTATGTCACCGCGCAGACGCTCTTCCTCGGCGGGGTGAACTAGGTGGCGCAGAGGCCTGCACCCCTCGAGGTCGGGCCCGGCATCTGGCAGGTCGTGAACTGCGTCTTTCCGTCCAACACGTACATCTGTGCGACCGGAGTTGCAGGCAGGTGCCTGCTCGTGGACCCTGGGACGGACCCGGGGGGGATTGACGACGCGCTGGTCGTGCTGGGTCTGAAGCCTCTCCACGTCTTCTGCACGCACGGTCACTTCGACCACGTCGGCGGCGCGGCGTTCTTCCAGCAGAAGTACGGGGCGCCCTGCTACCTCCACGAGGCCGACTCGACGACCCTGGGCCGGGCCAAGTTCCTCCTGATGGCCTTCAAGATCCCCTTCACGATGGACCTGCCGCGGGTGACCCCGATGGGCGACGCGCCCGGGTCGATCGGCGACCGGCCCCTCACGATCCTCCACGCACCCGGCCACACGCCTGGGAGCTGCATGATCCGCTACGGGAACGGGCTCTTCTCCGGGGACACGCTCTTCAGCCACGGCGTCGGGCTTTCGAAGCTGCCGGGAGGGGACCGGGAGACGCTCAAGGCCACCCTGCTGAGCCTGTGGGATGGAATCCCCGACGAGGCGCTCGTCTGTCCCGGCCACGGGGACTGCTCGCCCTTCCTGGCCGTCCGCACGCAGAACAGGCCGCTCCTGAGGTTCCTGGGGATGACCGGTGCGGCCGCCCCGCCGCGCGACGCGAGAGCGGGGACCGCGTGACGCGGATCGTCGGCATCGAGTCGATCGGGATCGGCTTGCCGGACGCGATCGTCACCAACGACGCGCTCGCCGCCGAGAACCCCGGGTGGAGGATGCCGCAGGCGGCCGCAAAGGCCGGCGTCCTGGAGCGGCGCATCGCCGCCCCCGGGGAGACCGCGCTGGACCTCGCGTTTCGGGCGTGCGAGGCGTTGCGCGGCGACGGGGCGCTCGACAGGCTCGACGGCATCGTCTTCTGCTGCCAGACGCCGGACTACGTGATGCCGTCCAACGCGTTCCTCCTGCAGGAGCGGCTGGGCCTGCGGGACGAGATCCTGGCGTTCGACATGACGCTCGCGTGCTCCGGGTTCGTATACGGTCTCGCCGTATGCCGGGGCCTCATCCTCGGAGGCCAGGGGGAACGGCTGCTTCTAATCAACGCCGACACGTACTCGCGCCTGATCCACCCCGGCGACCGCTCGGCCCGCGTGCTGTTCGGCGACGGCGCGACGGCGGCCGTGGTCGCGGCAGGGTCGGCCAGGCTGAAGCTGCTCGACTTCGAGCTGTGGAGCAGCGGCCGGAACTGGCGCAAGTTCTGGGTGCCGGCCGGCGGCTTCCGCGAGCGGCTCGACACCAGCGCCGGCGCCGTCGAGGTCGACGCCAGCGGCAACTCGAGAACGCGGGACAGCATTCACATGGACGGCCTCGGCGTCTGGTCGTTCATCAACTCGGTCGTCCCGGCGCAGGTCGGCGCCCTGCTGTCGCGCAACCACCTCGCCGTCGAGGACGTCGACCTCTTCGTATTCCACCAGGCGAGCGCCCTGACCCTCGATTCGCTCGAGAAGCTCATGGGCATCCCGGCCGGGAGGTCCTTCCGATACCTCGAGCGCGTCGGGAACACGGTGTCGGCGTCGATCCCGATCGCGCTCGCGCAGGCGGACGACCAGGGCGCGCTCGTCCCCGGCATGCGCGTCCTGCTCTCCGGCTTCGGCGTCGGCCTGTCGGCCGCGTCGGCCCTGGTCGAGGTGTAGGCCGTCCGGGCCCGAGGGTGTGCGACGCCCGGGGCAGGGATGCCCGGGCGATATTGATGATGGCTACGATAGAGTTGCCGACAGACGTGCAACTGGGGTGGCTACTCGAGCGGTTCGCGACCGAACCGGGCCGGGCGGCATTCACCCACGAACGGCGGCAGGTTTCGTACGGAGAGCTGCTGGCCGGCATCGACGCGTGGAGCGCGCGGCTCACCGCGGCGGGCGTCCGCCCCGGCGAGACGGTCGCCGTCCTCGGCGACTACTCGCCGGATGCGTTCTGCCTGCTCATGGCCCTGGCGCGCGGCCGCAACATCGCGGTCCCCCTGTCGCGGGAGTCGGTCATCGGGATGTCGGCCGCGCTCGGCGTCTCGGGCTGCGACTGGCTCGCCGAGTTCGACGACGACGGCACCGGGGCGGTGCTCGCCGAGCGACGGGTCGCCTCGGACAGCGCGCTGCTCGAGGAGTTTCGCCGCACAGGCGCGGCGGGCGTGGTCTTCTTCTCCTCGGGCTCCACCGGCAAGCCCAAGGGAATACTCCACGACGTCGGCCGCCTCGCCGGGAAGTTCCGCACGCCGAGGCAGGCCGTCACCGCGATCCCGTTCCTGTCGTTGGACCACTTCGGTGGCATCAACACAATTCTGGCCATCACCTCGAGCCTGGGCCACGTCGTCACGGTCCGCACGCGCTCCCTCGAGAGCGTCTGCGCAGCGATCCAGGCCCACCGCGTGGAGCTGCTCCCCACCACGCCGTCGTTCCTGACCATGCTGATGGCGTCCAACCTCCACCGGCAGTACGACCTCGGCTCGCTCAAGCGGATCACGTACGGGACCGAGGTCATGCCCCAGGCCACCCTCGACCGTCTGCGGGCGGCGTTCCCGGGCGTCGAGCTGCAGCAGACGTACGGGCTGTCAGAGGTCGGGGTGCTGCGGTCGCAGTCCAGGCCCGACGGCTCGCTGTGGGTCCGGATCGGCGGCGAGGGCTTCGAGACCAAGGTCGTCGACGGGATCCTCTGGATCAGGTCGGCGTACGCGATGGTCGGCTACCTCAACGCGCCGTCCGAGCTCGACGACGAGGGCTGGTTCAACACCCAGGACAGTGTGGAGGTCGACGGCGAGTACGTCCGCATCCTGGGTCGAGTCACAGACGTGATTAACGTCGGCGGGCAGAAGGTCTACCCGGGAGAGGTCGAGGACGTGATCTTGAAGATCGAGAACGTCTCGGACGCCGTCGTGTACGGGGAGTCGCACCCGCTGCTCGGCCAGATCGTGGCTGCCAGGGTCGTCGTGCAGGTTCCCGAAGACGCCGCCGGGCTCAAGCTGCGGATACGCAAGGCGTGCCTCGCCGCCCTGGCGTCCTACAAGGCCCCGAGCAAGGTCGTCGTTGGCGAGGGTCCTCTCGCCTCGGCGCGACAGAAGAAGGCGCGTCCCCGCTAGGGCCCGCCGAGGGTGGCGTGTGACCCGGCAGACAGTGGCGGCGGTCGAGTCGGCGTACCGTCGGGCACCGCGCCGCAGGCATGACGGCAAGGGGGAACGCTGAGGTGAGGAGGAGCGCAGGATGATCAGCCCTGATGCGTACATTCATTCCCAGGCAATCGTTGAGGACGGTGCAACGATCGGTCCGCGAACACAGGTCTGGGCATTCGCCCACATCCTGCCAGGCGCTGTGGTCGGGGCGGACTGCAACATCTGCGACCACGTGTTCATCGAGAACCAGGTCGTCATCGGCGACCGGGTGACCGTCAAGTGCGGCGTTCAGGTTTGGGACGGCGTGACCCTCGAGGACGACGCCTTCGTGGGCCCCAACGTGACGTTCACCAACGATCCGTTCCCGCGGTCCGGCCACAAGTTGGCTTCATACCCACCGACCGTCGTTCGCGAGGGCGCATCCGTTGGGGCAAACGCCACTGTCCTTCCGGGGCTTGTGATAGGTCTGAAGGCGATGGTAGGCGCGGGTGCGGTCGTCACCCGCAACGTGCCGCCCAAGTCGATCGTCATGGGCAACCCCGCCAGGATCACGGGCTACGTCGATGCCAAGAGAGTCGGCGATGCCACGCCGGTCGCGGACAACACGCGCAGGGCGCCAACCCACTTGCATGTCCGCGGCGCCGAACTGATCGAACTTCCGGAGGTCGTCGACCTGCGCGGGAAGCTCACCTTCGGCGAGGTCGGAACCGGGCTGCCGTTCCTGCCAAAACGCTACTACTTCGTCCATGCCGTGCCCGGTCCGGAGGTCCGCGGCGAGCACGCGCACCGGCACCTGGAGCAGCTCCTCATCTGCGTCCACGGCGCCTGCAGCGTGATCGTCGGCGACGGCACACAGCGTGAGGAGGTTCGCTTGTCGCGCCCGACCCTGGCGCTCCACCTCACCAGGATGGTCTGGGGCATTCAGTACCGTTTCTCCGCCGACGCGGTCCTGCTGGTGCTCGCCTCCGAGAAGTACGACGCACACGACTACATCCGCGACTACGACGAGTTCCTCAGGCTCGCCAGGAGTGACGCCCAGTGAACGTACCCTTCCTCGACGTCGGGGCGGGCTATGCCGAGCTGCGCGCGGAGCTCGACGCTGCCTACCACCGGGTCATGGACTCGGGCTGGTACATCCTCGGCGAGGAGGTCGAGGCGTTCGAGCGCGAGTGGGCGGCCTTCTGCGGCGTCACGCACTGTGTCGGAGTCGGCAACGGGCTCGAAGCGCTCCACCTCGTCCTGCGCGCATGGGGCATCGGCGAGGGCGACGAGGTCATCGTCCCGTCGAACACCTACATCGCGACGTGGCTCGCGGTCTCGTACGCCGGCGCCACGCCCGTGCCGGTCGAGCCTAACGAAGGGACCTACGACATCGACCCGGCGCGGATCGAGGCGGCCGTCTCCGACCGGACCAGGGCCATCCTCCCCGTCCACCTCTACGGCCAGACCGCCGACATGGACCCGATCAACGAGATCGCTGCCCGCCACGGCCTGAAGGTCCTGGAGGACGCCGCCCAGGCGCATGGTGCGCGCTACAAGGGCCGGAGAGCGGGGAGTCTTGGCCACGCCGCCGGCTGGAGCTTCTACCCCGGCAAGAACCTCGGCGCTTTCGGCGATGCCGGGGCCGTGACGACCGACGATGCCGAGCTGGCGGACCGCGTGCGCGTGCTCCGCAACTACGGGTCGCGGGTCAAGTACCTCAACGAGGTCAAGGGATTCAACTCGCGACTGGACCCGTTGCAGGCTGCCTTACTCCGCGTGAAGCTCGGCCACCTCGACGAGTGGAACGCGCGTCGCGCAGCCATCGCCGTCCGCTATCTCGAGGGCCTGCGAGACATCCCCGAGCTGCGCCTGCCTCGCGTGCCGGCTTGGGCCGAGCCGATCTGGCACCAGTTCGTCGTGCGCCACCCGCGGCGGGACGCCCTCCAAGCGACGCTGACGGCACAGGGCGTTGGAACGATGATCCATTACCCGGTCCCGCCGCACCTCTCCACCGCCTATGCCGAGCTCGGCATGACGCCCGGCGCCTATCCGATCGCAGAGGCGCTCGCAAACACGGTGCTGAGCCTGCCGATCGGGCCGCACCTCGGGCGTGACGCGGCGGAGGCGGTGGTAGGCACGGTTCGGTCCCTGGGGGGTGCGTGAGCGAGACGCCGCAGGGATCCTACCGGATGATCCTGAGGTCGACAGGGATCATCGGCGGGGCGCAGGTCGCCAACATCGGCCTCGGGATCATCCGGACCAAGGCGCTCGCCCTCATGCTCGGGCCGTCGGGGGTGGGCATCGCCGGGATGTACCAGGCGGCGACGGGACTCGTGGGGACGGTCACGGGGTTCGGAGTCGGCTCCGCCGGTGTGCGCCAGATCGCAGAGGCCGCCGCGACGGGCGACGACGCCCGGGTCGCGCGCACGGTGGCGACGCTGCGGCGAGTGGCGCGGTTGTCGGGCTTGCTGGGGATGCTGGCCGTGCTGGTCCTCGCGGTCCCGCTGGCGCGCGCCACGTTCGGGTCAAGCGGGTATGCCTGGGGCGTCGCTCTCATGTCGCTGACGCTCCTGTTCACCGGTATCTCCGCCGGCCAGACCGCCCTACTGCAGGGCCTCCGTCGTCTCAGAGAGCTCGCCGCCTGCAATGTGCTCGGCGCCACCTTCGGGACGGTCGCCAGCATCGTGCTGGTCTACGTGCTTCGCGAGCGCGGCATCGCACCGTTCCTGGTCGCGGTCTCCGCCCTCGGGATCCTCACCTCGTGGTGGTACGCGCGACGGGTGCACGTGGCGGACGTGACCCTGTCGTGGCGCGAGACGTGGGTCGAGGCGCGGCCCCTCCTGTCGATGGGTTCGGCGTTCCTCGTCTCTGGCCTGTGCGGCGCAGGCGTGGCCTGGCTGACCCGCGCGATGGTGGTCCGCGAGCTGGGTCTCGACGCGGTCGGGCTCTACAGCGCGACCTGGGCGCTGTCGTCGGTCTATGTCGGCGTCGTGCTTTCGGCGATGGGTGCCGACTTCTACCCCCGCCTCACGGCCGTCGCGTCTGACCCAGCCGCGGTCAACCGGCTCGTCAACCAGCAAACCGAGATGGGCTTGCTGCTTGCGATGCCGGGGTTGCTGGCGACCTTGGTGCTCGCCCCCTGGGTGCTGCGGATCTTCTACTCCGCCGACTTCGTCGCCGCGACCGAAGTGATCCGCTGGCAGATCCTCGGCGTCGGACTGCGCGTGGTGAGCTGGCCCATGGCGTTCGTCCAGCTCGCCCTGGGCCGAGGCCGTGTCTACATGGCTACCGAAGCAGTCTCCGCGCTTTTCCACGTTGTTCTGCTGTATGCAGGCATTCGCTCACTGGGTTTGCTCGGTTGCGGTGTCTCGTTCTTCGCGGCCTACGTGGCCTTCACGGCGGAGATGGTCCTGGTGTGCTTGTGGCTGACCGGGTTCACGTGGTCGAGACACGCCCTTGGGCTCATCGCGTTGAGCATCGCGAGCGGCGGCGCGGTGATGGCAGCGCTCGCGGCAGACCCCTGGGGGATGGGGCGATGGCTGGCCGGGGTGGTGGCGATCGTCGCCGCGTTTGTCGATCTGCGCATTCTCAAGCGCAAGGTCGGGCTCGACCTGACTCGCGTATGGCAGCGGGTCGTCAACCGGGAGGGCATGTGACGCCGCGGCCTCCCGTGGCGTTCGTCGTACTCGCATACAACCAGGAACGCTACATTCGCGAGGCGGTCGAGGGCGCGCTGGCACAAACGTACGACCCGCTCGAGATCATCCTGTCGGACGACTGCTCAGCCGACCGGACGTTCGAGATCATGAGGCAGTGCGCGTCTGACTACACTGGCCCGCACCGCGTGTCACTCAACCGCAACCCTGCCAACCTCGGCCTGTGCGGTCATGTCAGCCGGGCGTTTTCGCTTGGCAACGCTGACATCCTGGTCCTCGGGGCTGGCGATGACGTTTCGCTGCCGACCCGAGTCTCCGACACTGTCAATGTCTTCCTGCGCGATCCCAGCGTGGTTTCGGTGAGTCTGAAGCTCCGCTACGTGGACCATCAGGGTCGCGTCCTGCGACCACTATGGTCGGATGTCAGGGAGGGGCCTTACACGCTCGAGGACTACGCCAAGGGCAAACGTCCCCCGGGTCTTGGGGCGTCTCGCGCATATCGCCGCGCGCCCTACGCCGCGTTCGGTGCATTGTCGGAGCGTTGCAAGGTGGAAGACGCCGCGCTTGTCTTCCGGGGGCTACTGAGAGGAGCAGTCTCCCACTCCAATCGTGTGGGCGTCGCCTATCGAGTCCACGACCGGAACCTCTCGTACGGCATCGACGCTTCGGCGATCAAGAGCCTCTACCGCCAACATTCCCGTGACCTCAGGTTTGCGGAACGTCACTGGAGCCTGCCCTCCCCGGTCGTGGCTCGTACCAGGCAGGCCCTGCGAGACATGATGGCCCGAGGCATCATCGCGGACCGGTTCTACAAGTCACGGTTCAAGGCGTGGGTACTGCTTCACAGGATACTGTTCTCGCCGCGCTTCTCGCTCCAAGCGAAGCGGGGTTACTTCCGCGCGGCAGCCCGCCAGCTCCTCAAGTGGGGAAGCACCTCCTCCGGGCGGCCCGCGTGAGCCGCCGGGGGCGTGCCGATGTCGGTCTTTGTCCACCCGATTGGTCCTGGGCTGTTGTTGGGCGCAAGGTTCGCTGGGGTCATGAGCTGAAGTGCTCCTGGACGTCTGCGGGGCGACCTCAGATTTCGGCGCCCGGCCCGTGGCGACGGGAAGCCACCAAGGGGCGCGCGTGACGGGAGGACCGCTCGTGACGTTTGCCCTGGTCGCCTACAACCAGGAGCACTACATCCGCGAAGCGGTCGAGGGTGCGCTGGGGCAGACGTACGAGCCGCTCGAGATCATCCTGTCGGACGACTGCTCGACCGACCGGACCTTCGAGATCATGCGGGAGACGGTGGCCGGGTACCGCGGGCCCCACAAGGTGGTCCTGAACCGCAACGAGGTGAACCTCGGCCTGACGGAGCACCTCAACCGAGTCGTGCTGGGCCTTGCCCACGGCGAACTCATCGTTGCCGCGGCGGGGGACGACATCTCGCTGCCGCACCGGACCAGGACGCTCCTGGACGCGTGGGCCACCCACTTGCCGTGCAGTGCCATCACGAGTGGCTACATGCGGATCGACGCCGAGGGCAGGGAGCTGGGCGCCGTCTCGTCGGGGCAGACCCTCAAGATCACGGACCAAGTGGAGCTGGCGGCACGCCTGAAACGCGACAACCTCCAACACATGTTCGGCTGCACCTTGAGCTTCCGCCGGGAGCTCTTCGAGTTCTTCGGTCCTCTAGCTGTCAGGTACATCGAGGATGGCTCGATCGTCGCCCGGGCCGGACTCAGGGATGGCCTCGTCGTCATCCGCGAGGTCCTCGTCAAGTACCGGACCCATGCCGGGTCCGTCACCATGGCCGCGAGCACGGTCGAGGCGCTCCAGCGATTCGCGAGGATGAGGCAGCAGACGTATCTTCAGACCCTCGTGGACATCAGCAAGCTGGAGGGGCCCTCTGTGGCAGTCGGCGGCCGCTGGGCAGGGCTCAAGACGAGGATCCACTGGTGCCTGTTCCGGCAGGACTTCGTCGTCTGGTACCTGTCGGCGCCTGGCGCTGCCCAGGTTCTGTTGGCCCCCCTGTCTCCGGTGCTGTGCGGTCGGCAGGGTTGGAGAGAAGTCCTTGCGGTGGCCTTTCCGCGGGTCTATGCCGGCTACTGCAAAGTTGCCAGGTGGGCGATCCCGCGCAATGGGCCAGAGGTCCAGTCGAAGTGAGGCGCTGGCCGGTCACGGGGGAACCTCGCCGACGCTCGCCGGGCGGCTGGCGATGAGCCACGGATCACTCGTAGGTGCACGCGGAATCCGCGGCAACCTACCGCTGCGACACCGCAGATCAGCTTGCCCTGTGCCGGCAGTCGAGTGATGCAGCCGGGTTCAAAGGCGATGCGACAACCCCAAGGGAGCATGCACCGTGCCCTGTTCCGCAGGTCGCCGGTCACGGCGTGTTCGTTGAGCGCCATGACAGTGATCCTCGCCGGAGCAGGCTTCTCTCGCCCTGGATGGCAGACGGATCCCCCGGCGCCATCCACTGTCGCGGCGAGGGCGTCCGCGGTCGCCTCGGATCCCGGGGGGGAGATCGGCGGCGAAACGGTCTTTCTCCTCGAATTCGACAGGCCGACCGGGCGTCTCGTTGACCGAACCGGCAGGTTCACTCCAGCCGTGCGAGGGGGGACTGGCGCCGACGACCCGGATGTCGGCCCCTACCTCAAGTTCGGTGGCGGGGGCGACAACCGCATCACCGTGGCGGACGGAGGGAGGATCGGGCTCGAGGGTGGGTGCACGCTCGAGGTGCGACTCCTCATCGAGGACGAGAAGACGCTCAGCGCCGGTGGCCTGCTCGCGGTCAAGGATGGGTCGTTTTCGTTCGCCCTCAAGGACGGCAAGCTCAACAACGGCGGCATGGCCTTTCCGAAGCAGCGGGTCGCGACCACGAGCCTGATGCAGCGCAAGCACTACCCCGTCGACGACGAGACGTTCTTCGGCGCCACGCCGATCCCTGTCAACAGGTGGGTGCACCTCGCGGTCACCTACGACGAACGGATGAAGGTCATCAGGACCTGGGTCGACGGAGGCGTCGACCGCACGCGCTACCTGGCACGCGAGGACGAGGCGCCGTTGCTGTCGGATCCGACCAAGGCGGTCGAGTTCCTGCGTGGAATGAAGAACGTCCGGGTCGCGGCGATCAAGCTCTCGAGAGGCGCCCGGCAACTCGGGGCCGTTCCACCCCTGGAAGCCTACGTCCAGCAGTTGCCGTTTCAGGACAAGATCGCGGTGTGCGTCGATCACGTGGACCGGAGCCTCCCGCTGCCCGTCGAGATCGCGGTGATCCTGGAGACGCCCGCCGGCACGACGAGCCTCGCCGCGAGGGTGTCGCTCGATTCCCACGACCGGAGGCAGATCTTCGTCGACACCCCTCCCTGGAAGGGAGCCCTGCACACGCTCGCGGTCAAGGCGTACGCGCGCAACCAGATGATCTTTTCCAGGTCCGTCAGGGTCACCACCGCGCGGCCCGGCGGCGGCCGCCGAGTCAACCCCGACCGGTCCCTCACGGTTTCCGGGAAGCCTCTCTTCCCCCTGGTCATCTATCACGTGTTCCCGGAGGACTACGCCGCTGTCGCCGAGATGGGCTTCAACGTCGTCATGCCCAGAGGCCTCAGCCTCAAATACATGGGACTGGGCGGAGGGCCTGACCCCATCGCGGATGCCAGGGCCTGCCTCGACGAGGCTCGAAGGCAGGGTGTGTCTCTGATGGTCCCGGGAAACACCGTCTTCGGCAGCCTGGAGGGGGTCCATGCCCTGAGGGGCCATCCTGCCCTCCTCGGCTGGATGGGTTTCGACGAGCCATGGGGATCGCTCGAGAAGGTCCTCGAGAGCTACAACGTCGTCAAGCTCCTCGACCCCGACTCACCGGTCTATTGTGTGCAGAACAACCCGACCAGGTTCGCGGAGACCGCGGAGGGCGCCGACATCCTGGCAGCCGACTCGTATCCGATCCCGAACGTCTCCCTGCGGGATGTCGCGTTCCGGACCGCCGCCGCGGCGAGAGCCGTCGCGGGGTTGAAGCCGGTCTGGACCATCCTCGGCCAGTACGGTGACAACCGGCCGAGCCTGCAGGAGCTTCGGTGCATGGCCTATCTGGCGGTGATCTCGGGCGCCAACGGCCTCGGCATCTACGCCTGGGACGAGCGGCCGGACAAGAAACGAGGCTGGTACACCAAGGAACATCCCGAGGATGAAGCCGTGCTGCGATCAGTGATCCAGGAGCTCAAGGTTCTCGAGAAGATCCTGCTCGTCCCCAACACCAAGCAGCGGACGCACTTCGAGCCCCCGAACGTTGCGCTCCATGCGGCTGTCAAGGGGGCCAACGGCAAGACGTACCTCTTCGTAGCGAGCGACTCGCGTAAGCAGGAGGAGGCCGTGCTGTCGGTCGAGGGGCTGTCGGTCGCCGAGGGCGTGTCATGTGCCGGCCAGGAGGGCGGGGACACCCTGCACTTTGAGCGTGGCCGGGCGTCGCTGCGACTCCCGCCGCTCCACGCCGGGGTGTACGAGATCAGGTGATGGCGCGTCCGTCGGCAATCGAAGTCCCGGAGGGTGCGTGATGATCAGCGACCATGCCGTGGTTCGGTCCGAACAGATCGGAGAGGGCACCACGATTCGCGAGTTTGTGGTTGTGGAGGCCGGGGCCTCAATCGGGAGGGACTGCGTCATTCACCCGCATGTCGTGATCGGCAGCGGTGTGTCCATCGGGGACCGCGTGGAGATCTTCCCCGGGACGGTCGTCGGCAAGCCGCCCAACGGCGCGAACGCGGTGGCTCGGCCGATCGAGTACGACCGTGTCGTCAGTATCGGCGACGACTGCTCTCTGGGCCCGAACGCGGTGGTCTTCTACGGGGTGAAGATTGGCAGGGGCTGTCTGATCGGCGACGGCGCGTCGATCCGGGAGGAGTGCACGGTCGGGGACCAGTGCCTCATCAGCCGGTACGTCACGGTCAACTACAACACATCGATCGGCGACCGCACCAAGATCATGGACCTCACTCACATCACCGGGAACATGACGATCGGCAATGACGTCTTCATTAGCGTGCTTGTGGCCACCACCAACGACAACGCCCTGGGTGCCCGAGGCTACGAGGAGGGGCAGATCATCGGGCCGACCATCGGCGACGGCGCGATGATCGGGTCCGGTGCGCATCTCCAGCCCGGCGTGGTGATCGGCAACGGGGCCGTGGTAGGTTCGGGTTCGGTCGTGACTCGCGACGTGGAAGCCAGGAAGGTCGTCATGGGTGTCCCCGCCCGTGTCGTTCGTGATGTCTAGCCGTGACGCCGCAACAGGTGTGGGGCACGCGCGGGCATATGCCCGGCCGGGTCCCGGATCGGCTGCGAATCTTGTTCGGTTGGGAGCTAAGACGCCGCAAGGCTGACCGGTCGATGAGGCTCTTCAGTCGCGCCAAAGAAGTGGTGCCGTTGTGGGTCAGGACGCGCCTCGTCTATGGGGCAAGCCGACCAGACCGCGACCTCTACAAGCACCTCCGCGGCAAGCGTAAGATCGTCGTCGCCCTTGCGGCCGACTACCCCAACCTCGGGGACATCGCAATCACCCATGCCCACACGGAATTCGTCAGGGCGTGTCTTCCCGGGTGGGAGATCGTCGACTTCCCCTGTGCCGCAACCTACCTGCAGTTGAAAGCGCTCAAGAGGGTCTGCACGCCTGACGACATCATCACGATCACCGGCGGTGGGAACATGGGCGACGCCTACGCGTCCATCGAGGATGCCCGGCGTTTTCTCATCAGTCGTTTTCCGCGTAACCGGGTCGTGTCCTTCCCGCAAACCGCCGACTTCGCCGACACGGCGACGGGGCGCCGCGAGCTGCGCAGGAGCCAGCGGGCGTACGGGCGACACCGCAATCTGCACCTCTTCGCCCGCGAGCGCGTCTCCTTCGAGCTCATGCAACGATACTTCCCCGGCGTCCGCGTCGACCTGGTCCCCGACACGGTTCTGTCCATGCCGGTCTGCAGCGGTGGGGCGCCGCGGGAGGGCGTCCTGGTCTGTCTCCGGTCCGACTGCGAGTCCGCGCTGGGGGTCGGAGGGCGCGCCGACCTGCTCGCCGACCTCGCGGAGCGCATTCCCGGGATTCGCATGACGGACACGGTGCTCGCGCGCACCGATCGACTGTCGTTGGACGAGCGCAGCCGGGAGCTCGAGGCGTTGCTCGCGACCTTCCAGGCGGCGGAGGCCGTAGTGACGGACAGGCTGCACGGGATGATCTTGGCCGCGATCACCGGAACCCCGTGTGTCGTCATGCAGAGCTCGAATCACAAGATTGCCGCCACGCATCGGGCCTGGCTCGCCGGGAACCCGGCGATCGCGCTGCTCGAGGATCACTCCGCCGCGTCGGTTCTTGCCGCCTTGGAGCAGGTCTGTACGCACGCTCCGAGCGGTACCGGCGACCTTGGTCTCTCGGGGGCGTTCGAGCCGCTTCGGCACGCCGTGACGGGCGGGCTTCGGTGACCGGGCCCTTGGTGTCCATCGTCGTCCCGGTCTACAACGTCGAGGCCTACTTGCCGCAATGCCTCGACTCGCTGCTCGGGCAGACGCTCGAGCCGGTCGAGGTCGTCTGCGTCAACGACGCCTCCACCGACGGCTCCCTCGCCATTCTCGGTCAGTACGCGGCACGCGACGCCCGGATCCGGGTGATCGACAAGCCGACCAACGAGGGCCTGTCGGTGACCAGGAATGTCGGCATGGCCGCGGCGACGGGCACCTGGGTGGCGTTCCTCGACTCTGACGACGTGGCCGACCCCGACCTGTGTCGCAAGGCGCTGGCGTGTGCCGAGTCCAGCGGCGCCGACCTGGTGATCTACGACTACGCCGGATTCTGGTCGGCGGAGGACCTCGGCCGGGAGCAATCGCGACCGAGCAGTCTCGCCGGAGTCGATGCGACCGACCGGGCAGCCCTGCTCTTGCTTCACGCCTACGCCTGGACCAAGTTCTTGCGAGCCAGTCATCTGCGGGCGCTGGGGGTGCAGTTCCCGGCCGGCATGACCTACGAGGACCAGCCGTTTCACTGGGCGCTCCTGACCCGCACCGATCGCGTGGCACTCCTACCGGAACGTCTCTGCCTCTACCGCCAGCGCCGGGACTCGATCGGCTACCGCAGCGACTGGTCGCGTGCCAACCTGGCCCTGGTTTGCGATCAGGTCCGCGACGACCTGGTGCGCACCGGTTCCTACGAAAGGTACCGGGAGACATTCATTCGGCACCGCCTGCAGGCCTTCCGGGTCGTCTACGACACGATCGACCCGACCCACCGCAAGGCGGTCGAGCGGATGGTGGTGGAGCGCATGGATGCCGACCACTGGGCTGCGGCGCACTCGGACCGGGGCCTCGACCGGAGGACGCGCGACTTCCTGCTTGCCTTGGAGGGCGATGTGGCCGCGAAGGTCCGGCGATCGCTGTGGCTCCTGGCTCGAGACTGTTACAGGCTCCTGAGGCGGCCTCCCCTGGCCGCCTGATCGAATGACCTCATGGCGATGACCATCGTCCGATCTGGCCGTCCGGGCCTGCAAGCCGTGACGACTGGGGATTCCTAGTGTGCGGGATCGCTGGCGCGGCGTGGACTGACCCGGCGCGGGCCGTCGACGAGCAGACGCTGGTCCGGATGACGTCGCAGCTCGTCCACCGGGGTCCGGATCAGTCCGGAACATACCTCGGCGATCGAGTCGCCCTCGGGCATCGCCGGCTGTCGATCATCGGCCTCGCCGATGGGCGGCAGCCGATCGCCAACGAGGACGGCTCGCTGATCATCGTCTTCAACGGCGAGATCTACAACTACCTCGGCCTTCGCACGCGTCTCCTGGAGGGTGGGCACCGCTTCCGGACGAACACCGATACCGAGGTCATCGTCCACCTGTTCGAGGACCTGGGCACGGAGTGCTTCGCCCAGCTCAACGGGATGTTCTCGCTGGCGATCTGGGACACGACCCGCCAGCGGCTCGTGCTCGCCCGCGATCGGCTCGGCAAGAAGCCACTCGTCTACTACTCGACCCGCGATCGGATCGTCTTCGCCAGCGAGCTGAAGGCCATCGTCGAGCTCGACGACGTGCCGCGCCGCCTCGCCCCCAGAGCGATCGACGCCTACCTCACCTATCTCTACGTGCCGCACCCGATGACGATTTTCGAGGGCATCAGCAAGCTCGAGCCCGGCTGCTTCGCGACCTGGAGCGGCGGCGAGCTACGGGTCGCGAGATATTGGAACCCCGACCTCAACGAGGAAGACCGGACCGCGAGCGAAGGCGAGTGGTCCGAGCGTCTGGCCGAGCTCCTGAAGGACGCCGTGCGCCTCCGGCTGCAGAGCGAGGTGCCCCTGGGGGCCTTCCTGTCGGGCGGCATCGACTCGAGCATCGTGGCCGGGCTCATGCAGGAGCTGAGCAGCAGCCCGGTCAGGACCTTCTCGATCGGCTCCCCGATCAAGGAGTTCGACGAGACCGACTACGCGCGGAGCGTGGCGCGGCACCTCGGAGTCGAGCATCGCGAGTTCATCGTGGCGCCAGATGCGCTCGAGATCCTGCCGCAGCTCGTGTGGCACTACGACGAGCCATTCGCGGACAGCTCCGCCATCCCGACCTGGTACGTCTCGAAGCTCACGCGCGAGCACGTGACCGTGGCGTTGACGGGCGACGGCGGCGACGAGCTCTTCGCCGGCTACGACCGGTACAAGGCCCTCCGTGTCGCGCAAGCGGTTGGGCGCCTCCCGCAGTTCGTTCGGCGAGCCCTGGGTTCGGCGGTCTGGCAGGGGCTGCCTGGTTCGCCGTACAGAAAGTCGTTCCTCCGGCGGCTGAAGCGGTTCCTCGCCGTGGTGGACCAGCCGCCGCATGAGCTGTACCTCACCATGTTGACGACCTTTGCGGCCACTGAGAGGATCGCGCTGTATTCGGACGATTTCGCGAATGGGTTGGCAGGCAACGACCCGTTGGAGTTCGTCCGAGGGACGATGGAGCAGTCGAGCCGACGCGACCTGGTGACCTCGGCGATGTTGACGGACCTCAAGACATACCTGGTCTGCGACCTCATGACGAAGGTCGACATCGCGTCCATGGCGCACAGCCTGGAATGCCGCCAGCCCTTCCTCGACTACCGCGTCGTGGAGCTCGCCGCCCGGATGCCGCTGCGCTTCAAGCTCCGTCGAGGCAGGACGAAGCGCATCCTGGTCGACACCTTCGAGCGCTACCTGCCGCGCGAGGTGCAGCGCAGGTCGAAGATGGGCTTCGGTGTGCCTCTCATCCACTGGCTCCGCGGGCCGCTCGCCGGGTTCGCCAGGGACGTGCTGGAGGACCCGCGATGCGCCCAGCGCGGGATGTTCTCCGCCCGGCGGGTGACCACGATGCTCGACGAGCACATCGGAGGCCATCAGGACCACTCGGCGCGGCTGTGGGCGCTCCTCGTGCTGGAACTCTGGCAACGCAGGTGGGTCGATCGATGACGGCTCATACTGCCAACCCTGCCTTGCTTCAGAGGTGAGGAGGCGCATGGACACCGACTACGAGATCGTTGCTCTGAGCGAGGAGTGGTTCGACCGCGCGGCAGAGCTGTTGAGCGTGATGTGGCACCTGCCGGTGGAGCAGTCCAGGCTCCGCTTGCGCTGGAAGTACCTCGACTGTCCGCTCGCGACGGCGCCCCTGGTCTTCCTCGCGGTCCACCGTGGGCGCGTCGTCGCGACGCTCGCCTTTTTCGCGTCGCCGTTCCGCATCGGGGAACGGCGACTCGTCGTCCTCTGCCCCTCTGACGGCATCGTCGCGGACGAGCACCGGCGACACGGCCTCTACACGCGGTTGTTGCTCACAGCGCACGAGCATCTGGCGACGGGCTTCGACTTCTTCATCTCACTCTCGGCCAACCCCGTGTCGGCCGCCGGGTTGCTGAAGATCGGTTGGCGCATCCTCGCCGCGCACGACGGGCTGTCCCGGTTCCAGCTCATGCCGGCCTCGAGGTACCTTCTCCGGATGCCGCCGGCAGCGGTGAATGCCGAGGGCCTCGTCTCCGATCCGGCGGCCATCGCGGATCTCTACGAGCAGATTCCGGCGACACCCAGGGGCTCGGCGCGATGCTGTCTGGCCGACCCTGACCGGGCGTATGTCGAGTGGAGGTACGCCAATCCCACCGAGCACTACGTGGCCATCCCCTGCTACCGGGACTCCCGGCTCGTCGCGTTCGCAGCCTGCATGGTCTCGAGGCGAGACGTGTTCGTCCTCGACTACCGTGAGCTCCCCGGCGCGAACGCACTGGGCCAGCTTGTCGGAACCATGAGGAAGTGCCTGCGGGTCCCGCGCTACAACTGTTACGGGGATTGGCTCGACCGGCAGCAACAGGAAGCGCTCCGGCGCCTGGGGTTCAGGGACTACCGCCCGTTGCTCAATACGTTCCTCGATCGCCCCTCGGTGCCGGTGCTGATCCATCCCACAATGAAGGGTGCGCACGACAGCGACTGGGTGGTCGAAGGCCTGGACCTGAGCAAGGCGGCCAATTGGATCATCCCCGAGTTCTGCAACGATGGTTACTGAGCGGATGGGCACGCTGGCGACGGCAGCCCGTAGGCTGACGCGAAAGGTGGTTGGCGCCGCGATCGCCTGGGTCATGATCGCCACCGGCCGGCGGGCCCGGTCGCTCCGCGCCCTCGACCGACATCGTCGCGTCATCTGTGTGGTGGCGCACAACCCGACCCGCCGCCTGACGCGCCAGGTCCTCGAGTGGTTCCTGGCGCGGGGTTTCGTGTTCGTCTCCCAAGGAGACGTCCTCGACGCGATCCGAAAGCGGAGGGAACTCCCCAAGCGGGCGATCTGGCTCGTATTGGATGACGGCTGGAAGGGGAACCTGACCGAGGTTCTGCCCCTGCTCCGGCAACATGGCATCCCGGCCACGCTGGCCATCTCGCCTGGCGAGACCCGGCTCGAGATCGCATGGCCGACCCTGGCCGATGAGCATGGCTGGCCGGCGTCGAGTTTCGCCCGCCTGGTCGACCTACCCGATGCAGAGCGCAAGGCAGCTTGTGCGCGACTCCTTGAGAGCTCGGGCAGGACAGCGCGCCGGCCGCTTCTCTCGGTCGAAGACGTGAAGGCGTTGGCCGCTGATCGCCTGATCACCGTCGAGAACCACGGGTACAGCCATGCGTGCTCCACGCGGTGTACGCCCGACGAGTTCCGCGACGAGGTGTGCGCCGCGAACCGCCTCATCGAGGCGTGGACGGGCCGCGGGCCAACGATGTTCTTCTACCCGTTCGGTGCGTGGTCTCCGGAGCTCGACGAACTGCTCCCCGAGTGCGGGATTGACGCGTCGGCCACCTCCGGCAACCGCTTTCTCGACCTCGACGATCACGTCGGCACGATGGCCATCCCACGCATTGCCCTCCTGGACGACATCACCCTGGCCGAGGGGACCTGCCGCCTGCTGCGTGCCTGGATTCGCTGAGGTCGGCTGCCGCGAGGGGCGATCATGAACAGCAAGCGACGGGCCAAGCCGATCAGAGTGCTGCACAAGATCTACTGCCTCGGGCGCGGTGGCATCGAGACGTGGCTGATGAACCTGGTACGCCAGCGCTCCGATGAGGTGCAGTTCGACTTCGCGGTCGGGGTTATGTGGGGGGGGTACGAGGAGGAGGCGCAGAGCTATGGTTGCCGCTTCCACTGCGAAGTCCCACCCAGCCGCTTGGTGAAGAGGGCTCAGGCCATCGGCCTCATGCCGAAGTCGCGCTTTCTCGAGAACGTGCTCGCCGAGAATCGGTACGACGTCTTCCACGTGCACGGCGACGAGTTCATGGGGGACGCGGCCAAGATCGCCGCTCGGGCCGGCGTGCCGGTCAGGGTCGTCCACTGCCACAACACAGTCCTGGCCAGGGGAACGAAGAGCGCGGAGATGGTGCTTCGCAAGCTGCGCTTCCTGACTCTCGACCGCGGCCGCACCCTGAAGCACGCAACGGACATCGTGGGCTGCAGCGTGGACGCCGGCCGGTTCCTGGCGGGAAAGCACTGGGAGCGTGACGGCCGCTGCATGCCGCTCTACTGTGGCATCCCGCTCGACCAGTTCCGAGGGGACGAGGACGGGCAGACCCGTGAGGCCTTCCGCCGCGCACGCGGCATTCCGGACGGCGCGCGCGTGATCGGTCACGCCGGCAGCATGGGGCCCAGCCACCAGAAGAACCACTTCTTCCTCCTCAAGGTCTTTGGGGAGCTCGCCCGGCGCGATCCCCGTTACTTTCTGTACCTCGCGGGGGACGGGCCACAACGGCCGGCGATCAGGGAGGCGGTCGACGCGGCTGGCCTGGGGTCGCGCGTCGCGATGCCAGGGCTCTGCGCCGACGTACCCGCGCTCATGGTGCGTGTGTTCGACGTCCTCCTCCTGCCGTCACTGCAGGAGGGGCTACCGGTCGTGGGGCTCGAGGCGGTCGCTGCAGGGCTTCCGACGGTGTGCTCGGACACGATCTCAGGCGACTTCACCGAGTACTTCGCAGAGCGTGTCGCGACCGTGCCGCTCGACGAGCCTCCCGCCGTCTGGGCTGACCGCGTCGAGGCGGCGTTCGCGCGGCGGATCGCTCCCAGCGAGGGGCTCGCACTTCTCCGACGGAGCCGTTTCTCCATCGAGTCGTCACTGGCCGCCTTGACGGAGCTGTACCGCCGGCGGCTCGAGACCGTGGGTCAGGGGACGGCGTGAGACGCTGGGTCGGGGACGCGGCGCTTACTCGTGAAACCGTGGAGGCCACCAGCTCACGCGACGGGCTCCGAGCCGCAGGGGGGGGCCGTCGGTGCTGATCTACTTCGGCTTGCTCGCGTTCGTCACCGGGATCGCGATGCTGGCGCGGAAGGCACCATCTCGCGGGGTGTTTCGCGCTTCATACGCGGCGATCGTGGCCGCGCTGGTTATCGTGCCCGGAATCCGCAGCGCCTACGTGGGCACCGATGCCGGCTCCTACATCAGCTACTTCGAGCGGACGCGGACGTTCGGGGATGTTCTCCGCAGCACCCTGGAACCGGGCTACTTTCTTCTGGCCTGGGTTGCCAACCTCGTCTCGAACAACTACGCGTCCATCTTCTTTCTCGTTGCGTTCGTGGTCGCCACCTGCTACGTGTGGACGATCAGGCGATGGTCGGTATCCCCTGTTGTCAGCCTCTTCACCCTACTGGTTTCGGGTGGCCTGTTCGTCTCCTGGAACGGCGCCCGCCAGGGACTCGCCGCCGCGGTGTACTTCATCGCTCTCGGCCCGCTGATCCGACGCAGGTTCTGGCCGTATGCGATGTGGGTCGCGGTGGCGACCGCTTTCCACAGGACCGCGATCGTTGCGCTGCCGGCGTACTTCCTGGCGACCCGGAAGGGCGGCGTGAAGACGCGGTTGGTCATCGCAGCACTCGGCGGCGTGGGCATCTGGTCGTTCGACTTTCTGGTCGAGCTCGGGTCGGCCGTGGAGCAGCGATACGCGGTCTATGCCGCCCGAGTGACAACCGGACGGGGACTGCTCGTCCTAGCTTTCACCTGCGCGATCTGTGCGTTCTTCCTCGTCTTCCGCAGGTCCGTTACGCACTACCGGCCGGTGTACGACGTGTTGCTCAACACCTTCATGCTGGGGACCACGATCGCCGTCGCGACGGCAGTCGCGGGGACGGGTGCGTCAGGTGTCCGCCGGCTGAGCCTGTACTTCCTTGCGAGCGAGATCCTGCTCTGGCCGATCGTCGTCGTCAACATGAGGCACCAGCAACAGCGAGACCTCTTCCTCTACGCCTTCGGTGGGCTATACCTCGTCTACTTCGGCCTCACGCTTCGTGCGTTCGGCGACCTGGTGCCCTTCCTGGTCAACCCCCTCTTCACGAGTTGGGCCTCGGCCTGGTGATCGTGCACTCATGCCGGTGACCTTCGGAATCCCGTTCTTCAACGCCCAGAGGACACTTCGAGACGCGATCGGCGCCGTCTTCGCCCAGACCAACGAGGACTGGGAGCTCATTCTCGTCGACGACGGCTCCGTCGATGGGTCGCTGGAGACCGCACGGGCCGTGAACGACCCGAGGGTGAGAGTCCTTTCGGACGGGGCCAACCGTGGGCTACCGGCCCGACTCAACCAGATCGTCGCCGAGGCCCGGTTCGAGGTGGTCGCCCGCATGGATGCCGACGACCTCATGTCGCCTCACCGGCTCGACCGGCAACTCGCCGTCCTCGAGGGAACTGGCGCGGAGATCGTCACCTCGGCGATGGCCATGCTCTCCGATGACCTCCAGCCGACAGGGATTCGCGACTGCAGGCCGCGCGTGGACGCGAAGGCGCTGTTGCGGGGGCACGGGATCGCCCACGCGCCTCTCATCGCACGCGCCAGGTGGTTTCGCCACAACCGGTACGACGAGTCGCTCCTGCGAGCCCAGGACGCCGAGCTGTGGTGTCGGTCGTTCCATGCGGGGACCTTGACGGCTACGACGGTGGCAGGGGTCGACGAGCCGCTCTACTTCTGTCGCGAGGAGGCCGGGGTCTCGTTGTCGAAGGTGCTCAAGGCGCATGCGGCCCTACGCCGGCTCGTCCGCGCCTACGGACCGGGCGCGCTCGGGCGGTGGGGCACGCGGTCGGAGCTCGCTCGCTCTTTCCTGCGCTCCGGCACGCTTCGGTGCCTCGCAGTCCTTGGCCTGCTGCCATGGGCCACTTCGCGGGTGCGTAACCGGCGAATTGCCGACTCCGCGCTGGCCGCGAGGATCCGCACAGAGGTGGCGGTCGTGCGCGCAACGAAGGTCCCAGGGCTCGACGGATGAAGGCAATCCGGCACACACGCGGGATCGAATGATGTCGAAGATCTGCTTCGTTGTCGCCAGCCCGCTGACCGTCAAGGCCTTCCTGCTCGGGCCGCTTGCCCTCTTGGAAGGTGACGAGCTCGTCGTGGTGGCAGACCTGACAACGGGCGAGACGATCCACGGGGTCCCGTTCGGGACGCGGTGTCACCCCGTGAGGATCGAGCGGAAGATCAGTCCGTTGCGCGATCTCTGGGCGCTCGTAGGGCTCTTCCGGTTCATGCGGCGCGAGCGCTTCGACCTGGTTTGCTCACAGACGCCGAAGGCGGGTCTCCTCGCCATGCTTGCCGCCCGCGCGGCTGGGGTTCCGCTCCGGATCCACACGTTCACAGGGCAGGTGTGGGCGACGCGGCGCGGCTTCTCCCGCGCGATGCTCAAGGCGCTGGACAGGATCACAGCATGGTGCTCGACCGAGGTCCTGATCGATAGCCCGTCGCAGAGGGCGTTCCTGCTTGGCGAACGGGTTGTCGACGCCCGTCGGTCGAGGGTGATCGAAGACGGGTCGGTGAGTGGCGTGGACACCTCGCGGTTTCGGCCCGATGCTGTCCGCCGACTGGCCATGCGCGAGCGGCTCGGAGTCGCCGACAGCGAATTCGTCATCGTGTTCGTCGGCAGGATGTGCGTCGAGAAGGGGGTCTTGGAGCTGCTCGAGGCCTTCAAGTCGCTCCATTCGGCGCATCCCGATACGCGCCTGGTGCTGGTGGGCCCAGACGAGGAGGGGATCGTCCCGACGGTGCGAGACGTGGAAGGCGTTCTCGTGTGCGGGTATACCGACAGGCCCGAGGAGTATCTTGTGGCCGCCGATGTATTTTGCCTTCCCAGCCATCGGGAGGGCTTCGGCTCGGTGATTATCGAGGCCGCGGCGTGTGGTGTACCCGGAATCGGCTCGAGGGTCTACGGGATCTGCGATGCGATCGTGGACGGTGAAACCGGCCTCTTGCATGCAGTCCGCGACCCCGCGGACCTCATGCGTTGCCTCACGACTCTCGTGGAGGACGGAGCCCTCAGGGCCCGGCTAGGCTCACAGGCATTGGAGCGCGCGCGCACCCGGTTTTCGAGCGAGCGCGTCGTGGGCGCGTTCGTCCAGCACCTTCGAGGGCGACTCGCGGGAGCATGAGGGTGCAGGTCAAGGCTGGGGCGTATCGTGCGTGGGGCAAGCGGGTCCTGGACCTGGCGGCCAGCGGCGGCGCTGTACTCGCACTGGCCCCCGTGATCGCCATCCTCGCGGCAGCCGTTCGCTGGCGGCTGGGCACGCCAATTCTGTTCCGCCAGCGGCGCCCGGGCGTGCACGGGGTGCCTTTCGAGCTCCTCAAGTTCCGCTCGATGACTCAGGAAACAAGTCCTGACGGTCGGCCCCTGCCCGATGCGGAACGGACGACTCGCTTCGGCAGGTGGCTCCGGGGTTGGAGTCTCGACGAGCTCCCGACACTGTGGAACGTTGTCCGCGGGGACATGAGCCTCGTCGGCCCCCGGCCCCTACTGATGCAATATCTCCCGCTGTACTCCCGGGCGCAGGCGCGCCGCCACGAGGTCAGACCCGGGATCACCGGTTGGGCTCAGGTCAACGGTCGCAACGCGATCTCCTGGGAGGAGAAGTTCAGGCTCGACGTGTGGTACGTCGATCACCAGACACTCTGGCTTGACGTCAAGGTGCTGTGGATGACGTTTGTCAAAGTGATGAAGCGTGAGGGAATCAGTGCGAAAGGGCACGCAACCATGCCGGTCTTTGTCGGGTCGAAGGGAACAGGCGCCGATGGGTGATGAGGCCGTACTCGTGCTGGGTGCCGGGGGGCACGCGAAGGTCGTCATCTCGACCTTGAGGGCCGCAGGTACCTGCATTGCCCATGTCCTCGACGATGCGGAGGGGAAGCTGGGCCTCGAGATCCTCGGCGCCGTGGTTCGAGGCACGCTCTCGGAGGCAGCGAACTCCGCCCGACCCGCGGCCATCATCGCGATCGGGAGCAACGATGCGCGAAAGGACGTCGCATCACGGTTCCCCAATTGTCGCTGGGTCACCGGGGTCCACCCCTCGGCAGTGGTCGATCCGGCCGCCAGCGTGGGTGCCGGGTCGGTGGTCTTTGCGGGCAGCGTTGTTCAACCAGGTACACGCGTCGGTTCGCATGTCATCGTCAACACGGGCGCGTCGATCGACCACGACTGCGTTGTGGGGGACTTCGCTCACATCGCGCCAGGGGCGCGGATCGCCGGGGGTGTGTCGATTGGCGACGGCGCGTTCCTTGGAATAGGGTGTGCCGTTGTTCCCGGGGTCCGCGTCGGTGCATGGGCTACGGTCGGTGCCGGGGCGGTCGTCATCCGGGATGTCCCGGTTGGGGCGACGGTCGTCGGGGTACCGGCGCGAGTCCTTCGTGAGGGGGAGTGATGGGCAGGGTCTACCTTTCACCCCCGCACATGTCAGGGGCTGAGACTGGGTTTGTACAGGACGCCTTTGCGACTAACTGGATCGCGCCGCTCGGACCGCACGTCGACGCCTTCGAGCGGGAGTTCGCTGCGACCGTCCAAGTCCCACACGCTGCGGCGCTGTCCTCCGGGACCGCCGCGCTGCACCTTGCGATGATGCTCCTCGGTGTTGGTCCGGGGGACGAGGTCGTGTGCTCATCGTTGACGTTCTCGGCGAGCGCGAACCCGATCGCCTACGTTGGGGCGACGCCGGTCTTCGTCGACGCGGATCCGGCGACTTGGAACATGGACCCGGCCTTACTCGCCGCCGAACTCGAGGAATCGGCCGTGCGGGGACGTCTGCCGAAGGCTGTGGTTGTCGTGGACATCTACGGGCAGAGCGCAGACCATGGCGCGATCGGCGATGTCTGCGCACGGTACTGCGTCCCCGTCATCGAGGACGCGGCCGAGGCGCTCGGGGCAACCTACGAGGGCATGCCGGTCGGGAGGTTTGGGGTATTGGGGGCGTTCTCTTTCAATGGGAACAAGATCATCACGACCTCAGGTGGTGGCATGCTCGTCTCCGCCGACGAGAATCTCATTGCCCGGGCGCGGTTTCTCGCGACGCAGGCCAGGGACTCGGCGCCGCACTACCAGCACTCGACGATCGGGTTCAACTACCGTCTCTCGAATGTGCTCGCGGCAATCGGGCGCGGTCAGCTCACGGTACTCGGAGCAAGGATCGAAGCGCGGCGCGCCAACTTCGACTTCTACCGCCGTTCACTCGAGGACTTGCCTGGGCTGGAGTTCATGCCGGAAGCCCCGTATGGGCGATGCACGCGCTGGCTCACCTGCATCACGATCGAGCCGTCGCGCTTCGGCGCCTCGCGCGAGGACGTCCGTCTCGCGTTGGAGACCCAGGATATCGAGGCGCGGCCGGTGTGGAAGCCGATGCACTTACAACCGGTGTTCTCCGGCTGTCGTGTGCGTGGGGGCGCTGTCTCCGAGAGGCTGTTCAGGAACGGATTGTGCCTGCCCAGCGGCTCGAGTCTCACCGATGGTGATCGGGCGCGAGTCATCGCGAC
This sequence comes from Acidobacteriota bacterium, assembly GCA_016213675.1. Lineage (GTDB taxonomy): Bacteria > Acidobacteriota > Thermoanaerobaculia > Thermoanaerobaculales > Thermoanaerobaculaceae > JACQZW01. The sequence goes on along the minus strand of JACQZW010000029.1, from coordinate 59,235 downwards.
CGTGCGACGTGTCTGCCGAAAGGCGTAATGGAGAAGGTAATGGAGATCAAACCGATTCTCGATAGCCAACCCGAGCGGGACGTTGTGGTGCCTGCCGGGAGCGTTAGTCAATTCTCGATTTCGGGATTCCGCCAGGTCAGTCTGCTCGTCGTAGACGCCGCAATTGCCGCTGTTGCCCTGTGGGTGGCGATGTTGCTGCGCTTCGAGGGGCAACTCCCGGCCTGGGAGACAAAGCACCTCGGCCTGCTGATACTCCTGCTGGTGGCGGCGCGCGTCACGGCCAGCGTGATACTCCGGCTGCACAAGTGGTCGTTCCGGCTCTCGGGTCTCGTCGACGGTGCGCGAATCTGGCTGGCCGCGATTCTGGGCACGGGGCTGTTCCTGCTCCTGCTCTTTCTCGGCCAGGTCAAGGGGCCACCGAGGTCCGTTGTCCTCATCGAGCTGATCCTCTCGGGTGTCGCGATGGCCGCGCTGCGCTTCGCGCCGCGACTGACCGTGACCTACGTCGCCGAGCAGACGCGGGCGTTCAGCAAGAGCTCGAAGCCCGTCGTGATCGTCGGCGCGGGGTCGGCAGGCGAACTGCTTCAGCGGGACCTCGGGCGGTCGGACGAGCACGGGTACTCCGTCGTCGGTTTCCTCGACGACAACCCGGACAAGCTCGGAATGATCGTCGGCGGCAAGCCGGTGCTCGGCCTGATCGATGACCTTCCGCGAATCGCCAAGAAGTACGAGATCGTCGAGGTGCTGATCGCCGTGCCGCGGCTCGAGGCGAGGCGGATCCGCGAGATCCTGTCGATGTGCGCCGACCTCAAGCTCCACTTCAAGATCCTGCCCGTGTCGTTCGCGTACCTCAACGATCGCGTGGCCGCCTCGATGCTCCAGGAGCTCTCCCCGGACGACCTGTTGCCGCGGGAGGTGATCAGCTTCTCGGAGTCCGACGGGGAGCCACGGAGCGCCGGGCGCGTGGTGCTGGTGACCGGCGCCGCCGGCTCGATCGGCAGCGAGATCTGCCGGCAGGTCCTGGTGGGGCGTGTCGCCCGCGTCGTCATGATTGACATGAACGAGAACGAGCTGTACCTCCAGGCGCGGCGCTTCGAGCGCGACTTTCCCGAGGCCGACGTCACGGCCGAGGTGGCGGACATCCGGGACAGCGGCCGGGTGCGGGCGCTGTTCGACAGGTACCGGCCCCAGGACGTCTTCCATGCCGCCGCCCACAAGCACGTGCCGCTCATGGAGTGGGCGCCCGGCGAGGCGGTGAAGAACAACGTGCTCGGGACCAGGCACGTCGCCGAGGCGGCCCATGAATGCGGGGCCGAGCGGTTCGTCTACATCTCGACCGACAAGGCCGTGCGGCCGACCAGCGTGATGGGGGCGTCGAAGCGGGTGGGGGAGAAGATCGTACGCTGCATGGCGCGCAAGTCGAAGACGCGGTTCTGCGCGGTGCGGTTCGGTAACGTGCTGGGGTCCTCGGGGTCCGTGGTGCCGCTGTTCCGCGAGCAGATCGCCGCGGGTGGACCGGTCACCGTGACCGACCCCGAAGTGCGGCGGTACTTCATGACCATCTCCGAGGCGGTGGGGCTCGTGCTGCGCGCCGGCTACGGCGACTACGGCGAGCTGTGCGTGCTCGACATGGGTGAGCAGATCCGCATCCTCGACCTGGCGCGGCACATGATCACGATGGTCGGGAAGGTCCCGGACGTCGACATCGCCATCGCGTTCACCGGCCTCCGGCCCGGCGAGAAGCTCTTCGAGGAGCTGCTCACCGAGGAGGAGGAGAGCACCTCCAGCGTGGCGCGCAAGATCTTCGTGGCGACCAGCCCGCCGGTGCGCAAGGACCTCGAGGAGCGCCTCGCCGAGCTTGTGGATGCCGCATACGCCGAGGACCACGCCCGGGTGATGGACTTGCTGCGCCAGCTCGTGCCGAGCTACACCGTGCCCGCGGTCGCGGCCCCCCAGGAGGCGCCCGTCGACGGGCGGGCGTCGCTGGCGTAGATCACCCGCACCGGTGAAGTCGCTCCACCCCGAGGCACGCCACACCGGCGTGCCTCTTCGTGTGTGCGCTCAACACTGGCGTTGAGTGGCGGGTGGAAATGTCGGAGGGAGGGGTGGCAGCGAGCTGAGCGAAGCGCAGGGGCATCCCCTCGGGGGTGTATGGAAGTGGCCCGAAACGCGAGCAACGGACCGACGAACACGCACGGAGAAGCAGGTGGCTGGGACTCTGGGCAGTCCTGGGTCCCTGGCAAGGAGGAGCGCGCGGCCCGTGATGCGTTCTGTCTACACATGTCGGATTGCGCGTGACGGTTTGCCGTCATCGTCACGGCGAGGCCCATGTTGCGCTGACCGGGCTGATCTGGAAGCGGAGTCGCCCTCAAACTCGGCCGGTGTGAATGGTCGTCCCACCGTTCTTGCAGCTGCGGGAGCTGGCTGATCTTGGAGCAAGCGCCCAGGCGTGGTAGTGGCGGGCCCGAACCGAGGGTAACCGGGCCGCACGACCGGCAAGTTGCGAAAGGCGTTCCAGGAGCGTTGACGTTCTCCCGACTGGCTTGACCCTGACTGGCTGGGAGCCTATGATCGAAAGGCGAATGAACACGAGACTGGGGTTCTTGCTTGTTGCGCGTTATTTGCGCGCAGGGATCCAACACTGCGGCCGCCCGTCGATCGGGGGGCTGGGGAGTTCGTATCCCGAAGGAGAGTGCACCATGGCACGGGAAGACGCTCGTCTTGGTTCTCTGCTGGGGTCCCGGGGCGCTTCGGCGCGGAGAGGTGTGGCCGTCACGCTCGGGATCGCCGTGCTGCTCTTCTCGGCCGGCCGCGCCGGCGCCCAGTGCGCGAACTGCGTCAAGTACCACTCCGGAAACTCGAGCAGTTCGACTGCTTCGAACACCCTTGATGTCACGTTCACGATACCGAGCACGAGCGTCTGTGCGGACCCCATGCTCGTCGCTGCATTGTCGATTCTCAGCGCCTCGGGGACGGCGCCTGCACTGGCGACCACAACGGGCGTGAGGTGGTATTGGGACGGCCTTTCCGGATCATCCGAGAACCTCACCTACCAGGACGGGGCATCGGGATGGTCTGATCCCACCAACGACAGCCAGCACAAGCGGGTCGAGATGTGGCTGAAGGAAGGACCTCACGCGACCACGAGCGGATACACCGGAGTCGCGCGGTTCACGCTCTCGGGCAGCAATACGAACGACATGGTGGGCGGTGTGGTTTTGGCGTGCGGTGTGAACGGGCTTGCTTACCGTTCGTTCTTCAATAACGAGGTGTCGGCGACCCGCGCCATAACCAGTCTCAGCAGTGCAGATGGCTACCTGTACGTGGATGTCTGTGCCATCGACGCTGCGATCTCCGCCACTGCCTACTACACCAGGATGGCCGAGAGCTGGAATACTGCGAGCGGCGGAACGAACGCGGTGCGGGGGGTATCCAGCCGTGTCGCATCGACGGTCGATCTCGAGAGTACACGTTGGACCCTCGGGAACACCCTTGGAACGTACTATGCGTGTGGTGCCGTGGACTTGGAGCCCAAGTCGCCAACTGCTGTCCTGCTCGAGGACTTCTCAGCCAGAAGCTCACAAGAGGGTGTCGCGCTGAATTGGCATGCAGGGCGCGAGGCGGGGAATCTCGGATACCGCATCTATCGCGAGGACTCAGGGACGCGCGTTCCCGTGACGCCGGAGATCATCGCCGGCTCCGCGCTGTCCTACGGCGCGGCCACGCTCGAGGCCGGCTACGCCTACTCGTGGCGAGACCCGGGCGGACGAGCCGGCTCCACGTACTGGCTTGAGGATGTCGAGTTGGGTGGCAGCTCGACGTTCCACGGGCCGTTTGTCGCCGAACGTGGCGAGAACGTGCCCACAACCGAAGCAAGGCGGTCAACGCTCCTCAGTCAGGTCGCGGCACGCGGGAGCCGGCGTCTGACGGCGGCCTCGAGCCAGCACGCGGTGCGTCCGGTGGTTTCGCCCGCCAGGCCCGAGAACACGGTGGCTCAGCTCAAGCAGCAGTGGGCGATCGCCGCGGGGGAGGCAGCCAAGATCATCGTCGCCGAGGAGGGTTGGTACCGGGTTGGCGCGACGGAGCTCGAGGCGGCCGGGTTCGGCGTGATCGGGAGCGATGCCAAGACCCTACAGCTCTTTGCCGATGGTAAGGAACATGCGATCCGCGTCAACGACGGCGGCGACGGCAGCTTCGGGGCCGGAGACTCCATCGAGTTCTACGGTGTCCCGCTCGACACGCAGTGGTCCGGCTCGCAAGCCTACTGGTTGGTCAAGGGTCGCTCCCATGGGGCGAGGATCGCCGTCGTCGGGCAGCCGCCTGCTGTAGCGGCGAGCACTGTGACGGTCCCCTACACGGTGCAGTTCAAGGAGCGGCTCATCTACGTCACGGGTCTCCTCAACGGCGACAAGGAGAACTTCTTCGGCAAGGTGGTCACGTCGACCGCTGCCGAGCACCCGCTCGCCCTGACGCACGTCGACCGCGGCGCTGTCACCCCTGCGATCCTCGAGGTCGCTCTTCAGGGTTTCACCGAGGCGCCGCATCAGGTGAGTGTGAGCCTCAACGGTCAGCCGGTGGGTGTGGTGGATTTCACCGGGCGGGGGTGGCAGGTCGGGGTGGTGCAAGTTCCGCCCAACCAGCTTCTCGAAGGGGCCAATGTCGTCGCTCTCATGGAGAACGGAAGCCCGAACGCCATCAGCCTGGTGGACTACGTCAACCTGACCTATCCGCGGGTTTCCATCGCCGAGAACGACAGCCTGCTGTTCTCACTGGGTTTGCCGGCAACCGCGGCGCCGCTCCGGATCGGCGGCTTCACCACCCCCGGGGTTCGGGTATTCGACGTGACCTCGCCGGGTCGTCCAGAGGAGCTCGGTGGCCGGGTCTCGTTCCAACAGGACGGCTACGCGGTTGATCTGCCCTCACGTCAGGCGCCGCGTCACGGCGTCCGCTACCTGCTCGCCCTGACAGAGGAGCGGGCGATGCGCCCGGCGTCGATCACGGCGAATCAGCCCTCGGTCTTGTCCGACGTGGATCACGAGGCGGAGATCGTCGTCCTGTCGCATCGGAGCTTCCTGCCCAGCCTCGCCCCACTCAAGGCGTTGCGTGAGAGCCAGGGGTACAGCGTGGCCGTCATCGATGTCGAGGATGTCTACGACGAGTTCGGCTTCGGCGTGAAGTCTCCTCAGGCCATCAGGGACTTCCTCGGTCGCGCGACCCGCTCGTGGCGGGTGGCGCCGAGGTTCGTACTCCTCGTCGGGGACGGATCGCAGGATCCCCGCGACTACCTGCAGTTGGGACAGGACTTCATGCCGACGAAGCTGGTCGACACCGCGACGTGGGAGACGGCGTCGGACGATTGGATGGCGGACTTGAACGCCGACGGCGTGCCCGATGTGGCCCTCGGCCGCTTCCCTGTCGACTCTCTCGCGGAAGCCGAGATCATGGTCGGGAAGCTCGTTCGTTACGAGACCGGCGAGCAGCGTGTTGCCAATGCCCTCTTCGTGGCCGACCAGGCGGTCGTCGCGAACTTCAGGGACCAGAACGAACAGCTTCGCGCGCTGCTGCCATCCACCGTGGCGATCGACGACGCGATCGTCGACACCGTCGGCTACCCGGCAGTCCGGGCGCAGCTCCTCGCCGCGATCAACGATGGGCTGGATCTGGTGCAGTACGCCGGGCACGGGACGATCGATCACTGGAGCAACGGCCTGCTCACGAACAGCGACGTGGGTGCGTTGACGAACCACGACAGGCTGCCCGTCTTCACCGTGATGAACTGCCTCACCGGGATCTTCCAGGAACCGCTGCTGGAGGGACTGGGCGAGACTCTCGTCAAGGCGGAGAACGGAGGGGCGATCGCCGTGTGGGCCTCGTCGGGCACGACCTTGGCACCGGCGCAGCAGTCCTTGATGAGTGAGTTCTTCCAGGCGTTGTTCGCGAGCGGCAGTGAGTTGACCCTGGGAGAGGCAGCAGCCCGGGCCAAAGCCGCCGTCACCGATAGTGATGTGAAGAGCACGTGGATTCTGCTCGGGGACCCCGCTACCAGGATCCGCTGAGCCGGGTAACGACCGGAGTTGCAACCGGGGGTTTGGAGAAGGAGGGCGCCGATGCCGATCAGCAACACGAGGCCACGGGCAAGGAAGGACAACCTCTTCATTCGGGAGATGGAAGGCGGAGAAGCGGTCGTGTACGACCGTGATCGCGAGCGCGCCCACTGCCTGAACCCCACTGTCGCGACTGTTTGGCGCCACTGCGACGGGAATACGTCGATTGCTGATCTGGCGGGTCTCCTGAGTCGCGAAGCAGGGATCCCCGCAGACGAGTCCATGGTGTGGCTCTCGCTTGGGGAGCTCACTCGCGCCCATTTGGTCGACGTCCCGGGCGACGGGCCGTTCTTGAGAACGATGACGCGCCGGCGTGCCGTTGCCCAGCTCGGGACGGGTGCCGCAGCGGTTGCCCTCCCGTTGATCATCTCAATCGCGGCGCCAAAGCCGGCCGCTGCCGCGTCGTGCCTGCAATCTGGCGCCGCCTGCACAGCGGGTAGCCAGTGCTGCAGCGGACTCTGCCTGCCAAACTCGACTTGCGCCTAGAGCACATGCTGGACATCCGGCTTCGGTCGTGTCAGTGACGGTACCAAGTCCAGTGCCTTGACGTAGAAGCCGCCGCATCGACCCCGCGGCGGCTTTTTGCACCGCTCGCTGGTCCTGCTACCCCACATGCCTCGCTCAGCTTGTCCGTCGGCAGGCTCCGCCTCAATGACCGCCGTTGTGGTGTGGTGCTCTCGCAGCGGCTTTCGTGTTGACACCTGTGAAAGCGGCCGCTACAACTCCCGACGGAGGCAGGGGCGTGGAGAGACACGGCATTCCGCACTACAAGAACCCATCCACCTGAATGCAGAAGCTGGACCGCCTCGGGTGGGCGGCAGGCTTGTCGTTCGAGGCATACGGGCTCTTGATCGGTGTCCGCGTAAACGATCCGGCCGGGTTGGACTTGATTCGAGGCAGGCTCCCATACGGTTGGGCGCCGGCCCTGACCGACGAAGTGGAGTATCTGTACTCGATCATCGTGGGCGGAGATGACACTGACGGGCGGCTGAGACGGCTCAGTGTGGTCTACGCCGATGCCGTTCGGATTGGGCGGACCAAGGACCTGACCGCCGCGCTTGACGCTTTCGAGAAAGACCTGGAGCTGTTCGTCGGCGAGAAGGCTCGGGGCCGGGTCTTCGTCCACGCCGGTGTGGTGGGTTGGGATGGGCAGGGAATCATGCTTCCGGGTCGCAGCTTCAGTGGCAAGTCAACGCTCGTGGCGGCGCTCATCCGCGCGGGGGCGACCTACTACTCCGACGAGTTTGCCATCCTCGATGCCGCCGGCCAGGTTCATCCCTTCGCACGGCCGTTGTCACTCCGAAGGGACCAGGAGCTCAAAGGGGATCTCGTGACGGCTACCAGCCTGGGCGGAAGAACGGGAGTCGGTCCGATCCCGGTCGGGCATGTCTTCCTCTGCGGTTTCAAGGCCGGGGCGCGGTTCCGCCCGCGTGCGCTCTCGCACGGTAGGGCTTGCCTTGAGATCCTCCGCCACACGCTGGCGGCGCGGAGCACTCCGGAGTTCGTCTTGCCGGTGCTCCAACAGGTTGTGGAGCACGCGCGGGTATTCAAAACGCTCCGTGACGAAGCTGACGATTCCGCGGCGAGAATACTGGCAGTTGCTCGGGGCGGCTCACCTGATTCGGGCAGCCGCCCCGGTTGATGCGCGCCGTTGGGTCTGATCAGGCTTCGCTGGGAGAGCGGTTCTTGAATACCTTGGACATGAGCCGACCACCTGCGATGGGGAACCGGCAGTTGAGATTGCATCGATTGCGGCGGTAGAATCTCAGTCAGCTTGAACGCACGCACTCGTCCTGCGCGGGAAGCCCGGGCACCGGAGGTGGCGCAATGGTCAGGGAGACGCGGCCGGCTGAGACTCTTCTTGCGTTCCTGGTCTTCGGACTTGCGATCGCGCTGGCTGCACCGGCGTCCGCGCTGCAGACCTGGACGCGCGATGCCGGGAACCCCCTGATCACCGACGCCGGGAGCTACCAGCCCGAGGTCGTCGTGGTCGGCGGGACGTACCACATGTTCTACACATTCCGCGCCGCGTTCCCGGAAGTGATCCAGCACCGGACGTCGGCGGACGGTCTCGCGTGGAGCGCGCCGGTGACGGTGCTGCAGTCGGGGGCGGCCGGGGCGTGGGACGACGACGGGGTGTACGTCGACTCGGTCCTCTACGAGGGCGGGGTCTACAAGATGTGGTACACGGGGCGTCCGGCGGGAGGCGGCGTGAACCGCATCGGCTACGCCACGTCGCCGGACGGCACGACGTGGACGAAGCACGCGGGCAACCCGGTGCTGCTGCCAGGGCCAGGGTGGGACTCCACCTACGTGCGTGAGGCGACGGTGGTCCACGTCGGCGCGACCTACCACATGTGGTACGCCGGGACGAACGCGTGGCCCAACTACAGCATCGGCTACGCGACGTCGCCGGACGGGATCGCCTGGACGAAGAACGCATCGAACCCGGTGCTCGTGCCGCTGCCGGGCGCCTTCGACGACACGACCGTGTACGCGCCGCAGGTCGTCCACTACGGCGGAACGTTCCACATGTGGTACTCGGGCGGCGACGGCGCGGCGAACGACCGCTGGGTGATCGGCTATGCCTCTTCGTGCGACAACGACGGGGTGACCTGGGTGCGGGAGCCGGACAACCCGGTCATCGGCCTCGGGGCGAATCCCTCATGGGAGTGCGGCGACTCGGTCGACTACAACTGCGTGATCCGTGACGGCGGTGCCTGGAGGATGTGGTACGCGGGGGCGTCCGGGGCCTGCAACGGGACGGACTACCAGATCGGCACGGCGACGCTGGTCGGGGCGCCGGCCGTGGGGGCGCCGTGCACGGCGGACCTCGCGGTGACGAAGACCGTGGACTTCGCAACGCGGGTGGTCGGGCAGAACGCGGTGTTCACGATCACGGTGACCAACAACGGGACGAGCGGCGCGAGCGACGTCGTCGTCACCGACCTGCTGCCGGCGGGGTTGGGTTGGGTCAGCGACACGTCGGGCGGGGCGTACGACCCGCTGACCGGGGTGTGGACGGTCGGAGACCTCGCGGCGGGCACGTCGGCGGTCCTGCAGATCACCGTCTCGGCGTTGGCGCCGGGGGTGTGGACGAACGTCGCGCACGTGGCGGCGACCGCACCGCCGGACCTGGTCCCGGGGAACGACACCGGCCAGGCGACGGTGCAGGTCGGCGGGGTGGAGATCCCGCTGGCTTCGGGGCCGGCGCTCGCCGCACTGGCGGCGCTGCTCGCGATATTCGGCGCGTTCATGCTGGTGCGCCGGGCCTGAGGGAGCACGCGCGGAGCACGCGCTGCACAGAGACAATCCGGCAGCACGTGTCGCTGTGGAGCGCGCCCTCCGGGCGTGCTCCTTGCGGTATCGTGAAAGGCATGGAGTTCCCCGGAAGACCGCAGCGGCTTGCGGGATTCGACTATCGCGCCGCTGGACCCGTGTTCCACTGCCGTTTCTCAGCGGCAGCCGGGACCGGGCCGTTCCAGGATCCGAAGGCTGCCAGGTTGGTCGTCGAGACCCTCGAGCATCACCACGCGACGAGTGCCCGGATTCTCGCGTTCTGCGTCATGCCCGATCACGTCCACGTGCTGCTGTCCCTTCGCGAAGAGGCGCGATCGCTCTCCCGTTGGGTCGGGGATGTGAAGCGATGGGTGAGTCGACGAGGCGTGACTGATCAACTCGCCATTTCCTGGCAGAAGGGGTTCTTCGAGAGAGTGCTGCGCAGCGATGAGGACGTGCTGGCTGCGGCGCGGTACATCCTCGCAAACCCGGTGCGGGCGGGGATCGTGCGGAGACGCGGGCGTACCCGTGGTGCGGTTCGTTCGAGTGGGATCTTGTCGGCGAGAGGCAAGGCTGAGCACGCGCGGAGCGCGCGCTGCACAGAGACAGTTGGGCAGCGCGCGCCGAGTGCGCACCGCGCGTGCAGGTCCGGCGACGGCCGGCCACGGCCGGCCGCTACGAACGACGGGACTCGCATGAAGGCGACATCACGAGTCGAGGAGTGTGAGGATCTCCTCGGCGTTCTTGAAGGGGGCGATGAGGTAGGCACCGGCGGCGTATTGCTCGGCCTCGGCGAGGAGAGCGCGGGCGCGCTCGAGGCCGACCCTGGCGGCGTCGGGGCCGGCCTCGTCGAGGGCGCGGAGGAGCTCGTCGGGGACGAGGATGCCGGGCACCTCGTGGTGCAGGCGCAGGGCGAGCTTGAACGAGGGCAGCGGCCACACGCCGACCAGCGCCGGCAGGGGCAGTGAGCCGCCGCAGCGGTCGAGCAGGCGCAGCCACGGCTCCCAGGCGAAGAACACCTGGCTCATCGCGAAGTGCGCGCCGGCGTCGACCTTGCGGCGCAGCCGGTCGATCTCGTGGTCGAGGTTGTCGGCGGAGGGGTTGACCGCGACGCCGATGCAGAACGCGGGCGGCTCGCCGACCGGGTTGCCGGCGCAGTCGAACCCCTCGTTCAGCCGCGACAGCGCGCGCACCAGCTCGAAGATGTCGACGTGGTAGACGTCGTGACGGCCCGGGTAGTCGCCGAGCTGCGATGGGTCGCCGGTGATCGCGAGGAGGTTGCGCAGGCCGCCGCGCCAGGCGCCGAGGAGCTGGGCCTGCAGGCCCATCAGGCTGGCGTCGCGCGGGGTGACGTGGGGGATCGTCTCGACGCCGGCGGTGCGCTGCACCTCGGCGGCCAGCCACAGGGAGTCCATGCGCAGGCGGGCGAGCGGGTTGGAGTTGATGTCGACGGCGTCGACGCGCCGATTGGCGGCGAGCCGGCGGGTGGCCTCGACGACGCGGTCCGCGTTGGTGCCCTTGGGCGGGTCGAGCTGGACGACGTGGACGAAGCTGCCGGCGGCGAGCTTGGCGGCGAAGGAGGACTGCGGGGCGACCGCCAGGCGTGCCGGCTCGGCCGCCGCACCGGCCGCGACGGACGCGCGGTGGTGGCGCTGCGGCTTGAGGCCGCGGACCGCCTCGGCGACGGCGCGGATGTGCTCCGGGCCGGTGCCGCAGCAGCCGCCGACGAGGCCGACGCCGAGGGCGGCGGCGCGCCGCGCGAACTGCGCGAGGTAGCTGGGCGTGGCCGGCGGCGGGAACATTCGCCCCTCGCGGCGGACGAGCTGGCCGGCGTTGGGCATGGCGGCAAGGATGCCCTCGACGTCGGGGAGCAGCTCGAGCAGCTCGAGAGCGCTCTGCGGGCCGGGCGCGCAGTTGACCCCCGCGGCGAGGAGGTCGAGGTCGAAGAGCCGCCGGACCTGCGCGGCGTGCTGCTCGGCCTCGTCGGGGCCGGCCGGGTCGGCGAAGGTGAGCATGGCGACGAGGGGCAGCGCGGTGACCTCGCGGACGGCGGCGATCGCCAGCTCGAGCTCGTCGAGCCGGAAGAACGTCTCGAGGAGCAGGAGGTCGGCGCCGCGCCCGGCGAGCAGCGAGGCCTGCTCCGCGTGGGCGACGGCGATGGCCTGCGGGCCGCCGGTCTCGTCCATGTCTATCGCGCCGGCGAGCGGGCCGAGCGCGCCCGCGATCAGGCAGTCACAGCCTGCGATCTCGCGGGCCTCGCGGGCGAGCTTGACGGCGGAGGCGTTGACCGCCTCGACGAGGTCGGCCTCGTGGAGGCGCTCGAGGCGCGGGCGTGAGGCCGCGAACGTCGCGGTCTCGAGGACCTCCGCGCCGGCCTTGAGGTAGGCGAGGTGGATGTCGAGGACGGCGCGCGGGTGCTCGAGGGCCGCGAGGTCGAGCGGCGCGCCGTCCGGCAGGCGAGCGAGGAGCTCCGAGCCCATCGCGCCGTCGGCGACGACGACGTGGTCGGCGAATCGCTCCCTGACCCGTTGATGCGTCATGTCGGCATTGTACCGGGCGTGGCATGTCATCCTGAGCGAGCAACGCAAACGAAGGATCTCGGGGCGCCTGGAGCGCCGACTCGAGGTCCGGGTCGACTTCAGGCGCGACGGGATCCTTCCTCGCCGCTGCGCGGCTCCTCAGGATGACAGCGGGGGTAGGCGGCTGGGACGCCTGGTCAACGGCTACGCGAGGTAGCGGGCGTCGGGGTGGTGGAAGACGACGGCGGACACCGAGGCCTCGGGGTCCATCATGAAGCCCTCGGTGAGGCGGACGCCGATCTCCTCGGGCCGGAGCAGGCGGAAGACGTCGGCCTGGGGCTCGAGGTCGGGGCACGCCGGGTAGCCGAACGACAGCCGGATGCCGCGGTAGCGGGCCCGGAAGCGCTCCTCCATGGTCAGCTCTGGCGGGTCGCCGATCCCCCACAGCTCGCGCAGGCGGCGGTGCAGCCACTCGGCGGCGGCCTCGGCGGTCTCGAGGGCGAGCGCCTGGAGCGCGATGGAATCGAGCAGCCGGCCCTCGGCGCGCAGCCCCTCGGCCCGCTCGCGGACGCCGGCGCCGGCGGTGACGAGGAGGATCGCGACGTGGTCGCCGTCGGCGGCCTCGGGGCGGACCCAGTCGGCGGCGCAGGCGTGGGGCGCGCGCTCCTGGCGGCGGTACGGCAAGGTGGCGAGCTCGGCGCCGGCGGTGTCGAGGACGACGACGGCGTCGCCGCGCGAGTGGGCGTGGTGGAAGCGGTAGACGGCGGCCGGCGCGAGCCAGCCGCGGGCGGCGGCGGCGTCCTGGAGGTCGGCGACGCGTTTCGCGAGGTCGGTGGCGCGGAGGTCGCCGGCGGCCAGCAGGCGCCGGACCGAGCCGCGCAGGCCGAGGTGCTTGCCGAGGAGCATCTGGTGGTTGAGGTGGGCGAAGACCTGGTCGAGAGGGAGCGCGGCGAGGACGTGCCGCGCCAGGTCCGGCGGTTTCGGCAGCTCGTCGAGAGCACGCGCGGAGCGCGCGCTCCACGGCGGCAACGGCACGCTTGCCATGGAGCGCGCGCCGAGCCGCGACGACTGCGCCTCCGAGTCTTCTGTGGAGCGCGCGCTCCGCGCGTGCTCCTGACTCGCGATCGGACCTGTCTCGCCGGTCATGATTCGATTCGCCAGGGCGAGGCCGGCCATGGCGTCGCTCGCGTAGTGGACCGATCCGGCGTAGGCGGGGGCGATGCGGTCGCGGGTGAACGAGCCGGAGAGCGCGGCGCCGCCGACCAGCAGCGGCACGCCGATCCCGGCCGTCTTGAGGTCGTCGGCGGTCGCGACCATCTGGTGTGCGGACCGCACGAGCAGGCCGGACAGGCCGATGAGGTCGGTCCGGTGCTCCTGCCAGGCGGCGATGAGCTTGTCCGAGGGGCACTGCACGCCGAGGTCGACGACACGGTAGCCGTTGGTCGAGAAGATGATGCCGACGAGGTTCTTGCCGATGTCGTGGACGTCGCCGCGGACGGTGGCGAGGAGCACCGAGCCGCGCGCCGCGGAGTCGTCGCCGGTCATGTGCGGCTTGAGGTGGTCGACCGCGGCCTGCATGACCTCGGCGGAGACCAGCACCTCGGCGACGATCAGCGACCCCGAGCCGAACAGGCGGCCGACCTCGTCCATGCCGGCCATCAGTGGGCCGTTGATGATCTCGAGCGGCGCCATGCGGGGAAGCAGCTCGTCGAGGGTGCTCTCGAGGCCGGTGCGGGCGCCCTCGACGACCATCCGGGCGAGGCGCTGCTCGGGCGGGAGGGCGGCGGTCTCGTCGACGTGGCGCTCGGGACGCTGGCGGTAGCGGGCGACGAACTCGTCCACGGCGGGCCGGTCGCCCTCGAACAGCACGGCCTCGGCGAGGCGCACCTCGTCGGGGTCTAGGGAGGGGAAGCGGACGAGCTGCTCGGTGTTGACGATCGCAGCGTCGAGGCCGGCCTCGACGCAGTGGTGCAGGAACACCGCGTTGAGCACCTCGCGGCCGGCGATCGGGACGCCGAAGGAGACGTTCGAGATGCCGAGGACGGTGAGGGCGTCGGGCCAGCGCTCCTTGATGAGCTTGACGCCGCGGACGGTCTCGGCGGCGACCGCCTTGAACTTGGGGTCGCCGGTGGCGGCGGGGAAGACCAGCGCGTCGAGGAGGACGTCGCGCCGGCGCAGGCCGGCCGCCTCGAGACGGTCGAGGAGCTTGCCGGCGACCTCGACCTTGCGCTCCGCGGTGCGCGCCATGCCGTCGGTGGGGTGGTCGTCGATGCAGCCGGCGACGACCATGGCGCCGAAGCGCCGCGCCATCGCGGCGACGCGGTCGAGGCGGGAGCCGCCGTCCTCGAGGTTGACCGAGTTGAGCACCGGCCGGCCGGGGATGAGCTCGAGGGCGGTGGCGAACACGTCGGGGTCGGTGGAATCGATCATCAAGGGCACACGGGTGGCGCGCCGCAGCGCGGTGACGAGCGAGGCCATGCCGGCGTTCTCGTCGGCCTCGGAGTCGGCCAGGCAGACGTCGAGCAGGTGGGCGCCGCCGCGCACCTGGCGGCGGCCGATCTCCGCCGCCTCGGCGAAGCGCCGCTCGCGGATGAGCTCCTTGAACTTGCGCGAGCCGAGGACGTTGGTGCGCTCGCCGATGAGCAGCGGGCGCGGCTCCTGGACGATCTCGACACCCTCGCCGCCGGCCAGGCGGGCCGGATCGTAGGCGGGCGCGACGCGCGGCGCGTGGGCGTCGGCGACGGCGCGGAGCCGGCGGATGTGCTCCACGGTGGTGCCGCAGCAGCCGCCGAGCAGGTTGATCCAGCCGGCGGCGGCGAAGCGGGCGAGGGTGCGGGCCATCTCGTCGGGAGCCTCGAGGTAGCGGCCCTCGCCGTCGGGGATGCCGGCGTTGGGCACGACCGCGACGGGGAACGGCGACAGCGCGGCGAGGGCGCGGACGTGCTCGGTCATCGGGCCGGGGCCGGTCGAGCAGTTGATCCCGACCCACAGCGGCTGCCACGGCTCGACGATGACGAGGACCGCCTCGATCGACTGGCCGCCGAGGGTGGTGCCGGTCGGCTCGAGGGTGGCCGAGACGGCGACCGGGAGGTGCGGCGCGACGTCGGTGCAGGCGATCAGCGCGGCCTTGAGGTTGAGGGCGTCCTGGCAGGTCTCGACGAGGAGCAGGTCGGCGCCGCCCTCGGCCAGCCCCTCGACCTGGGCGGCGTAGGCCTTGACCATCTCGGCGAAGGTGAAGCCGCCGATCAGGGTGAGCGCCTTGGTGGTCGGCCCGATCGACCCGGCGACGAAGCGCTCCCGGCGCATTTCTGTGGAGCGCGCGCTCCGCGCGTGCTCATCGTATTCAGCGCACGCCTCCCGGGCCGTCTCTGCGGCCAGCCGGTTGATCTCGCGGCAGCGCTCGGCGAGGCCGTACTCCGCGAGGACGATGGGCGTGCCGCCGAACGAGTCGGTCTCGACGATGTCGGCGCCGGCGTCGAGGTAGCCGCGGTGGAGGTCGAGGACGACGTCCCGGCGATGCAGCAGGAGCGCCTCGTGGCAGCCGAACAGCGGCTCGCCGCCGTAGTCCTCGGGCGTCAGGTCGCGTGCGGCCAGGCCGGTGCCGGTGGCGCCGTCGAGCACGAGGATCCGCCGGCCCAACGCCTCCCGCAGCCGCGCAATGCGATTCGCGTCATTCACAGGACACAGTGTAACGGCCGCATCCCCCTGAGCGTCCAAAGCGCCGGCATTGCGAGCGAGCGCAGCGAGCGAAGCGATCCCGAGGCGGAGCGAGGGCACTGTGATACGCCGAGATTGCCTCGTCGGCCTGCGGCCTCCTCGCAAGTAACATCGATCCCGCTGTCAGCCTGAACGAGCGCAGCGAGTGAAGGGTGCGGGAGCACCGCGTCAGATGCAGCGACCGCGCCTGCGACCCGCCACCCGACCGCCATCAGGTTCCGGCCCTAGCCCTGCAGCCCGCGTCGCGCCACCCGCCCAACTCTCCGCGCGATCCCGGCGCGCCTGGAGCGCCGACCTGCACCTTTGAGTCAACCTCAGGCGCCTCGTGGTCCTTCGTCGTCGCTGCGCTCCTCCTCAGGATGACGGAGGTTGTCGCGCCGCGCTCCTTCGCCCGATAGCGTTACGTCCTCGAAGAGGCGGCCCGGCCGGGCCGTACGGTGCTCGCAATGACGAGTCGTTGCAGGCAGCTCCAGAAGACGGCCGGCCGCTACGTCGTGCCGTTCGGGGTGCGGTGGTCGTCCCACTCGGGGGGGACGATGACGGTGAGCTCGGTGAGCAGCGCCTCGATCGGCTTCGAGCGGTCGAGGACGATGCGCTCGTCCGGCGGGATGTCGTCGGGCGGCTCCCACTCGCCGAGCTGGGCGTGGTAGATCTCCCAGCGGCCGTCGGACACCGAGCCGTTGCGCGTCGCGCGCTTGTCGAGGCGCTGGCGGATGACGGCCTCGCTGGTGCGGCACTCGAGGAGGAGGAACGGCACGCCGAGCCGCTTCGCCAGCTTGAGCGCCGGCCGGCGCTGGTCGCGCTTGGTGAAGCAGCCGTCGAGGACCACCGAGTGGCCGAGCGCGAGCTGCTCGTCGGCGCGCTGGACCATGGTCGCGTAGGTGCGCTCCGTCATCGACGGGGCGTACTCGCCGGAGTTGAACGGGACCCAACGGCGGTCGGTCGCGTCGATGCCGAGGAGTTCCTTTCGGACCTCGTCCGAGCGGATCACGGTGAGGGTGTAGCGCTCGCCGAGCTTGCGCGCCAGCGTCGACTTGCCCGAGCCGGTCAGGCCGCAGGTGACGAACAGCTTGCGCGGGTTGAACTGGCCGGCGAAGTGCGCGGCCAGCTCGTAGTAGCGGGTCGCGAGGGCGGCGATCGCCGCCTTGCGGTCCGCCGGGATGTGCGGGTCGTCGACCTGGAAGGAGTTGATCTTGGCCCGGACGTAGGCACGGTAGCACTTGTAGAAGCTGAGCAGGTCGAGGAGCTCGTCGTCGCCCGAGGCCTGGTGGTAGGCGTTGACGAACGCCTTGGCGAAGTACGGGTAGCCGTGGAACTCGAGGTCCATGGCGAGGAACGCGACCTCCTCGGCCACGTCGGCGTAGCGGAACCGCTCGTTGAACTCGATGCAGTCGTAGATGCGAATCGGGTCGGTGACGCAGATCGAGTCGAGGTGCAGGTCGCCGTGCCCGTCGCGCACCCGCGCCTCGCGGGCCCGGCGCTCGAACAGCGCGGCGCGGCGCGCGAAGAACAGGTTGGTGGAGTTCTTGACGAACTCGAACGTCTTCCACGGGACCAGCGTGCCGACGTACTTCTCGGTCTGGGCGAAGTTCTCGTCGCAGTTGAACTTCACGCCGTCCAGCCCCTTCATCGCCTGGATCTCCGGGCTGGTCTCGGCGCGGGCGTGGAAGTCGGCGAGGATGCGGGCGATGCGGGCGAAGATGCCCTGCTCGCCCTCGCCGCGGGCGAGGACCCGGCGCAGCATGCGCTCCTCGGGCAGGCGGACCATCTTGACCGCCACCTCGACCGTCTCACCGGCGCCGCCGATGGAGAGCGTGCCGTTGTCGTCGCGGATCTCGGCGACCCCGAGGTAGGTGTCCGGGCAGAGCCGCGCGTTGAGCGTCACCTCGCGCTCGCACATCGTCCGCCGCTGCTCGAGCGTGGTGTAGTCGAGGAAGCCGAAGTTCACCGGCTTCTTGACCTTGTAGGCGTGGGCGTCGGTCAGGAAGATGTACGAGATGTGCGTCTGCAGCACGTCGACCCTGGTGGTCGGTTCGGGGTAGAAGGTCGGGTCGGAGAGCTGCTGCACGAGGCGATCGAGGTCCATGCGGTGTGCCCCGTTGCGGGATTATACGCGGCCCGCGAGCCGCACCCAATCGGCGACACGCTGGTCCGGTGTCGGCCCGGAGGCCGGGTCATCCCCGGGCCGTCGCAGTATCCACAGCGCCGTGCTGCCGCGATAATGACGTGATGCCGAGAGTCGGAATGCGCTTCCGCCCGCCGCACGTGGTCTGGACCCCGGAGCTGCGCTGGGCGTTCATCCGGGCGTTCGGGCCGGTGGAACATTCGGCACCTGGTCCCCTCGCGTCTCCAGAAGCGGTGAGCGTGGCGCGGGCGTTCGACCTCGGCCCGCGGATCGCGGCGAGGACGCCGTACCACGTGCTGCAGGCGGAGCTGGGCGCCGAGGCGGCGCGCGAGATCGTGATCGAAGGCCTGATGGCGGAGGCGGTCGCGGAGCGGCTGCTGGGGTTCGCCCGCACGATCGCCGAGGTCGCTGCGGAAATCGAGGCGCCGCTGGCGTTTCTCAAGGGCGCGGCGTTGCGCCTGCAGGGCATCGGGCCGCCCGGCGGGCGCTGGCTCGGCGACGTGGATGCGCTGTTCCCGGAGGCGCGCGTCGCGGCGGTCGACGCCGCACTGGCCAGGCGAGGAATGCTCGTCGAGGGCTTCCCTCCGACCGAGCACCACCTGCCGCCGCGCCACACCGAACGCGGCGAGACCGTCGAGATGCACGTCGGGCTGCCCGGGTTGCGGCTCGGTGCCGGCCGGTCGTTCGCAACCTTCGACGATCTGCACGCGCGCGGTCTTCTCGTCCGCATCGACTCGATGCCCGGCGAGTGCTTCGTGCCACGACGCGAGGTGCTCGTCGCGCACGCCGTGGTGCACGGGATCGCCCAGCACGGCCTGGCGCCCCGTTCGTACCCAATGCCGCGGATGCTGGCGGACCTGATCGACCTCGGCTTCGCAGGTCGTGACGCGGCTGCGCGTGCCGACGAGCTGTTCCCGTGGATCGACGGGGACGTCAGCCGAGAGGAGCTCGACGCCCTCGGCGCGCTGTGCGCTCGCCTGGAAGCCGGCGACTCGGGCCTGTTCGCCGACGAGGCCGGCGCACGAGGCGAGGTGACCCTGCTCCAGCACGCGGTCGCCGGTTCCCTGGATCCCGACTACGATCGCTCGCTGCGACCGGCGGCATTGCTGTCGGCGCCGACGGGCCGGTCGCGGCCGGCGGCGCTCGGCCGGCTCCTGCGGGGACTGTTCCTTCTCTCCCGAGCCCAGATCGACATCATTTACGGCCCGCAGAAGTCGTGGCGGGGCTACCTGTTCCGGCGGCTGGCCCGACCGTTCGACCTCGCGTGGCGCCTGGTCCGCTCGTTGGCCGCCGGCATCGCGGTCCGGTCGCGACGGCCGACCTGAAGGTCGCCCGTCTCCCTCGCGATTCGCCTCGTTGCTGTGGAGCGCGCGCTCCGCGCGTGCTCTGGTGGTGGCTGCGGGTCCATCCAGGAGCACGCCCGGAGGGCGCGCTCCACAGAGGATTGCGGCCGCTCTCTTGTAGTCGTGGCGCGGCGGTCTGCTACCGTACCGGCGTGGGGTCCTCCGCGGGTGAGCCGGCCATCGAAGCGCACGGGCTGACCAAGGTCTTCAGGCGGCCGAGGTCGGTGGCAGGCATCCCACTCCCGTTCACCACCGCGAGCGGCACCACCGCCCTCGACGGCGTCGATCTCACGGTCCGTCGCGGCGAGGCGTTCGGCCTCGTCGGGCCGAACGGCGCCGGCAAGTCGACGCTGATCAAGACGCTGTGCACCCTGGTGACGCCGGACGCCGGGACGGCGCGGGTGTGCGGGCACGACCTGGGCGAGGAGCGTGCGATCAAGGCCGCCATCGGGCTCGTCACGGTCGACGAGCGGAGCTTCTTCTGGCGGCTGTCGTGCCGGGAGAACCTGCGCTTCTACGCCGCCCTCGTCGACGTGCCGCGCGGGGAGGCCGAAGCGCGGATCGCCGACGTGGCTGGGCTGCTCGGCCTCGAACTCCTGCTCGACCGGCGCTTCGACGGGTTGTCCACCGGCATGCGGCACCGCATGGCCGTGGCGCGCGGCCTCCTCGCCGACCCGGCCGTGCTGTTCCTCGACGAGCCGACCCGCAGCCTCGATCCGCTCGCCGCGGCGCGGCTGCGCGGACGGCTGCGCGCGCTGGTGACAGAGCGCGGGACCACCATCCTCCTCGCCACCCACGACCTCGCCGAGGCGGTCGAGCTGTGCGACCGGGCCGCGGTGATGGTGCAGGGCCGGCTGGGTCCCGCCACCGAGCCGCCACGGCTGCGCGCGCTCGTCGAGAAGGCCGGCGCGCGCGCCGCTGTGGCATCGGACGAGGACGCCGACGCCGCCCCGCTCGCGCAGGCGTGGCTCGAGGTGCTGGAGTCGGCCACGGCGGCGGTCGCCGAGTCGGCTGTCGATCCGCCGGCGGGCGAGCCGGGCCCGGTTTTAACCCCGGTTGCACCCCCGGCACGGCGACAGACCTCCGGGGGCTGGCTCGGCGAGCTGCGCAAGGTGGGCTTCTTCCTCCGCCGCGACATCCTGAGCAACCTCTCCTACCGGCTCGGCTTCGTCCTCGAGGTGCTGGCGGTCCTGTTCTTCGTCGGCGGCTTCTTCTTCGTCGGCCGGCTGGTCACGCCGGCGAACCTGCCGGCGCTCGCCGAGTACGGCGGCGACTACTTTTCGTTCGTCCTGGTCGGGATCGCGCTGATCGGGTTCCAGTACGCGGCGCTGTCGAGCTTCTCCGAGGTGATCCGGATGGGGCAGGTGACCGGCACGCTGGAGGCGATGCTGGTGACGCCGACGCGCCTCGGCACGGTCCTCGCCGGCTCGGCACTGTCGAGCTTCCTGTCGTCGGCGGTGCGGGTCATGCTGTACCTGGCGCTGGGAGCGCTGGCGTTCGGCGCGCGCCTCGGAGGTGCGGATCTCCCGGCGGCCTTCCTGGCGCTCGTCCTGGCGGTGCTCGCCGAGAGCGGGTTCGGCCTGTTCTCGGCGGCCTTCATCGTGGTGCTCAAGCGCGGCGACCCGGTGAACTTCCTCCTCAGCGGAACGGCGACGCTGCTGAGCGGGATCTACTACCCGCTGAGCGTGCTGCCGGGCGCGCTGCAGGCGCTCGCACACCTCCTGCCGCTGACCTACGCGCTGCGGGCGATGCGCGGCGCGCTGCTGCTCGGCCGGGGTCCGGTCGAGCTGGCCGGCGATCTCGGCATGCTCGCGGTCTTCGCGGCGGTGCTGCTCCCGCTCGGCCTGGCCGCGTTCCGCTGGGCGGTGCGCTTTGCCCGCCGCGCCGGGAGCCTGGGGCAGTACTGAGAGGACAGGGGACCGGGATTCGGGGCCCGGGGTCCTGGCCGCCCGCCCGGCCGCCACACGCCGAGCGCCCAGGAGCGCCGGGTGCTAGTGGGCGGTGAGGGTGCGGCGGGGGGCGGCGCCGACGACGATCGTGCCGGTGCGCGTGCAGGTGGTGGTGCCGGCGGTGGCGGTGAGGCGCCAGGTGTAGGTGCCGCGGTTCGCCCAGGCATGGCTGGCGGTCGGTGTCGCGGCGTGCGGGCCGCCGTCGCCGAAGTCCCAGTCCCAGGTCGGCGACGAGGCGCAGGACGTCGGCTCGGCGGTGGCCGCGACGGAGACGGTCGCGCCGCGCTCGGCGGCCGCCGGGACGACGGCCGTGCAGGCGAGCATGCACTCGCCGGCGTCGAAGCGGTAGAGCGCGCCGCCGCCGTAGTCCGCGAGGTAGAGGCTGCCCGCCTCGTCCTCACCGAAGGCGCTGATGCCGTATGGCGTGGTGATGATGAGCTCGTTGACGAACGAGGAGCCCTGGGGGCGCACGGTCCACACCCGGCCAGAGCAGAAGTCGCCGTAGACGTAGGCACCGGCGAGGCGCACGGGGGCCGGCCCGCGCGCGACGAAGCCGCCGGTGATCGAGCACCCGAGGGAGTGGTCGTACTCCGCGACCGGGAGCACGAGCCCGGTCGGGCTGCAGGGGTTCGGGTCGTAGCAGTGGGCGCCCTCCATCAGCCGCCAGCCGTAGTTCTCGCCGCCCGGGCTGGCCACCGGCTGGACGTTGACCTCCTCCCAGGCGTTCTGCCCGACGTCGGCGATCCACAGGTCGCCGGTCGAGCGGTCGAACGAGAAGCGCCACGGGTTGCGCAGTCCGAGCGCCCAGATCTCGGGACGGAAGTTCGGGTTGCCGCGGAACGGGTTGCTCGCCGGGACGGCGTAGGGCTGCGTCGCCGACTCGACGTCGAGGCGGAGCAGCTTGCCGAGCAGCGTGGTGCCTGACTGGGCGTTGTTGAGCGGGTCGCCGCCCGACCCGCCGTCGCCCATGCCGATGTAGAGGTAGCCGTCGGGCCCGAAGGCGAGCTGCCCGCCGTTGTGGTTGGCGAACGGCTGCGCGACGGTGAGGACGACCTCCTCGCTGGCCGGGTCGGCGACGCCGGGGTCGGCGGTGAGGCGGAAGCGGGAGACCACCGTGGTCCCGGTGGTGTTCGTGTAGTCGACGTAGAAGTGCCGCTTCGCCGCGAAGCCGGGCGGGAAGGCGACCGACAGGAGCCCCTGCTCGCCGCAGCACGACACGCGTGAGGAGATGTCCAGGAAGGGGACCGGGCGCAGCGCGCCGCCTTCGAGGATGCGGATCCTGCCCGCCTGCTCGACGACGAAGAGCCGGCCGGAGCCGTCGCCGGCGTGAGCGATGCCGGTGGGTCGAAGGAGGCCGCCGCCGACCCGTGTGAGGGTGACCGGGTCACCGGCCGGCTGCGCCGCGCTCGGACCCGAGCACGCCACCAGCCCGACGACCAGCGCGACGCCGCGCAGCGCGTGACAAGGCGTCCCGCCCGGCACATGGTTCGTGGCGTCGTTGGACACCCGTCCGGTGGTGGGATGCGGCGTCGTCATGGCGTGTCTCGGCGTCTGACCGACCAGAACAAGCGGTCCGAGCCCGCGGCCTATTCCTCGACCCGTGACTCCCGGGCAGCATCCCCCCCGCCGTCATCGCGGGCACAGCACGTTCCGCGCGGACCGTGCTGTGCTCCCAGGCAACATCGAACACTCCGTCATTGCGAGGCCCGCAGGGCCGAAGCAACCCCGGCGCGCCTGGAGCGCGATCAGGCGCCTCGGGGTTGCTTCGTCGCCGCTGCGCAGCTCCTCGCAATGACGGCTTCTTTCCCGAAGCAACGGCCCAGGCGGGCGGTGCTTCTCTCGGGACTCGGGACTCGGGCCCGGCTACATCTCCGACGGGACCGGGATGCCGAGCAGCGACTCGAGGATCTCGTCGATGGTGCGCGAGAACAGCCGGAAGACGGCCCGGCGCAGGGCGCGGGTGGCCTCGTCCTCGGCGTGTAGGACTGGGTGCTCGTGGTAGAGCTTGTGGAACATCTGGGCGAAGTCGCGGGCGTGGCCGGCGAGCAGCGAGAACTCGAGGGAGGCGACGGCCTTGGCGACCATCTCACCGGTGCGCGCCGCGGTCACGACGAGGTCCCACAGGTCGTCGGGAACGGCGACTTCCGCGACCGCCGCGGCGTCGCCCTCGAGCGTGCCGGCGAGCCCCTTGTCGGCGAGCTTGTCGAAGATCTTGCGGGCGCGCACCGCCGAGTACTGCAGGTACGGGCCGGTGTCGCCCTCGAACGCCAGCGCCTCGTCGAAGTCGAAGGCGAGGACGCGGTTGCGGCCCTGGCGCGCCATCTGGTAGCGCAGCGCCCCGACGGCGATCGCCCGGGCGCGGGCGGCGAGGTCAGCCGCGGCTAGACCCGGGCCCTCGCCCTGGCGACCCGCGACCGCACGCTCGGCCTCGGCGACGAGGGTGGCGAGCAGCGCGTCGGCCTTGACGCCGATCCCACGCCGGCCGGACATCTCGACGAACGGCTTGGCCATGTCCTCGGCGGACAGGCCGAAGTCGAGCCCCTGCGCGGCCTCGAGCCGCTTCACTGCGGCCGGGGTGAGCGCGACCATCTCGTAGGCGAAGTGGATCGAGTTCTCCGCCGCGTCGCCGTGGCCGAGGACGCGGATCGCCTCCTTGACGACCTTCTGGGGGTACGACTGCCGTACGTCGATGACGTTGTAGACCCGCTCCCCGCCACCGAAGTCGGCGCCGGGCAGGCGGTCGTCGCGGTCGTCGGTGGTGCGGACCAGGGCGCGGTCGCCGGCGCCGTAGGTGACGGCGGCGGCGGGGCCGGGTGCGGCGAAGCGGGCGAACTCGCGGTAGCCGAAGTCGTGGAGCGCGCCGTCGGCGTCGCGCAGCAGCCCGAGCTTCCAGAGCTGGTAGGCGATGTCCTTGCCGGTGTAGGTCACGGTGCCGTTGGAGCGGAGGAGAATCTTGTCGGCGTCTGCCATGCCGGCGAACTCGGCCGACTCGGCGAGCGACATCACCCAGCAGCCGGAGTTCTTGCCCTCGCTCTCGAGCCGGATCGCGTCGGCCTCCTTCAGGAGCTCGAAGGCGCGCGCCCAGAAGCCGCGGTGGAGGATGTCCGACTCGTGGGGAAGGACGTCGTAGGCGACGGCGAGCCGGCCCATGGTGATGAGGTGGCAGCGCAGGTTGGCCTCGGCGATGGCGGCGGCCAGCCGGGCCAGGGCCTCGGGGTCCGGGGTCCGGGGTCTGGGGTCCGGAGAGGCCAGACGCTGCACGGCGGCGTCGAGGGTGAAGCCGGCGGGGAAGCCGCCCTCGAGCGCGTGCAGCACCTCGGCGCGGTGGGCGGTCGCCTCGGGGAGCTCGTCGTACCAGCGCGTCACCCGCGGGTAGAGCTCCCAGCACAGGTCGTCGAAGTCGCCGGCGCCGAGCTCCGCCGCGACCAGCGTGCCGGCGCCGTCGCGGCTCGCCAGGGCGCGCAGCGCGCGGACCTGGACCGACTCCTCGCCTTCGGCGACCTCGGGCCAGAACGGCGCGACGGCCTCGAGCAGCCGTGCCTCGGGGAGGAAGAGGAAACCGACGACGACGTCGGCCACCTGCACGCCGGTGTCGTCGACGTAGTTCTGGACCTCGACCCGGCGGCCGAGCCGGCGCAGGCAGCGGACCAGCACGTCGCCCAACACGGCGTTTCGCAGGTGTCCGATGTGGGCCGCCTTGTTCGGATTGATGTTCGTATGTTCTACAACCACCTTGGGGGAGCGCTGCGGCCCTCCGCCCAGCGCCTCCGCCGCAGATGCCCCCCCACGCCCCCCGCGCTCGCCGGGAGTGAATCCCGGCTCGCTCGTCTCGGCGCCCGCCACCCCTTCCCCATCCCTGGCCAGTCGGTCGTGACCGCGCCCCCCTTCGCCTCGCCGGGTGGGGGGGCGGAGGAGCGCGGCGAGGGCCGGGCCGCGGCGGAGGCGGAAGTTGACGAATCCCGGGCCCTCGACGGCGACCTCGGGCTCAACGAACGCGAGGGGGTGATCCGGCGCGGCAGTCGAGATTCGCACGCCGAGCCGGCTGGCGACGGCCTCGGCGATGACGCGCGGCGGCCGGCGCAGCGCCTTCGCGAGCGGCAGGGCGCCCGCCCAGGCCAGGTCGCCGAGCTGCCGGCGCGGCGGCACGTCCAGGCTCACGGCGGCGTCGGCGACGCCGAGGTCCGACAACTCCGCCGCGATGGCGGCGGCAAGCTCGCTCCGCACGTTCTCCAGCATCGAGACCCCCAGGGGATGCGAATTCTACAACTTGCGGCGGCTCAGAGCTTGTGAAGGGTTCCTTCACAAGCTCTGACTATCTCGTCAGGGGAGGGCGTCCGTCCTCCCCTCGCCCGCGAAGCAAGTTCGCGGGCTTCACCCCACCCCGCGCCTCGCCGGGGACGGCGAGGTGCGCTGAGAGCCTGTGATGTCTTCACAAGCTCTCAGCTCGCCGCGACGCCGTTCAGCTTGCTCGACCGGTACGAGTAGCCGGCGTAGACGAGCAGCCCGAGGACGAGCCAGACGCCGAAGCGGATCCAGGTCGCCAGCGGCAGCGACGCCATCAGGTAGCCGCACAGCACGACCCCGAGCGCCGGCACCACCGGGAACAACGGAACCCTGAACGGCCGCGGGAGGTCCGGACGGGTGCGGCGCAGCACGATGACGCCGGCGGAGACGATCATGAAGGCGAACAGCGTGCCGATGGAGCACAGCTCGGCGACCACGTTGATCGGCGTCAGCGCGGAGGCCAGGGCGACGATGGCTCCGGTCGCGATGGTCGTCAGGTACGGCGTGCGGAAGCGCGGGTGCACACGCGACAGCGCGGGTGGCAGGAGACCGTCGCGCGACATCGAGAACAGGATGCGGGGCTGGGCGAGCAGCAGCACGAGGAGCACGCTCGTGATGCCGGCGAGTGCCCCGACGCTGACCATGGCCGACGCCCAAGGCATCTTCAGGGTGTTGAGGACGAGCGCGACCGGGTCGGCGACGCCGAGCTTCTGGTAGGGCACCACGCCGGTCATGATCGCGGCGACCGCGATGTACAGCACGGTGGCGACCACCAGCGAGCCCATGATCCCGATCGGCATGTCGCGCTGCGGGTTCCTCGCCTCTTCGGCGGTGGTCGACACCGCGTCGAACCCCACGTAGGCGAGAAAGACGATCGCCGCCGCCGTCATCACTCCCTTGAAGCCGAACGGCATGAACGGCTTCCAGTTGGCCGGCTCGATGTACCAGACGGTGAGGCCGACGAAGGCCAGGATGACCACCATCTTCACGATCACCATGACCAGGTTGACCCGTGACGACTCGCGGATGCCGCGGATGAGCAGCAGGGTGAGGACTCCGACGATGAAAACGGCGGGGAGGTTGACGATCCCCGGGTTCGGGCCCCACGGCGCCGCCGTCCAGGTGTGCGGGAGGACCATGCCGAACGGCTCGATGATCCGGTCGATGAGGTTCACGAGATACGCCGACCAGCCGATCGAAACCAGGCTGGCGCCGACCATGTACTCGAGGACGAGGTCCCAGCCGATGATCCACGCCAGCAGCTCCCCGAGTGTCGCGTAGCCGTACGTGTAGGCCGACCCGGCCACCGGGATCATCGCCGCCAGCTCCGCGTAGCACAGGGCGGCGCATGCGCAGGCGGCCGCCGCGATGGAGAACGACAGGATGATGCCGGGGCCGGCGTGGGTGGCGGCCTCCACGCCCGGGAGCACGAAGATGCCGACGCCGATGATGCAGCCAATGCCGATGGCGACGAGGTCGAACGGACCGAGCGCGCGGCGGAGCCGATGGCCCTCACCTTCGGTGTCCTCGAGGAGCCTTCCGAGCGGCTTGGTGCGGAACAGTTTCAAAGCCATCCACGAACCTCCCCGAGGCGTGACCGACCTTTGACGGCGGTTCACTATAGCCAGCGTGACAAAGGGCTGCAATGGCCGGTGCGGCTGAGAAGCCGGGCAGCGCCATTGCCGTTGGGTTCTCGCCCGCGAGTCAGCCGAGGCTGTGACAGACTCTTGACATGACCAATAAACAACATTAACTTAGCAACTGTCACCCAGGCTGCCAGCGACGCTGGCCCCCATGGCCGGGGGGAAGGAGACGAGGCAATGGCGCTACTCCACTTAGGTACTGTGCTGGTCGCGGCATCATCGGTGCTGATGACTCCGTCGCACGGCGATCTCACGCCGAAGCCGCGGCTGGAGCGCAGCCCCGCGGCCAGGTACACCGCGCAGCAGATCGAGCACTACCTGTCCGCGCAGGACATCCCGTACATCCGGCCTGGCTACAGGATCATCCTCAACAGCTTCACGATCCCCGACGACCGCAAGCCGTTGGCCGAGGTCACGTTCCTCGACGACCTCGACCAGCCCCTCGACCGGCTCGGGAAGGTCACGCCCGGCGCGTGCTCGGCGTCGTTCATCTTCGCCTGGTACGACGCGGCCAATCGTGACTACGTCTCGTACACGACCCGCACCCAGACCAGCCCAATCACAGGGGTGGCCGCGGTGCAGGCCTCGGCCGACTCGAACGGCACGTGGACCGAGGTTCGGCTCGGGACGTATCAATACAAGTTCCGCACCGCGCTGCCGGCCGGCTACGACCAGACCAAGACCCACACGGTCGGCATCTACGGGTCGCGCAACGTCTCCGCGATCATCGGCAAGCAGTACTACTCGAACGTCCTTTACGATTTCCGGCCGGACGGCGCTGCGGTCACCGAGACCTGGAACGCCTTCGCCACGGCGACCTGCAACGCCTGCCACGACCCGCTCGGCCTCCACGGCGGCTCGCGCCGAGAGGTCAAGCTCTGCGTGCTGTGCCACAACGCCACGCAGTCGCTCGACCCCGACACCGGTAACAGCGTCGAGATGCGCCTGATGGTCCACAAGATCCACAACGGGCCGGCGCTGGCCAACGGCTACACGATCATCGGCAACCAGCAGGCCGTCCACGACTACACGCACGTGACCTACCCGCAGGACGTCCGCAACTGCACGACGTGCCACAAGGCCGACTCCCCCGAGGGTCACATCTGGTTCACCAACCCGTCGCGCGTGGCGTGCGGCTCCTGCCACGACAGCATCGACTGGGTGTCCGGAGACGGCCACATCGCCGGGCCGCAGGCCAACGACGACGACTGCGCGTCGTGCCACCAGCCCGAGGGCGAGTTCGAGTTCGACCTGTCGATCAAGGGCGCCCACACGATCCCGACCAAGTCGGCGCAGCTCCAGGGCCTGAAGATGGAAATCCTCAACGTGACCAACACGGCCCCCGGGCAGAAGCCCATCGTGACGTTCAAGCTGAACAACGCTGACGGGTCCATCGTGGCGCCCTCGTCGCTCAACCGGATGCGTTTCCAGGTCGGCGGCCCGACCACCGAGTACACCACCTACTTCCGCGAGGACGGCCTGACGGCTACGGCGAGCGGCGATGCGTGGGTGTACAACTTCACGACCAACGCGATCCCCGAGGACGCCACCGGTTCGTGGACGATGTCGGCCGACGCCTATCGCAACGTGATGCTGAGCCCGGGACCGGCGACCGCGGTACGTGAGGCCGTGATGAACCCGATCTACACCTTTGCGGTGACCGACGCGGCGCCCGTCGCCCGGCGGACGGTTGTCGACCTCACCAAGTGCAACAAGTGCCACGAGAAGCTCGGGGCCCACGGCCCCCAGCGGTTCAAGATCGAGGAGTGCAACATCTGCCACAGCCCCAGCCTGACCGAGGACGGCGAGAGCTTCCACATGAAGTGGATGGTCCACCGCCTGCACACCGGCGAGGAGCTGACCCGCCCCTACGTCGGCTTCGAGGAAGTCCTCTACCCGGGTGATCGTCGCAACTGCCTGGCGTGCCACGTCGGCACGACCTACCAGTTGCCGCTGCCGGACGGCGTCCTGCCGACCTCGACTCCCAACGACTTCGTCCCCGAGTGGCAGCCCACCGCGGCGGCCTGCCTGTCGTGCCACGACAGCATCGACGCGGCGGCCCACGCCTACACGAACATCGCGCCGTTCGGCGAGGCGTGCGTCTCCTGCCACGGCAACAACGCTGACTTCTCGGTCGACAAGGTCCACGCGCGTTAAGTGACGGAATGACACGCGGGTGGCCGGCGGTCTCGCCGGCCACCCGCGGCGAACCTCGAAAGGTGGATGAGATGAGCACGTCGTTCCGACTTCCAAACGTTCTGGGCCTGGCGGTGCTCCTGTGCGCCGGCACGGCCTGGGCGGCGGATCCCCCCGACGCGGCGGCCACCGCGTTCTCGGGGTGCTCCGAGTGCCACGACACGGTGGCGGCCGCCTTCGCGTCGAACCCGCACGCGCGAACTGCCGCCAATCCCGGCGACAGGGCGATCTGCGAGAGCTGTCACGGTGACGGCACCGCGCACGCGGCCGAAGGCGACGCCACGCTGATCAAGGTCCCCAAGGGCTCGGCCGGAGCCGGTACCTGCATGTCCTGCCACCAGGGCGGGATCGGCGCGTCGGTCTCCGGCAGGGGCGCGCACTCCACCGCGGGGGTGACCTGCGGCGAGTGTCACGTCGTCCATGCCACAGATCCGACTGAACCGGCGTTGCTGCGCACGCGCGGCAGCGAGGCGTGCATGAGCTGCCACCCCGACGCGGCGCACCAGTTCGGGCGCCCGTACGCCCATAAGCTCGGCGACAACGCGATGACCTGCGCGTCGTGCCACGACCCGCACGGAGGTCGTGGAGAGAAGAGCGTCAAGCAGACCCGGGCGGGCGAGTTGGTCTGCGTCGGGTGCCACACCGACAAACGCGGGCCGTTCGTCTACCCGCACGTCAACGATGTGGCCGGCGACTGCATGACCTGCCACCAGCCCCACGGCTCGGTGAACGAGAAGCGCCTGACCCGGAGCCGGGTCGACCAGCTCTGCCTCGAGTGCCACACCGGGACGCCCGGCACCTTCGGCTCGCAGCCACCGTCGTTGCACGACATGCGCAGTCCGCGGTACCAGAACTGCACGACCTGCCACACCGCGGTCCACGGTTCCAACTCGTCGCCGCTGCTGCTCAAGTAGGAGGACAGCGATGAAGACTCGACACATCTCGCTCGTCGCCCTGATGCTCCTCCTCGGTTGGGCCACCGCGGCAGACGCACAGTCGACCCAGTTCTCCCTCGGAATCGGCTACCAGTGGGTGGACCTTTCCGGCAACGGTGACATGTACAAGAGCCAGATCAACGAGGACGACGGGTTCTTCCTCGACGACCTGACGGTCGGCCACACCAACGCCGACGGCTACAGCATGCGCGTCGACGCGGCAGGGTTCGGCGGCAATCCGTCCGGACGCCTCCGCCTCGAGTCGGCGCTCCGCCAGGTGTACCGCCTCCGCTTCAACTACTCGCGGGCCGAGCACTACTCGGCGCTGCCGATGCTCGCGAACCCCGTCCTCGGGCGCGGCATCGTCCCCGGTCAGCACACCATCGACCGCCGCTTCGACAACCTCGACCTCGACGTCGAGTTCCTCCCCGGCCGGGCGATCTCGCCGGTCGTGGGCTACTCGCGCAGCCACCGGACGGGCTCGGGCACGAGCACCGTTTTCGCCGGCCAGGACGAGTTCCTCATCGATTCCGCGATCGACGAGACGGTGGAGGAGTACCGGGCCGGCCTCGGTTTCAACGTCGGCGGCTTTGCCGGCAACGTCACGCAGGGCTGGCGGAGCATCGAGTCCACCGAGGACTTCGCCCTGGCTCCGGGGGCCGGCGGCGGCAACAACACCCGCCCGGTCGTGGGGCGTGACGTGACGGCCCGGGACTACAGCCGGACCAACAGCTTCGAGGGAAGCACGCCGTTCACCACCGCCCGGGTCGCCGGCCGCCTCGGGGATCACGCTCGACTGGTGGGTACGTTCACCAAGGCCGACCTCAGCACCGACAGCGCGATGGTGGAGTCGATCGATGGCAGCCTGGTGTCGTTCGACCTGGCGCGCTACTTCGGCGGCCGCCGCGAAGAGGCGACCGGCAAGACCGACGGCAACGACTGGCGAGGCGAGATCCGCCTCGAAGCCGAGGTCGTCGAGGGCGTCGAGTTCAGCGCCGGATATCTCGCCCGGCACCGCGAGCTCGACGGCGCCGAGGTCATGAGCACCCTGTACAGCAACACGACCAACTTCTCGGGGCTCGACCCCCGTTCGATCGAGGTCCTCCTCGACGCCGCCAATGCCCTGAGCCGCGAGGAGAAGGCGCTGGAGGGGACGATCTCGCTGTCCGGTCTCGGACCGGCCAGGTTCTGGATCTCCGCGACCCAGGTGGACCAGGAAATCGACATGACGGTCGATGCCGCGCAGGTCGTCATCCCCGGCGGTCAGGACGGTTCCTACGACCGCAGCGTTCGGCGGGTGTCCTCCGGGCTCGACGTCGACTTCGGCGATCTCTCGCTCGCCATCGACATGCGGCGCGAGGACGCGGACGAGGCGGTGATGCGGACCGACTTCACCGAGCGGGAGCGGTGGCGCGCCCGCGGCACCTGGGACGTCACCCAGGCGGTGCACGTGATCGCCACGGCCGAGCGGATGGACGCCTCGAACCCGCAGGATGGGATCGACTACGACGACGAGACGACGCGGTGGGGCGTGGCCCTCAACGTCGAGCCGTCCAAGAACCTCGGCGTGCGCTTCGGGTACGACCTGTTCCGCAACGACAGCACGATCAAGGTCCGGATCCCGCAGGACTTCACGATCGAGGACTCGATCTACCACGAGGACGGCGAGGCGCTCGATGCCGGCCTCAACTTCCGCGCCGGTCGGTTCTCCTTCGACGGCGGCTACTCGCAGTTCAAGAACGGCGGCGAGTACGCCTTCACGCTCAACCGGACCTACGCCCGCTGCGACCTGAGCTTCGGTGAGAAGCTCGGCGCGGGCCTCCTCTACGACTCGCGCGACTTTAGCCAGCCGAGCCTGGCCGTGGCCGACTACGAGGCCCGGCGCTACTCGCTCGTGCTGAGGTGGCAACAGTAGGGTTTCCTTCGGACACCGGAACACGCGGGCCCCCGGCGACGGGGGTCTTTTCTTTGCGGGGGGCCGGGCGCCCCCCACCCAGGCCTCCGCGCCCTTGCCCCCCGAACCCCCGGCGAGCGCCGGCAAAGCCGGACGCTCGCCACTCTCGCCTCCGACCCCCCGCCGCCCGGCCGCCGGCCCCCTGGGTGGCGACGGGGCCATCTCATCACTGCGGGGGGCCGCGCGACCTCCTCCCGCCCACCTCGCGATTGACCCCCCGGGCCCCCCAACTCGCCGGAAGTGAATTCCGGCTCGCCCATCTCGCCTCCGACCCCCCGGCCACCCGGCCGCCAGCCCCCTGGACCACGAGGGGATAGTTTGCTGGCCGGGGCGCGACGTGCGGGGCTGCGGTGTGATTCCGCTCACAAGCTCGGGGGTGCCGGCAGGGGAAGATGCCGGCGGAGGGTGGCGGCAGTGGCTGGCCGCGAGAACAGCGAACGACTGGGCCTGCTGGTCGGGCTCGAAGCTCCTGCGCGATCGCGGGTGCGGGAGGCGTTGTCCGCCCTGTCGCTGTCGTCCGTCGACGCCATCGACGCAGGAGCCGCGCGGGAGCTGGTGGGGCGCGTCCGCTTCGACCCCGTCGTCGTCGGCTACCCGCTTCCCGAAGGTTCGGTCGCTCCGCTGCTCGATGCCGTCCGCCGGCCGAAGTCCTCGTCGCGGGCGTCGGCCCTGGTCCTGCTGACCGGGGAGGAGCGGCGCCGCGAGGCGCAGGCGTTCGTCGGGCTCGGCGCCAACCGCGTGGTGCCGCTCGACGAGCTCGACCCGGAGCTGCCCGCCGTGCTGGAACGGCTCTCCCGGGTCGCCCGCCGCTGTCAGATGGTCGCGCCGAGCCGCCTCGAGATCCGCGTCGGCCGCGTCGCCAAGCACCTCTTCGGCCAGACGGTGAACGTCTCGGCGTCCGGGATGCTGCTGAAGGTCCCGCACCGTCTGGACGTCGGACTCGAGGTGAGCTTCGAGCTCTTCCTCGGCGGAGAGGTCAGGCCCGTGCGGGGGCGCGCCAGGGTCATCAGGCAGACGCTCCAGCAGCGGGAGCCGTTCGCCGGCGTCGGTGTCGCGTTCACCACGTTCGACGACGGCGATGCGTTGCGCCTCGCGCGGCGCATGCCCGGTGGCGACACCGAGCTCCGCACCTGACGACCGCGACGTCCGTGCCTGGAGGTTGCGGGCTTCTACGGGTGGCCACTCCGTGTGAACCGCGGTTGACCGGCCGGCGCGCGATCCCTAGTTTCCTCCCCAACGCAGCAGCAAGTACGGAGGGACCATGAGGAGAGCGGCCGTCGTCATGATCGTCGGTTTCGTCGCGCTCGTCGGCTGGGCGTGCCGGCAGGGTGCGGTGCAGGCAGCCAAGGCGAGCCCCGTGGAACGCGGGAAGTACCTCGTGACCGCCATGGGCTGCAACGACTGCCACACACCGTGGAAGCTCGGCATGAAGGGCCCGGAGCCCGACATGACGAGGATGCTCTCCGGCCACCCGGAGGGCGTGCAGGTCGGAGCCGCACCGTCGCTCGCCCCGCCGTGGGGGATGGCAGGGTCACTCACGAATACCGCCTGGGCGGGACCGTGGGGGGTGAGCTTCTCCGCGAACCTGACGTCCGACCCGGAGACCGGCATCGGTGCGTGGGACGAGGCGATGTTCATCGCTGCCATGCGCAGCGGGCAGCACCTCGGAGGCGGGCGACCGATCCTGCCGCCGATGCCGTGGCCGTTCACCGGGAAGCTCACGGACGAAGACCTCAAGGCGGTGTTCGCCTACCTGAAGAGCGTCCCGCCGATCCGGAACAAGGTGCCGGAGCCGCTGCAGCCTTCCGCCCCGCCCTCTCACTAGCCGGAGCGACCCGCGCGCCCTCGCAGCGGTTCTCGCGATGGATCGGCGCTCGCTCCCTCTGGTAGACTCGCGCCGAGATCATGCGAAACGGCGAGCAGGCGCGGGTCGGAGCGGTGAGCGAGGCGCGCGGAACGCAGTTGTCCGCCCGTACCACCCCGATCGGGCACCTGCCGAGTCCCGGGCGACGTGCCCGCAGGAGGTGTCGAATGGGCGAACGAGTGGTCACCAAGACGACGATCGTGGTGTTCGGAGCGCTCCTGGTTGCCGCGGTTGCGGCGTTGGCGGGCGAGCCGCCGCAGGCCGTGCCGCGCTTCGAAATCGACGCGCGCTACGTGTTCGTCGACGAGGTCACCGGTTCGACGTTCGTCGACGGCGCCGTGGCGGGCACCCCGATCGATCTCGTGAGCGACACCGGAATCGACGGGGACGACAGCTACGACGTCCGGTTCGCGATCCGGACCGGCAACCTCGGGCGCGTTCGTTTCGGCTTCGGCCGCGTGGATCTGGACGGCAGCGGCACGCTCGACCGTCCCGTCTACTGGCAGGGCGCGATGTTCCAGGCCGGAGACGACGTCGCCTCGACGCTCCGCCAGCAGTACTACCGCGCGGAGTGGCTGCTCCAGTTCATCAACCTCGGAGACGGCGTCTTCCGGGCCGGCCCGATCCTCGGGGTACACGTCTGGAAGGCCAAGGTCGGCTTGTCGAGCCAGCCCGTTCCCGAGGGCGTGCGGGAGACGTTCAACAACCTGGCGCCGGCGGTGGGCCTCGCCATCGACTTCCAGCCGCACCGCGCCATCGACTTCTACGTGGAGGGCTCGGGGTTCGACCAGGCCGCGGCGGGCTGGCACCTCGAGGCCGAGGGCGGCGTGCGGCTGTACTTCGCGCGCAGCATCGGGATCTCCGCCGGCTACCGCCACCTCGAGTTCAACGTCGAGGACACCTCGAGCCCCAACTTCGCCCGCTGGAAGGTGCAGGGTCCGTTCGCCGGGGTCAACGTCCGCTTCTGAGGAGCGAGCGGATCAGGTTGCCCTTGGAGAACTCGCCGAGCGACACGGTCGTCATCCAGCCCTCCGGGCCGAGCAACCGCCGGGTTATCTCCCGCTCCGGGTGTCCCTCGGCCTGCAGCGCCCGGGCCCGGTCGGCAATCCGCTCCCAGTACGCGATCTTCCTCTCGATTGCCGCGCAGGCATCGACGACCATCCCGGCGTGCGCGCAGAAAAGCACCCTGGGCTGCAGCTCGAGGGCCCGGCGTAGCGAGGCGATGACGCCGCAGGCGTCCTCGTCCGCGCGCAGGTAGCGCACCCGCTCGCGGATGAAGAGGTCGCCGGCGAACAGCCAGCCCTCGGTGGGTTCCCACAGGCAGACGAGGTCCTCCGAGTGCCCGGGGAAGGCGATGCACTCGAACCGGTACGGTCCCGCCTCGACGAGGTCGGGCAGGCGTCCGGGCGTGAAGGGCGTCGGGCGACCCCACACGACCCGCCGGTAGAGCGGGATGTGGTCGAACTCGGCGAGGATCGGGACGGAGCGCGCGGGGGCCTGGATCGGCAGGCCGAGCTCCCGGTTCAGGAGGGCGTTGGCGCCCGAGTGGTCCTCGTGATGGTGGGTGTTTACGACCAGGCGGATCGACTGTCGCCGGCACCACTCGAGCAGCTCGCGCGCGGTCGCCGGGCACCCGGTGTCGACGAGGACGTCGGCGACGAGGTAGGCGTTGACCGTGAAGAGCGGCCGCCCGAAGGCCGTGCGGGCCATGTGGATGCGGGTGACGGGGCCATGTGAGACCTGGCGCAGCATGCCGTCACTGTACCCGACGCGGGGGCCGGCCGCGTCGCGACCGGACCTGCGGCGCCAACCCCTTGACGCCGCCCGCGACGATGGGACAATCCTGAACAGGTGTCACGCAGAATCCGCCAGGTCGCGGCCGGGCCCAACCCGGCCGACGAGGAGGGTGCCATGCATCGTCGTGATCGTCGTGGCTGTGGCCGACTCTCGGGGTGGTCGGGGTGGTCGGGGTGGTCGGGGTGGGTCGGGTGCGCCGCGCTTGCCGTCGCCGTCGTCGCGGCGGCGCCGGCCGCGGCCCAGAACATCGAGCCCACGTTCTCGTTGACGGTCTACCTGCAACAGGCGTTTCCCAAGCAGACGACGACCAACCGGCAGATCGAGGAGATCAACGCGATGTTCGGGACCGACTTCGACACCTGGGACGACGTCGCGAACCTGTCCCTCGGGGTCCAGTTCTTCACTCGCGTGTCGCGTTTCTGGCAGGTCGGCGTCGAGTGGGACTACAGCCGGGGCGGCATCGACGGCAGCGCGACGGTGCCCACCGACGCCGGCGACGCGACCCTGGACTTCGAGCAGAAGTACAGCATCTACACGGACTTCCTCGCGGTCGCCCACTTCCTCCCGTGCCCCGAGTGCCACCGGGTCGTGCCGTTCGTGCTGGGTGGCGGCGGTGTCGGCTACGAGAAGGACACCACGACCCTCACCCTGCGCAACGACTACATCGACCAGTGGCTGCGAGTCGAGAACGACGGGTTCTTCCCGGTCTGGACGGTGGGCCTGGGCATCGAGGTGCCGCTGTCGAAGTCCGGCAACACGTACCTCGAGGTGGGCGGCGCGTACTACTGGGGACGCCTCAATCACGAGGTCCCGGCCGAGGGTCCGCTCGCGCCGGCGCCCGAGGTCACGGCCGACAACGACACCACCGGCCCCAACTACTGGCTGGGGCTGGGCTGGCGGTTCTGACGGATCGGACTCCGGCCGGATCGACAAGCCCGGCGCGGGTCGCAAGGAGGACGGAATGCGTGTGAAGGCACTTGCGGTGGTTTCGTTCATGATCGTCGCGCTGGCGGCTCCCGCCGCCGCTGCCGAGTGGAAGGTCGGCAAGGAGGTCCCGTTCGAGCTCGGCACCTGGATCGACCTCGCCGTCACCGACGGCCCGGCCACGCTCCACCGGATCCGGGTCGCGGAGTACTCGGGCGCCTTCAAGGCCTCCGACCTGATGCGCCCGCTCAGCCCGGACTACATGAAGACCGTCCGGATCGAGCTCGAGTACTCGAACGCCGCGACCCGCGACTGGGCGGCGCGCATGGTCGTCGAGTGGTTCGACGCCGACGGGACGCTCATCGACGGCTACAACGGCGAGGAGACCCTCGACGACCGTGAGAGCCACGACCTCGATACGGTGACCTGGGCGACGCTGAAGTACGGTCTGGCCAGGGCGAAGACGCTCAAGGTCAAGATCGACATGCATGCCGACTGAGTCGCCGCCGGCGTCGCCCGAGACTAACGCCGCGGAGATCGCGACCCGGATCGAGCGGGAGCTGTGGCGCCAGGCCGACCCCGAGCGCGCGGCGGGCGCCAAGCGCTACCTCAAGAGCGACCTCGCGTTCATCGGCCTGCGCACCGCCGGCCTG
The DNA here is from genome assembly GCA_016213675.1 of Acidobacteriota bacterium. Lineage (GTDB taxonomy): Bacteria > Acidobacteriota > Thermoanaerobaculia > Thermoanaerobaculales > Thermoanaerobaculaceae > JACQZW01. The sequence continues at coordinate 21,949 of JACQZW010000029.1, read as the reverse complement.
CGCGCGGTGGTGAGATCGGCGCTGCGCGAGCCCGAGCCCGATCGGGGGCAGTTGCTGGCGCTCGCCGCGGCCTTGTGGGCAAGGCCGGTGTTCGAGCTGCGGGCCGCGGCGGTGGAGGGGCTGACGCTCGGCTGGCGGCGGCTCGCGGCGCCGGACCTGGCGGCGGTCGAGGGCCTGATCCGCGACTCGCGCACCTGGGCGCTCGTCGACGCGCTCGCGATCAACGTCGCCGGGCGGCTGGTCGAGCGCTTCGACGAGCTCGGCGCCTCGATCGATCGCTGGGCGGGCGACGGCGACTTCTGGGTACGCCGCGCCGCGCTGCTCGCCCTGCTCCCGCCGCTGCGCCGGGGCGGCGGCGACTTCGAGCGCTTCGGTCGTCACGCCGACGCCATGCTCGACGAGCGCGAGTTCTTCATCCGGAAGGCGATCGGCTGGGTGCTGCGGGAGGTCGGCAAGAAACGTCCCGGGCTGGTCGAGACGTGGCTCGCACCGCGGCTCGGCCGGGCGGCCGGCCTGACCGTTCGCGAGGCTGTGAAGTACCTGCCGGCCGATGCGCGTGCCGCGCTCCTGCGCGCCAGGCCGGGCAGACGTTCGTAGCGGCCACCCGCCGGGCGGCCGGCCTTCGTGGTGCGTGCGCGGCCGGTGACGGTCGTTTGGTGGGGGGCTATCAGTGAGCCGGCGGGGACTTCTCGCCGGCCTCGATGCGGACCGCGAGGACGTTCTGCGGCGGTGGGAGGGGGCAGGTGGCGAACGGCGTGAAGGCGCACGGCGGGTTGGTGGCGCGGTTGAAGTCGAGGATCACCGTGGTCGAACCCGGCTCCGGGCCGTCGGCGTCGAGGAAACGCCCGGCCCCGTAAGTCTCGACGCCTGCGGTCCCGTCGCGGACCACGAAGAAGAAGTGCCGGTCCTCGGGCGAGCCGACGAACGGCTCGAGGGCGCACTCGGTGGCGCCGATCCTGAAGTGCACCACGCCGGTGACGAGCATCTGTTGGTCCGGCCCGTGGGCGCTGGCGACCGTCACCTCGCGCGGCGCCGGGTACCTCTCGAACGCCCCCTGGACCCGGGCGGCAGGGTCGATCGGGAACTGCTCGATCCCGGGGAACTCGCGGCGGGCGCGGTTGTCGGGGTCCTTGATGCGCACGCCGAAGCGGTCGGCGCGCACGATCACGTGAAAGCGCAGCGAGCCGAGCCGTACGACATCGGCCCGGCCCGAGCGGTCGGTCGCCAGCCACTGCTCGGTCGTCGGCACGTCGTTGACCAGCACGCCGGCCTCGGCCGAGGCGCGCAGGGTGACGGCGCCGTCGGCGAGGTCGAGCAGCCCGGCGACCGGGGGGATCCCGGCGCCCGGCAGCACGACCTCGTTGCCCGGTGCGCTGCCGAACCGGTTCGTGCCGGGCTTCAGCCACGCCAGGCCGACCAGCGTCAGCCAGCCCTCGTCCGCCGTGAGGCTGGCCAGCCGTTTCGCCCGCCAAGCTTCCAGCTCGGCGACGTAGGCCGGGTCGGGCGCCGGGCGGCGAGCGCAGGCGGTCGCCAGGGCGAGCGAGAGCGTGAGCGCGACGAGGCGGAGCGGCGAGGAGACGGGTTTCGTTCGCACGGCCGAGTTGTACCACGACCGGAGCCGCATCCCGTGCTAGCCTCAGCCTATGGGCACCGACATCGGCACGTTCGAGCTCATCAAGGCGGTCGCACTCGGGCTCGCCCTCGCCGCCGCCGTGGGCCTGAGGATCTTCGTGCCCCTGCTCGCCTTGTCGGCGGCGTCGCTGACCGGCGTGGTCCACCTCGGGCCGGGCATGGAGTGGCTGGGCAGCGTGCCGGCCCTGGTCATCTTCCTCGTCGCCACGCTGGTCGAGCTCGCGGCGTACAAGGTGCCCTGGCTGGACAACACGCTCGACGCCGCCGGCGCACCCATCGCAGTGCTGGCGGGAGGCGTCCTGGCGGCCTCGGTGCTGCCGACGGACGACCCGCTCCTGCGCTGGGTGCTGGCGGCGGTGGCGGGTGGCGCGGCGGCGGGCACGGTGCACCTGTCGATGGCGATGGTGCGCAAGCTGTCGAGCCTGACGACCGGCGGGTTGGCCAACATCGTGATCGCGCTCGCCGAGGCGGTCGGCTCGTTCCTGCTGTCGGTGGCCGCGATCCTGCTGCCGCTGCTCGCCGCGGTCGCCGCCGCGTTGCTCCTCCTGGGGCTCGCCGCGGCGGCGCGCCGACTGCTGGCGCACCGCCGGCTCGCGTAGGGCGCCGCCGGCGATCTACACTCCTCCGAGGGGGCCGTGATGGACGACAGCAACGAGAGGCGGCTCGAGCCGGGCCGCGAGCTGAGCCGGCGCGACCTGGTTCGCTCCGGAGTGACGACGGGCGTCGCGCTGGCGGTGGGCACGTTGAGCGCGTCGCCCCTTCAGGCGCAGGCGGAGTCGTCGCCGGCGAAGGCGGCGCACATGTGCGAGTACGAGGACGCGTCGGTGAAGGAGCTGCAGGCTTCGATGCAGATCGGGCGCCAGACCGCGCGCTCGCTGGCCGAGGCGTACCTCGACCGCATCCGGGCCGTCGACGGCGAGCTGCACTCGATCATCGAGGTCAACCCCGAGGCGCTCGACATCGCCGACGCGCTCGACCGCGAGCGGCGGGAGCGCGGACAGCGGGGACCGTTGCACGGGATCCCGGTCGTGCTCAAGGACAACATCGCGACCGCCGACCGCATGGAGACCACCGCCGGGTCGCTCGCCCTCCTCGGTGCGAAGCCGCCGCGGGACGCCTCCCTCGTCGAGCGACTCCGCGCCGCGGGCGCGGTGATTCTCGGCAAGACCAACCTCTCGGAGTGGGCCAACTACCGCGGTGCGCAGTCGTCCTCCGGCTGGAGCGCGCGGGGCGGGCAGTGCAGGAACCCCTACGCGCTCGATCGCTCGCCGTGCGGCTCGTCGTCGGGTAGCGCGGTCGCGGTGTCGGCCAACCTCGCGGCGCTGGCGGTGGGGACCGAGACGGACGGCTCGATCGTGTGCCCGTCGTCGATCTGCGGCATCGTCGGCATCAAGCCGACGGTCGGGCTGATCAGCCGGGCGGGGATCGTGCCGATCGCGCACAGCCAGGACACCGCCGGGCCGATGGCGCGCACCGTGGCCGACGCCGCCGTGCTCCTGTCCGTGCTGGCCGGCGCGGACACCGGCGACCCGGCGACTGCGGACGCGGCGGCGAACGCGGCTCCGGACTACACGAAGTTCCTCGACCCGCACGGCCTCAAGGGCGCCCGCATCGGCGTGGCCCGGGCCCGCGTGACCGGCTCGAGCCCGGAGGCCGACGCGGTGTTCGCCGCGGCACTGCGGGAGCTCGCCGGCCTCGGCGCCGAGCTCGTCGATCCGACCGACATCCCCCACCTGGGCGAGTACGACGAGGCGGAGCGCGACGTGCTGGCTCACGAGTTCAAGGCCGACATCGCGGCCTACCTGCGCGAATGGGCGCCGACGGCGGCGGTCCGGACGCTCGCCGACCTGATCGCCTTCAACGAGAAGAACCGCGACGCCGAGATGCGCTTTTTCGGCCAGGAGCGGTTCGTCTACGCCGAGACCCGCGGGCCGCTGACCGACCCGGCTTACCTGAAGGCGTTGGAGACGTGCCGGCGCCTGTCCCGCACCGAGGGGCTGGATGCCGTGCTCGCCGCCCAGCGACTGGACGCGATCGTCGCGCCGACCAAGGGCCCGGCCTGGGTCATCGACCTGGTCAACGGCGACCACTCCTTCGGCGGCAGCTCGCGTCCCGCGGCGGTGTCCGGCTACCCGAGCATCACCGTGCCGGCCGGCTCGTCGTTCGGCCTGCCGGTGGGCATCACGTTCATGGGCCGCGCCTGGTCGGAGGCGACGCTGATCCGGCTCGCCTACGCCTTCGAGCGCGGGTCCCGGCACCGGCAGCCGCCGAGGATGCTCCCGACCGCGCAGCTCTAGCCCGGTTCAGGCGCGGAGGAACAGCCAGGCCGACACGCCGAGACCGACGGTGATGACGAAGGCGCGCAGCCAGCGCTGATCGATGCGCTTGGCGGTTCGCGCGGCGACCCAGCCGCCGATGGTGGCCCCGACCGCCATGAGCGCCGCCAGCGGCCACACCACCAGTCCCTTGACGGCGAAGAAGACGAAGGCGATGACGTTGATCAGCGTGCCGAGGACCGTCTTCAGGCCGTTCATCCGGTGGATGTCGTGCAGCCCCATCACGGACAGCGAGCCGAGCATGAGGATGCCGATCCCGGCCCCGAAGTAGCCGCCGTAGGTGGCGACGAAGAGCTGGAAGAGGAAGCCCCAGGTCTTGCCGGCCCAGGAGACGCGCTCGTCGCCGTCGAGGCCGGCCCTGGTCCAGCGGTTGATCGGGCCGCGCAGGGCGAACAGGGCGGTGGCGAAGAGGACGAGGAACGGCACGATGCGGTCGAACAGCTCGGGCGGGGTGGAGACCAGCACGATGGCGCCGAGCAGGCCGCCGATGAGGCTGGGGAGGAGCAGGACGACCAGCAAGTCGCGGTAGAGGGCGGTGTCACGGCGGTAGGCGTAGGCGGCCGACAGCGCCCCGGGCCAGATCGCCGCCGTGTTCGTCGCGTTGGCCGGGATCGACGGGATGCCGAACGCGACCAGGGCGGGGAACGAGATCAGGCTGCCGCCGCCGGCCACCGCGTTGAGGGCGCCGGCGGCGAAGGCGGCGACGAAGAGCCCGGCGAGGCCGAGGAACCCGCTCACGGGCGGTGATCTTACTCTCCCGAGGGCTAGACTGCCGTCGAGAGGATGCCGACCATGAGCAGACGCGAGGACAACATCAAGGGGGTCAATCGGCGGGAGATCCTGCGAGCGGCCGCGGCGTCCTCGGTCGCCGCAGTGGTCGGGGCGGCACTGCCCCTCGGGGCCGTGGCGCAGGAGCCGACGACGGCACGGCCGGTCGCGGGGGCGGCGCCATTCGAGCTCGAGGAGGTCACCGTCGCGCAGCTCCGCGATGGTCTGGCCGCGGGGACGAACACCTCCCGGTCGCTCACGGCGGCGTACCTCGGTCGCATCCAGGAGATCGACCCGCGGCTGGCGTCGGTGATCGAGGTCAACCCCGACGCCCTCGCCATCGCCGAGGCGCTCGACGGCGAGCGCAGGAGCGGCAGGCTGCGCGGGCCGCTGCACGGAATCCCGGTACTGATCAAGGACAACATCGCGACGGGCGACCGCATGGAGACGACGGCGGGGTCGCTCGCCCTCGTCGGCGGCAAGGCGCCGCGCGACGCCTTCGTGGTCGCTCGCCTGCGGGCGGCGGGCGCCGTCCTCCTCGGCAAGACGAACCTCTCGGAGTGGGCCAACATCCGCTCGACCCAGTCCTCCTCGGGTTGGAGCGCCCGCGGCGGGCAGTGCCGCAACCCGTATGCCCTCGACCGCTCGCCCTGCGGTTCGTCCTCCGGCACCGGGGCGGCCGTCGCCGCCGGCCTCGCCGCGGTGGGCGTCGGCACCGAGACGGACGGGTCGATCGTCTGCCCTTCCAGCGTCTGCTCGCTCGTCGGGATCAAGCCCACGGTGGGCCTGGTCAGCCGTTCGGGCATCGTGCCCATCTCGCACAGCCAGGACACCGCGGGTCCGATGGGCCGCACGGTAGCCGACGCCGCCGCGCTGTTGGGCGTGCTCGCCGGCGAGGACCCGGCCGATGCCGCGACCGCCGCCAGCCGCGGCCGGATCGCGACCGACTACACGACATTCCTCGACCAGGGTGCGCTCAGGGGTGCGCGCATCGGGGTGGCCCGCACCAAGGTCACGGGCACCAGCCCCGAGGCGGACGGGTTGTACGGGGAAGCCCTGAAGGCGCTGGCCGGACTCGGCGCCGTGCTCGTCGACCCGGCGGACATCCCGCACCTCGGCGAGTACGACGAGGCCGAGCTCGAGGTCCTGCTCACCGAGCTGAAGGCCGGTCTCGGCGCGTATCTGCCCGAGTGGGCGCCGGGCGCCGAGGTCCGGACGCTCGCCGATGTGATCGCCTTCAACGACGCCCACCGCGACCGCGAGATGCTCTACTTCGGCCAGGAGCTGTTCGTCCGGGCCCAGGTCAAGGGAGCGCTCACGGACGGCGCGTACCGCAAGGCGCTGGAGACCTGCCGGCGGCTCTCGCGCACGGAGGGCCTGGACGTCCTCTTCGCGAAGCACCGCCTGGACGCGGTGATTGCGCCCACCGGCTCGCCGGCGTGGCCCATCGACCTCGTCAACGGCGACCACTTCCTCGGTGCCAGCTCCACCCCTGCGGCAGTGTCCGGCTACCCGAGCGTGACCGTGCCGATGGGGCACGCGTTCGGGTTGCCGGTCGGGCTCGCGTTCATCGGTCGCGCCTGGTCGGAGGGCCGCTTGATCGCGCTCGCCTACGCGTTCGAGCAGGCCACCCTCCACCGCAAGCCGCCACGGTTCCTGCCGACCGCAGACCTGCCGGCGCGCTGACTCGACCGGTCAGTTGGCCAGGACCAAGCGGTAGCGGGCGAGGTTCTTGCGCGTGCGATCGAGCGCCTCGTTGCACGCGTGCATGGGAGCCGCCTCGATGCGGGCCTGGACCGCATGCGTTGCGGCCAGCCCGAGCATGGAGCGGATCGCCGCCGGGGAGCCGATGGCGCTGCCCGTCACCGTGCGGCTCCCGCCGATCAGGAGCATCGAGGGCACCTGGAGCGGCCCGGGAGCGGCACCGAGCTGGCTGAACACGCCGCGCGGGCGGAGGCCGCCGAGGAACGCCTCCATGTCCGGCACGGCGTGCGCGGTGTTGAGGATCAGGTCGAGTGAGCCGCGCGCCGGGGTCCCGGTGTGGAAGTGATGGGCGCCGAACGCGCGCGCATCGGCCTCCTTGTCGGCCGACCGCGAGAACGCGGTGACCTCGCAGCCCATGGCGCGGGCGAGCTGCAGCGCAAGGTGGCCGAGCCCGCCGATGCCGATGACGCCGACCCGGCTTCCGGGACCGGCGTACGCGGCCAGCGGCGTGTAGACGGTGACGCCGCCGCACAGGAGCGGCGCCGCGGTGTCGCTCGGGAGCGCCTCGGGGATCGCGATCGCGAACCGGCCGTCGACGCGGATGCGGTCGGCGAAGCCGCCGAAGTGACCCATGCAGGTGGCCTGGTTGCCGGGACACAAGACCTCGTCGCCGGTCCGGCAGTAGTCGCAGCTCCCGCAGCTCGAGCGCTGCCAGCCGACGCCGACGCGTTGGCCGATCCGGTCGGTCGGGCCGGCGACGACCGTGCCGACGATCTCGTGGCCCGGCACGAGGGGGAAGACGTCGCCCCAGTCGCCGTCGGCCAGGTGCACGTCGGAGTGGCAGATGCCGCAGTGGCTGATGACGATCTCGACGTCGCCAGGGCGCAGGGGCTCGGGCTCGTACTGGAAGGGCTCGAGCGCCGCTCTTGCGTGCTTGGTCGCGTACGCGTTGAAGGTCATGGGTTCCTCCCCGGGCTGCGCCGGTCCTGGCCGCCGCCCGTGCTCACAGCACACCGCGCCTGCACCCGCGGCACGTGTCGCGGTTGAGGCGAACTCGGACCCACGAGGCTGCCGGCTGGATCCGGGGGACTGGCGTTCTGAAGCTACTTGGGGATCCGGAGCTTCTGGCCGATCTTGATGAGGTTGGGGTCCTTCAACTGGTCGCGGTTCGCCTCGAAGATCTTCATGTAGAGGTTGCCGTTTCCGAGGTAGCGCTTGGCGAGTCCGCTCAGCGTGTCGCCCTTGACCACCTCGTGGATCGTCCCCTGGGCCGACGGTGCGGCGCCGGCCGGCATGGCCTCGGCCGGGCCGGGAAGCCCGAACTTCGCGGCAGGCGACTGGACGAGGCGGATCTGATTCACGACGTTGTCCGCCTCCACCAGCGCGTTGAACGCCTGCATCACAGTGGTCTTGGCCGCGAGGTCGGGCGCCTCGCCGGTCAGCGTCACGGTCTTGCCGTCAATGCGGGCGTCGAGGTTCCGGACCTCGGGGTGGCGCTGGCTCACCTGTTGGACGGCGGCGTTGACCTTGTCCTCGAACGAAGATCCGAACAGTCCCATCGTGTCCTCCCGTTCCTGTTGCGTGCACCGACCACGATAGGCCAGAACGTCGACGCTCACAACGTTGCCGGCCCTTGAACCCCAATAGTACAAGACCTGACCCCGTAGTTTCGTGGGCTAACCCACATAGTACAAGACCTGACCCCGGGGGTCAGCGGCGGGAGAAGAGGCGGCGGGCGAGGGCGGCGAGACCGCGGCGGGGAGCTGGGACCGGGACGTGGGTGGTGGACGAGACCTGGTGGAGCGCGGCGGTCGAGGCGCGGACGAGGTGGCGGCGGCAGCGGACCAGGTCGCGGTAGAGGTCGACGGCGAGCCGGTGGCGCTCGGCGCGGTCCTTGCGCAGGCAGCGATCGATGATCGAGACGAGCTCGGCCGGCACCTCGGGACGCAGCTCGACGAGCGGTCGCGGTGCCTCGTAGAGGATGGCGTGAACCACGGGCTGGTCGTCGCTGGTCCCGAACGGCGGGCGTCCGACGAGCATCTCGTACATCGTGACGCCGAGCGACCAGAGATCGCTGCGGTGGTCGACCGGCTCATTGCGGAGCTGCTCCGGGGACATGTACAACAACGTCCCCATGAAGAGACCCGGCTTGTTCTCGGGCGGCAGCCCGACGAGCGACGCGAGGCCGAAGTCGACGATCTTGAGGCGGTCCTCCGGGGTGATGAGCACGTTGCCTGGCTTGACGTCGCGGTGGGCGATACCGTGCTCGTGCGCCTCCATCAGCCCCTCGGTGAGCTGGATCGCGATGTCGAGGGTGTCCTCGACCGGGAGGGGGCCGCGCGCGATCCGCTCCTTGAGCGTCTCGCCCGGCACGAACGACATCACCATGAAGAGGAGGCCGTCGGCCGTCTGGGAGATCTCGTGGACCGTGCAGATGTGGGCGTGGTCGAGGGCGGACGCGGTGCGCGCCTCCTCGACGAAGCGCCGCGTGGCCTCCTCGTCCCCGGTCAGCCGGCTGGGCAGGAACTTCAGGGCAACGAGCCGGTTGAGGGCGGTGTCGCGGGCCTTGTAGACGACGCCCATGCCCCCGGTGCCGATTCGCTCCAGGATCTCGTAGTGGGACACCGTGCTGCCGGTCAGGTCAGGGTCGGTCGTACTCGTCTCCAGCGGGCTCGGTCGAGCCGGAATGGTAGCACCGGCGGACGGTCGGTCCGAGTGCCGCGGGCCACAGAACCTTCGGCCGCGCGTGTCACGCTGCTGGTGACACACGACCTCAAACGTGACTCGGCAGAGACGGCAATTCTGCGACGGCGCTCCTGTTTCCGGTGGTTTCTCGAACTCACGTTACTCCTACTTGACAACTAGGAGTAAAAGAATTACAACAATTACGTGAAACTCTCGACAAGACCGCGATACGCCCTGCGGCTCATGCTCGACGTCGCCCGGAACGCCGGGACCGACTGCCCGGTCAGCCTGGCGGCGGTCGCCGACCACGCGAGCCTGTCACGCGGCTACCTCGAGCAGCTCGCGCTGTCGTTGCGCAACGCCCAGCTCCTGCGCGGCGTCTGCGGCAAGGGCGGCGGCTACAAGCTGTCCCGCGAGCCGGAGGAGATCACCATCCGCGACGTCGTCGAGGCGGTGATCGGCCCCATCAACGTCGTCGAGTGCGTGATGAACCCGGCGGTGTGCGAGCGCAGCGAGACGTGCTCGTGCCGGCAGGTCTACGTGCTGATCAATCGGCAGATCACCGACGCGCTCGACTCGTTCAACCTCGGCGACCTCCTCGACCCCGAGAAGCTCCGAAAGTTGATCAAGCAGGACGCCGTCAAGGCGCTGCCCGGCCCGCGTACGGGATCGGGGCGGCGAGCCGAGGTCGCAAGGGCGGGGAGAACGCGACGTCTAGCCACGAAGAACGCCGCCGGCCACGACAGAGGCGGTTGTCCGGAAGGGTAGGGCCATGGTGGAACGGAGAGTCGGAGACAAGGTCATCAGGCTGATCCAGGGCGACATCACCGACATGGAGGTCGACGCCTTCGTCTTCGACCTCACCGCCGACTGCAAGCTCGGCTCCGGATACGGGGGGGCGATCGCGACCCGCGGCGGCAAGGCCGTCCAGGACCAACTCGGGGCGGTCGGCACGCTCCCCACCGGCGAGGCGGTCGTCACCACCGGCGGGAACCTCAAGGCGAAGTTCGTCATCCACGTCAACGGTCCGAAGTTCCACGAGCCGGACACGGCGGGCAAGCTCGCCCGGAGCGTGCAGGCCGCGCTCCGGCGCGCCGACGAGAAGGGTCTGGCGGCACTGGCGTTCCCGCCGATTGGGACGGGGCTGTACCAGGTCCCCCTCGATCTCTGCGCGAAGGTGCTGCTGGAGACGGTCGGCACGCACCTCGGGGGACGCACCTCGCTGAAGGAGGTGCTCTTCGTCGCCCTCGACTCGCGGGAGTACGCACCGTTCGCGAAGGCCATGAACGGGGGGAACTGACATGCCTGCCCACGAGCCGTCCGCGCTGCTCCACGCCACCGAAATCGTCCACTGGATCGCGCTCGCCGTCATGGCCGTGGTCTACACGATGCGGATCCGCTGGCTGCTGTCGTTCCGCGCCACGCGCGACCGCCAGGCGCCCGGCAACCCGGCGCGCACCAACGCCAAGCGGGGCGCACTGTACTCCCTGGCCAACGTGATGATGCCGTGGGCGATGGAGAGCACCCGCAAGGGGTTCCTCTTCTACCTCACGTTCGTCCTCTTCCACCTCGGCGTCGTGGCCGGCATCTCGTTGGCCTTCCTCTCGACCTTGGCCAGGCCCTTCCTGCAGATCCCGGCCGTGGCGGCCGTCACCCTCGGCCTGCTCGCCGCCGCCTTCGCCATCGGCCTGTACCGCATGGTGCGGCGGGTGGCGCGGCCGGTGATGCGCCTGATCTCGACGCCGGACGACTACTTCTCGGTGACCCTGCTGACCGGCTGGTTCTTCCTCGGCGTTCTGGCCGAGCTCAACGTCATCGGCCGCCTGCCGGGCGACGGCGTGATGGTCGCGTACCTCCTGCTCACCAGCTTCTTCCTCCTCTACGTGCCGTTCTCGAAGATCTCGCACTACCTCTACTACCCGTTCACCCGGACCTGGCTCGGGCGGACCATGGGTCACCGCGGGACGTTCCCGCTGGTCAAGGGATGAGGAGGACGCCATGAGCTCCAACGAGACGACCTACAAGATTCAGGTGATGCGGGAAATCCTGGCGAAGAAGCTGACCCGTCCGGTGGTCGGCTCGCTGGTCGGGTGCGTCCACTGCGGGATGTGCAACGACGCCTGCCACTACGTCATCACGCATCCCGACGACCCCAAGATGACCCCGTCGTACAAGGCGGACCAGCTCCGCAAGCTGTTCAAGTACAACTTCGACTGGACCGGCAAGGCGTTCCCCTGGTGGGTCGGCGCCAAGGAGCCGATCTCCGACGCCGACCTCGACGCGCTCAAGGACATCGCGTTCGGCACCTGCACCAACTGCCGCCGGTGCACGCTCAACTGCCCGATGGGCGTCGACACGGCGACCCTCAATCGCCTGATGCGGGGCCTGCTGTCCGCTGTCGGGGTGATGCCCGAAGGCGTTCGCGTCGTCTCCAAGGACCAGTGGGAGATCGGCAACCAGATGGGCGTCCTCAAGGAGGACTACCTCGACACCATCGAGTGGATGTCCGACGAGCTGGTCAACGAGGTCGGTGACCCCAACGCCCGCATCCAGATCGACAAGCCCGGTTGCGACGTGATCTACACGATCAACCCGCGCGAGGCCAAGTACGACCCGCGAACCATCGCGGCGGCGGCGAAGATCTTCTGGGCCGCCGGCGAGAGCTGGACGATGCCCTCGGAAGGGTGGGACCAGACCAACTTCGGGCTGTTCTCCGGCGACGACCAGCTCGGCGGCGCCGCGGCCAAGCGGGTCTACGAGAAGATGAAGGGGCTGGACGCCAAGCTGCTGGTCATCTCCGAGTGCGGCCACGGCTATCGCTCGACCCGCTGCGAGGGGCCCAACTGGGCGGGCATTGACCAGGACTGGAACATGGAGAGCTCGGTCTTCACGATGCTGCGCTACCTCAAGGAGGGGCGCATCAAGGTCGACCCGACCAAGCTCGGCAAGCGCGTCACCTACCACGACTCGTGCAACCTCGCGCGCTCCTGCGGGATCACCGAGGAGCCGCGCGAGCTGCTCCGCGCGGTGACCACGGACTTCGTCGAGATGACGCCGAATCGCGCCGAGAACTACTGCTGCACCGGCGGCGGCGGCGCCATGTCGATGTCCGAGTACACTCCGCGCCGCCTCCGCTCGGCCAAGGTCAAGGCCGACCAGATCGTCGCCACCGGCGCCAAGGTGGTGGTAACCTCCTGCCACAACTGCGTCGACGGGCTCTCCGACCTCATCAAGCACTACAAGCTCGGCTGCGAAGTCAAGCAGCTCGTCGACCTGGTCGCGGACGCGCTCGTCATCGAGGAGTGCGCCGTGATGAAGAAGCCGAAGGTGGTGGTCGAAATGCCGAAACCCGCGCTGCCGCTCCACGGTCGCCGCATCCTGGTGGTCGACGACGAGCCCGACGTGCGCACCTTCCTGCGGACGGTGCTCGAGGACGCCGGCGCCGAGGTCAGCGAGGCCGCCGACGGCGACCAGGCGATCGCCGCCGCCCGCGCCGGCAAGCCCGACATGATCACCCTCGACCTGTCGATGCAGGGCAAGGACGGCATCGAGGCGTTCGCCGAGCTGCGCTCCGACCCGGGCACCCGCGACATCCCGGTTTGCGTCGTCACCGGGCATCCGGAGTTCCGCAAGGTCATCTACTCGCGGGCCGTGCCGCCGCCCGAGGGCTACATGGACAAGCCGGTGAGGGACGAGGAGCTGGTCGACAACCTGCGCCGCATCTTCGAGCTGCGCAACCACAAGGCCCACGCCTGACCTGACCCCGGGGGTCTGAAGGAAGGGGCGGTTCGGATGACCGAACGGTACCGCCAGTACTTCGAAGAGATGCCGTGCTACCTCTCGGTGCACGACCCGTCGTTCCGCATCATCGACGGCAACCAGAGGTTCCGCCAGGACTTCGGCGAGCGGGTCGGCGACTTCTGCTACCGCGTCTACAAGGGGCGCGACGAGGTCTGCGACAACTGCCCGGTCGCGGCGACGTTCGCGACCGGGGAGAGCCACGCGAGCGAGCAGACGCTCATCAACCTCCGCGGCGAGCAGATGCCGGTGATGGTCCACACCACCCCGGTTCGCAACGACGGCGGCGAGGTCGTCGCGGTGATGGAGATGCACACCGACATCCGCGTCGCGAAGCGCCTGCAGGATCAGCTCCGGCGCAGCCAGGAGAAGCTGTCCCAGCTCTTCGAGGAGGTCCCCTGCTACATCTCGGTGCAGGGGCCGGACCGGGTGATCCTCCACGCCAACCGCAAGTTTCGCGAGACGTTCGGCCCGGCCCTCGGCGAACACTGCTACCGCGTCTACAAGCACCGTGACGAGCAGTGCCTGTACTGCCCGTCGCAGCAGGCGTTCAAGGACGGGTCGGTGCAGCGGCACGAGGAGGTCGTGACCTCGGCGTGGGGCGAGAAGATCAACGTGCTGTGCACGACGGCGCCGATCCGCAACGCCGCCGGCGAGACCGAGGCCGTCATCGAGATGTCGACCGACATTACCGAAATCCGCAAGCTGCAGTCGCAGCTCACCTCGATCGGCCTGCTCGTCGGGTCGATCTCGCACGGGATCAAGGGCCTGTTGACCGGTCTCGACGGCGGCATCTACATGGTCAACTCGGGCTTCGAGAAGAACCGGCCCGAGCGGGTCACCCAGGGATGGGAGATGGTGCAGCGGAACGTCGAGCGCATCCGCTCGATGGTCCTCGACATCCTCTACTACGCGAAGGACCGCGAGCTCGAGGTCGCCGACATCGACGCCGGGAAGCTGGCGGCGGAGATCACGGAGTCGTTCCAGAAGCGGGCGACCGACCAGTCGGTCGAGCTGTCACTGGCTCTCGACGGCGACGTGCGCCTCGTCCCCGGCGATGCCAAGGCGGTCCGGGCGATGCTCGTCAACCTGATCGAGAACTCGCTCGACGCCTGCCGCGCGGACGGCCACAAGCCTGCGCATCGGGTGCGGTTCGCGGTGCGCCGGTCGCCCCCGTGGATGGAGTTCGAGGTCGAGGACAACGGCATCGGCATGGACCAGGAGACGCGAGAGAAGATCTTCTCCCTGTTCTTCTCGTCCAAGGGGATCTCGGGCACCGGTCTCGGGCTGTTCATCTCCAACAAGATCGCCGACAAGCACGGCGGCGGCATCGAGGTCGACTCCGAGCCGGGGCGGGGCACCCGGTTCGTCGTGCGCCTCCCCCTCGAGGCGCGGCCGAGCACGCATCCCGAACCGGTGCCGCCGGCCGACGCGGTCGCCACGCACTGAAGGAGGCTGCGATGGATGCCAGGCGCGTCCTCATCGTCGACGACGACCCGGACATCGTGGTCTACCTCACCTCGTTCCTCGAGGACAACGGCTACGAGACCCGGGCCGCGGCTGACGGCGCCGACGCCCTGGCGGTGGTCGCTGAGTTCCGACCCGATGCCGTCCTCACCGACGTGCTGCTTCCCGGACGCTCCGGGCTCGACCTGCTGGTCACGTTGCGCCACGATCGGCGGACCGCGGACCTCGCGGTCGTGGTCATGACCGGGATGGATCAGGTCCTGCAGGACGACGGCCACTCGTACCTGACGAGCCACGCCGACATCCGGGGGCCAGACGCGGTCATCGGTAAGCCCATCGATCCCCACGACCTGCTCGAAGTGCTCGAGCGGGTGTGTGCGCTCTCGCCCGTTCCGGCTCGTTGAGCCCGACGAGAGACGCCGTCACTGCGGGAGCCAGTGGTGCAGGCGCTCGGAGATCTCGGGGTCGACCAGCGCGCCGCAGGCGTCAAGCACGGCGCGGGCAAGCTCGGCCGGTTCGTCGCCGCCCTGCCAGCGTGACCTCAACGCCGGCCCGCCCAGGACCCCGGCGAGACGCTCGACCATGAGGGCGGCGAGCACGAGATCGTCCCGGAACCCCGTCGTTCCCACGACCGCTTCGGGGATGAGGTCGTAGGGCGCGACGATGTACTTCAGCGCGCTGCACACCGCGGTGCGCTCGCGCGGCGGGACGACGGGATCGAGGGCGGTGTTCACCAGCAGGGTGTAGAAGCGCGGCAGGTGGCAGTACAGCTCGGCGCCGGGGACGTCCCGCGACTCGGGCGTGGACAGCCACGCCTCGACTCGCGCCTGCAACGCGCGGCAGTACGGCTCCGACTGGCACTCGACGAAGCTCTCCATCTCAGACCTTCCTGAGCCGAGTCTACGCGACCACCGGCCCGCGGGTTGCACCCGTGCCGCGACAGGGCGAAAGGCGGGCCGGCCCCGCCGGGGACCGGCCCGCGTGAGTCGACGTGGGCCCCGGGTTACGGCTGGTCCTCGGCGAAGTACTCGTGGTTGTCGGCGTTCTTGACCGCCTTGGTCGGACTGGTCAGCGCCAGGCCGTGTGCCGCGGTCGCGCCGTACACGTAGTCCTGCGTCGTGGCGACGACGTTGAAGTGGCTGACCTCGTGGACGACCGTCCCGGCCCGGGAGTCCCGGCCGGTCGCCGGCGCCGTCCAGAACGCCTTGCAGACGTAGACCTTGTACGGCTTGGTGGGGTACACGTAGGCGTAGTAGTTGGCCGTGCAGCCGCAGTCGAAGGTGATCGGTTTGCTGGCCAGCGCCGTCTTGATTGCGGAGAAGTGCGACTTGACGGTAGCGAGGCGCGAGCTCGTGTAGGCGCCGAACCAATAACGGTAGAGCGTCGAGTTGCCGCTGCCGACGAGGTAGTTGTGGGCCTTGGTCGACATCGACGTGGCGTTGGTCAGGGCAGTCGTGAGCTTCGACTTCTGGGTGTTGGTGCAGTTGGTGGTGCCGCCGAGGTAGTCCGGCTCGACCTCCGGTGTGGGCGCCAGCTCGCCGCCCTCGACCCATAGGCGGACCTCGTTGGACTCAAGGGGGTTCTCCGGCGCCTCCTCGCTGCCGGCCGGCAGCTCGGGCGGCTCGACGTCGTCGGCCGGCGGGAGCTCGGTGCGGTAGCGGACGGCGTACTCGCCCCGGCGCGTCATGTCGTAAACGGAGGAGAGGTCGAACGCGGCCGACACCGACTGGCCGGATCCCAGCTCGATCCAGTCCTCGGCCTCCGGCGCGGCCCGCTTGATCAGGCGTCCAACGTAGGGCACCGGCTCGCCGTCGACGGTGACCGCGAGGATGTCGGCCTCGATGCCGGCGAGCGGGGTCTGCCAGCGCAGGATCCGGGCACTGCCGGCGCCGGTGTTGGTCAGAGTAAAGGTGATCGCGATGTCGTCGGTCAGCTCGTGGTGCCAGGTGTCGATGGCGAGCGCGGCAGCCAGCCCGCTGGTCGGAGGAGTCTGGGCCCCTGTCGGCGAGCCCGCGCACAGGGCGGTCAGCGCCACGGTCACGGCCACGAAGAGGGAAGAACCTCGCATGGTGAGTCCTCGCTTTCTTGTCGTGCGATGGGGTCCGGCCCGGCACTGCCGATGGCGGGCCCCGGCCGTGAGTGGCGTGGAGGGAGCTCCCGGTTGGAGGTACGTCGTGGCGTTCGGGAGCTGGCACCATTTTACGCGGGGACGCGACGCCCCTGTCAAGCCCCGGGGCCCGAAACCGGTCCGGGTCCGGGCGCGTACAGAGAGCCTGGAGTGCGCGGCCCCCGCTCCCGCGCCCGAGGAGGACGAAGATGAGAGCGCTCACACGGAAGGCCGCATTCGCCGCGGCCTGCCTGGTCGCGATCCCCGTCGTCGGCGAGGATGCCGTCGCCCCGGGGCCGACCGCGGTCATCGACCGTGCCTCGCTGCCGGTGAAGCTCACGGACCTCGAAGGGTTCGAGCGGACGATCTGTCGCGACGGCCGCGTGTTCATCGCCGGGCAGCCGACCGAGGCCGCCCTCGAGAGGCTCAAGGGCCTCGGCGTGACCGCGGTCGTGAACCTCCGGACGCCGAAGGAGATGGCCGATCGGGCACAGGTGCCCTACGACGAGGCCGCGGCGGCGGCCCGCCTGGGCCTGGAATACGTCCACATCCCGCTGGGCGGGGCCGACTTTCCGTACACCCCCGAGGCGGTGGACCGCTTCGCCGCGGTCCTCGTCGCGCACCCCGGGCCGGTGCTGCTGCACTGCACGGTGGCGTGGCGGGCCAGCTACATGTGGGCCGCCTATCTGATCCGCCACGGGGGACTCGACCTCGACGCCGCGCTGGCGCGGGGCCGCGCGATCGGCATCTCTCAGGATCCCCTCGAGGGCCTGCTCGGCCGCCCCATCAGGCTGACGCTTGGGGACGCTCCGGCCGCGGCCGTCGCGCCACCGGCGCCGAAGCCCTGAACCGGTTCGTGGACGCCGCGCTCACGGGCGCTGCGCGTCGTTCGGCGACGACCAGCACGGCGGCACGATCTCGTCCTCCGGCGGCGCCGGGGCGGCCCAACGGGCGAGGTAGCGCGCCGGCGGGACCAGCGCCTCGGCGAGCGCGTCATGCACCGCCGCGCCGTCGGGGACCGGCTCGACTCCGCGCGCGGCCGCCGCGATCACGGCGAGGTCGAGGCCACGCCTCATCGGGTCGCGCAGCGCCCGGACGTAGTCCTGCAGCGGGTCGGGTCGCACCCAGCGGTCGTGCAGGCGACCGAGCGCCGCGAGGAAGTCCATGCGCGGGATCGCCAGGGTGCCGTCCGGCTCGGCGACGAACCCCTCCGACTCCTCGGGGCGGGCCGGCAGGCCGACCGTGATGCGCGCCGGGAACGGGTCGTAGACCTCGCGGGCGAGCTCGTTGAGGGTCGCCGCCTCGCCCTCGTCGACGTCGAGGATGCGCAGCACGCGCCGGCGCGCGGTCCGCACGACCTCGACGAGCGCGATCGCCTCGTCCGACGGATCGCCGGTCTCTCTGACGACCTCGTCGGGCAACGCCTCGCGGAGCATGGCGGCGAGGCTCGCGCGCGTCTCGCCCGGATGCCCGTCCAGGTAGCGGTAGAGGGCGGAGAGCGCCGCCTCGTAGGCGGCCACCTCGGCGCTCCACGCCTCGAGCTCCCGGGCGAGCCGCCGGCGCAGCTCGGCGCCGGCCCGCGCTCCGGCCGGGCCGGGTGTCACGTCCAGCTCGCCGCGACCGTCGCGGACGGCGAGGGAGGCCGCGGCATCGAGCTCGCGGAACAGCCGTGGGAGGTCGTTCTCGTCGGTCAGGACGACGGTCCGCACGGCGCGGACCAGGTCGCCCTCCTCGCGCTCCCAGGTGAACCGCT
Source organism: Acidobacteriota bacterium (assembly GCA_016213675.1). Taxonomy (GTDB): domain Bacteria; phylum Acidobacteriota; class Thermoanaerobaculia; order Thermoanaerobaculales; family Thermoanaerobaculaceae; genus JACQZW01. The sequence goes on along the minus strand of JACQZW010000029.1, from coordinate 3,699 downwards.
CTCGCACCGGGGTGAGCGCCGCGAACCGCCGGCTCCACGGGTCGATGCCCTGCTCGTAGGCGCGACGCGTCTCGGCGAGCCGGCGCCCGAGCGCCTCGCGATCGCGGGTGTCCCGCGTGATGGTGGCGCGGGCGGTCGCGACCACCTCGCCGCCGGCCGCGATGCACACCTCCAGCGCCTCGTCGACCGGCTCCTCCCAGCAGGCCGCGAGGGGCACGACGAGGGCAGCGAGGAGGAGGACGAGGGTCCCCGGACGCGGCGAGGCGTGGCGCTGGCGCATGGTCTGCATTCCCGTTGCCCATCCTAGCTGCAGCCGGCGGCGCCGCGAAATGAACGGGCGGGTGGCCGCGTTGGGCCGGGCGAGGACGGGCGGACGGCCCGTCGCGAGGAGGTTGCACGTGCCGCTTCCCATCGACTACTCCAAGCTCGATGCCCAGGACGTCCTGGACATCGCCGCGTTCATCGAGCACGAGGCCGAGCAGCGTTACGAGGCGTTCGCCGACCACATGGAGGCGCAGGGCGACCCCGAGTCGGCCCGCTTCTTCCGCCACATGGCCGGCCTGGAAGGGAAGCACGGCGCCGTGGTGACCGCGCGCCGCGAGTCGGAGTACGGCGGGCTGCCGGCCCGCCTGCGGGACGTCGTCGAGTGGGACGTCGAGGGCCCACCGCTCGACCGCAGCGCCCGGCGGCTGTCGTCCGAGGCCGCGCTCGAGCTCGCCCTGTGCTCCGAGCAGCGGGCTCGGGACTTCTTCGCCGAGGCGCAGGAGCACCTCACCGACCCGCGGGTCGCGAAGGTCCTCGCCGAGCTGCACCGCGACGAGGAGGACCACATCCGCATGCTCGAGGAACGCCGCGCGCGATTGTCCGGTGCGGCGCCGGGAACGGTCAGTTCCAGTGCTTCACCCGCGGCCACGCCTCCGACAGCGGGAGCTTGAGGCCGCGGCACACCCAGATCGCGCCGTTCTCCTCGGCCATGCCCCAGGGGTGCTCGTGGTGCCCGGCCTCCTCGACCGAATTGCACGACCGTTCGAGGCTCTCGCGGTCGTCCTGGGTGACGACGAGCACCTCGCCGGTGCAGTCCTTGGGGCCCCAGAAGAAGAGGGTCTGGTGGCCGCTGATCACTGGCGGCAGCTCGAGCGCCGGGCCGAAGAGGTTGAGCGCCCCGGCCTCGCCGTAGTTGTTGGCGAAGATGCACGCCCGGGCGCGGTCCTCGGCCGGTAGCGCGCGGACGACGGCGGCCACGTCGGCGGCGAGCTCCGGCCAGCCGAACTGGTCGCCCCAGAGCTGCGGGAGCGGTCCGTCGTGGGCGACCTCGGTCTTCTCCGGGGCGACCCCGAGCCACGCCTGGTAGGCGAGGAAGTCCCGAGGGTCGAGGAGCGGGAGTGAGAGGGGTGCGGTGAGCGCGCCGGCGGCGACCAAGAGCGCCGCCGCCACCGCGCGGACGCCGTGCCGCAGCCGGCCCGCCGCCAGGCGCGCCGTCCACGTCTCGAAGGCGACGCAGCCGGCCGCGAAGAGCATCGGGTAGGCGGGGGCGAGGTAGTAGTTCTTGCCGTGCAGCGCCATGAAGATGCCGAGGAGGGCGAGGTAGGCGACGCCGAGGGCGCGGAACGCCCTGCCGCGGCCGGCGAGGAGGTGGGCGAGGCCGGCCGTCCAGAGCGGGAGCAGCACGGGGTGGACCATGAGAGCCTGCTGGACGACGAAGGCGATCGGCCCGAGCTCGACGTTCTTGCCGCTCTCGCGCACGTTGCGGAGGTCCTCGAGGGTCGGGAAGGCGTGCTGCCACTGCCAGATCAGGTTGGGCGCGAAGAGCAGCAGCGCCACCGCGGCGCCGAGCCAGATCCACGGCTTCGCGAGCTCCCGGCGCAGCGGCGTGAGCACCACCGCGGCCGCCACCGCGATGCCGAAGAAGACCGTCGAGTGCTTGTTCTCCAGGCCCAGCCCGACGAGGGCGCCGAAGGCGAGCCAGAGGCGCGAGTCGCCGGTCCGGACGAGGCGGAGCAGCACCCACGCCGCCCCCATCCAGAACAGCGGCTCGAACGCGTTCATCGTCATCACGCTGCCCAACATCAGGTAGATGGGGGAGACGAGCACCGCGCCGCCGGCGGCGGCCTGGGCCACGCGGCCGCCGCCGAGCTCGCGGGCGAGCAGCACCGCGAGCGCGACGAGCGCCGCCCCGGCCACGGCCGGGATCAGGCGCAGGGCCGGCAGCGAGCCGCCGAGCAGGAGCGCGACCTTGGCGTAGACGGCGACGAGCGGCGCGTGGTCGACGTACCCCCAGTCGAGGTGGCGCGCGCAGTCGAGGAAGTACAGCTCGTCGCGGAAGTAGCCGTAGCGGCCGAGGAGCGGCAGGTGGATCGCGAGCTTCGCCGTGACCAGGGCGGCGAGGACGCCCACCGACAGCGGCTGCAACGGCGGAACGGCCCCCGCGCCGGGTCCTTCGAGGTTCATGCGGGGATTCTACGAGCGCCCGCGCCCGGCGGTTCGGCCCCGGCCTCCGCTAGCCGCTAGGGCCGGAACGAGTGGGCGTGGACGTACTGGCCGATCGCGCGGACCCGGACGTCCTCCTCGCCGGTCAGCGGGCCGGCGTCGAGGGCGGCGAGCGCCTCGTCCATCTCGGCGTCGTCGGCCGGGCCGCTCATGCACAGGTCGACGGCGGGGTTCGAGAGCGCGAACCGGTAGGCGTCGCGCGCCCGCAGCGGCGACTCACCCGGCGGCATGTTCTTCGCCTTGAGCAACGTGCCCCAGCGGGTCGCGGTGTAGGCGACGATCCCGGGGCGGCCCTCGCCGGGCAGGTGCGGGAAGACGTCGTGCTCGGCTCCGGCGTGCGCCGCGTTGTAGCGGAGGTGGAAGAGGGCGAAGCGTGGGTCGGCGGCGAAGCCGACGAAGCTCGGCCGCTTGTGGCCCGACACGGCGAGGTGGCGGAACAGGCCGCGCTCGCGCAGGAGCTCGACCCGCTCGAGGATGCGTGCCGACGGCGGCGAGTTGTACCAGCCGAGGAGCAGCACGTCGGCGCGGTCGATGCCGAGCTCGCGGAGGCCCTTGACGAGGCCGCGCTTGAGCAGCGCGGGCCAGCGGGCATAGCTCTGCAGCTCGACGACGAGCTCGTCCCGCCGGCCGGCCGCGACGAGCTCGCGGATCGCGGCGCGCATGCCCGCCGACCGCCGCGACCCGTGGTAGAAGAAGTTGACCCCGCGGTCGAAGGCGGTACGCAGCGCCCTCGTGCCCACGCCGTACCCGCCGGCCACGCCGAGCGGTCCGACCGCCAACCCCGAGCGGCCGAGCGTCACTCTCGCCGGGAACGTCGCCATCACGCCTCCGTGCCTACAGCAGCCCGCGCTTCTTGAGGAGCGGCTCGACGTGCGGCTCGCGGCCGCGGAAGCGGACGTACAGCGTCATCGCGTCCTCGCTGCCGCCCTTCGACAGCACGTTGTCGCGGAACGCCTTGGCGGTCGCCTGGTCGAACAGCCCCTTCTCCTTGAACGCCTCGAAGGCGTCCGAGTCGAGCACCTCGGACCACAGGTAGCTGTAGTAGCCGGCCGCGTAGCCGCCGACGATGTGGTTGAAGTAGGTCGACCGGTAGCGCGGCGGGATCTCCGCCGGCAGGGCCATCTTCGCCAGCGACGCCTTCTCGAAGGCGGGCGTGTCGACCTCCTTCGCCTCCGTCAGGGTGTGCCAGTCCATGTCGAGCAGGGAGGCGGC
>JACQZW010000003.1 GCA_016213675.1 Acidobacteriota bacterium | reverse complement strand
CTCGACCTCGATGCTGTACGTCGAGCCCTTCGACCCCGGGTGGGTCTCGACCCGGCTCGACACGACGACGCACGGCGTCTCGACCCAGGAGCGGGCGGCCAGCACCTGCAGGACCGGGCGGGCGAGCATGGCCCAGCCGGCACCCAGGCCGATGAGCACGAAGATCGACAGGAAGGCGACGCCGCAGCCGACGGCGAACCGCGACTGCCGCCACTGCGACACCGGGGCCTCGCTCACCGGTCCGGTCGTGCTCCTGGTCCTCACTGCGGGTCCCTGCCGCCAGTACAGCCCGCGGCGGCCGCGGCGTCAAGTCCGCCGGCTCAAGGCGTGACCAGGTGGGCGGCGAGGCGACGGAGCACCCGGCCGATCCCGGCGGCGAACGCGGTGGGCTCGGGGAGCAGCGAGACGACGAGGTAGCCGTCGGCGGGGAAGTCGAAGAAGTAGCCGGGGTGGACGGCGACGCGGTCCTCGACGAGCAGCTCGACGGCGAGGTCCTCCTCGCCGACCACCGACGGGATCCGGAGCACTGCGCTCCAGCCGCCGCCCACGGGGAGCACGTCGACCTCCCCGACCCCGGCGGCGGCGGCACGGAGGGTCGCGAGGTTGACCCGGCAGCGCGCGAGGACGGCGGCGCGGCCGGCGGCGCCGTCGCGGAGGAGTGCGGGCGCGGCGAGCTGCACCGGGGTCGCCACCGAGAGGAAGGTGTCGGCGACGAGCTCCAGCCGCTCGTACGCCGCCGCGACCAGGTCGGTGGGGCCGCCCAACACGATCCATCCGAGCTTGAGCTGCGGCAGGGCGACGCTCTTCGACAGCCCGCCGAGCACGAAGGTGAGCGCCGCGGCCTCGCCGGCGAACGAGCGGCCCGACCCCGGACCACCGTCCAGCGGGAAGTCGAGGAACACCTCGTCGGCGATGACCGCCCAGCCGCGCCGGGCCGCGAGCGCGGCGAGGGCGGCGGCGTCGTCGGGGTGGACGAACGAGCCGGTGGGGTTGTTGGGATGGACGACGACGACCGCCCGGACCCGTCCGTCGGCCTCGGCGAGCTCGTCGAGGTCGAGGCGCCAGCCGGCCTCGCGGTCGAGGTGGTAGGGCGGCGCATCGACGGCCTCGAGTCGGGCGAGGTGCTCGAACAGCGGGTAGGACGGCGCCGGCACCAGGACCGCGTCCCGGGGATCGCAGAGCAGCTTGAAGAGGAACGCGTACGCCTCGCTGGTCGAGGCCGTCAGGAGGATCCGGTCGGGGTCGACGGCCGTGCCGAAGCGGGCGTACTCGGCGGCCACCGCCTCCCGGGCCCGGCGCAGCCCGCGCGGGTCGGGACGGTACTCGAGGCCCGCGGGGTCGGCGAGCGGCGCGAGCAACGCCGGCGACACGTCGAGGCCGCACGCCGTCGGGTTCGACGCCGTGAGGTCGATCTCCGGCGTGTGTCCGGCCGCCCGCAACGCCGCGAGGCGGTTCGGGGCGAGGTCAGCCGGGACCCTCCGTGAGAACGGCACGCGCACGGGAGCATTGTAGAAGCAGGCTTGCCCTCCCGCCCACCCGGCCAGGCTTGCCCTCCCGGCCACCCGCCCAGTGTTGCCCACCCAGCCCACCACCCAGGGTTGCCCTTCCGACCACCCGCCCAGGGTTGCCCGCCCGCCCGCCCGCCCAGGGTTGAAGGGCTCAAGAGCTGCCGCCCTGCCCTGATGCCAGGCTTCCCTTCAACCCTTCAACCCTCCAACCCTTCAACCCTCAAGTCGTTGGACCTGCCTTTGCTACAATCCGTCCGCTCAAGGAGGTCGTCATGAAGGAGTTGCTGCCGCCCAGGACCCAGGAGTACCAGGCCCGCGCCCGCGAGGTCGCCGAGAAGTTCGTCCGCCCGGTCGCCGCCGAGCTCGACCGCACCGGCGAGTACCCGTGGAGCGTCATCAAGGCGTTGCAGGAGTACAACCTCATGGGCATCTGGGTGCCGGAGGAGTACGGCGGCCAGGGCGCCGGGGTCCTCGACATGTGCGTCGTCGTCGAGCAGCTCTCCCGCGCCTGCGGCGGCATCGGCGTCGCCTACGCCGTCAACGCCCTCGGCTCCTTCCCGATCATCCTCGGCGGCACCGAGGAGCAGAAGCGCGCCTACCTGCCCGACATCACGACCGGCACGCGGCTCATCGCCTTCGGCCTCTCCGAGAAGTGGTCGGGCTCCGACGCCGGCTCGCTCATCGCCCGCGCCGTGAAGGACGGCGATCACTACGTCCTCAACGGCGAGAAGAAGTGGAACACCAACGGCGGCGCGGCGTCGATCTACACGATCTACGCCTCGACCAACCCGGACCGGGGCACCCGCGGCGCGTCGGCGTTCATCGTCGAGAAGGGTACGGCGGGGTTCGAGATCGGCAAGCGCGAGGACACCATGGGGATCCGCTGCGTCCCCGTCCACGAGCTCTACTTCCGTGACTGCCGCGTGCCGGCCGCCCAGCTCCTCGGCGGCAAGGAGGGGACCGGCTTCGCCAACGCGATGATGACCCTCGACCGGGCGCGGCCCGGCGTCGCCTCGCAGGCCGTCGGCCTCGCCCAGGGCGCCTTCGAGTGGGCGGTCCGCTACAGCTCCGAGCGCCAGCAGTTCGGCCAGAGCGTCATGTCGTTCCAGGCCAACCAGTTCACCCTCGCCGACATGGCCACTCAGATCGAGGCCGCGCGCCAGCTCGTCTACACCGCGGCGCGGGCCATCGACGCCGGCGTGCCGAACCCGTCCAAGCTCGCCGCGATGTGCAAGGTGTTCGCCACCGACACCGCGATGAAGGTCACCACCGACGCGGTGCAACTCTTCGGCGGCTACGGCTACTGCCGCGACTACCCGATCGAGAAGTACATGCGCGACGCCAAGATCACCCAGATCTACGAGGGCACGAACCAGGTCCAGCGCGTCGTCATCGGCCGGGCGCTCACCCGGGAGGCCGACCAGATCGGCGGCCACCTGTCGGTGAAGGTCGAGCACTTCCCCAAGCCGTAAGCTCGCACGCTGCTTGGCGGCCCTGCCCCCAGACTTGCCGCCAGTCACGGACCAAGGTCCGTCCCCTCGTATGGCCGCCCCTGTGTCGGGCTTGCGCTGCCAGCCGCGTTCCCACGCGGCCGGCAGCGCGATCCTCCGCGCGCGACCGAGCAGGCCGGCTCGCCGTAGGGCCCCTCGGTGTTCGCTCGTCGCTGCGCTCCTCGCGCCTCCGACACCCCACGGCGATCCGGCCGCTCGGTGACCCGCGCGCTGCGGATCTATGGCCTCGCCACAGGAGCGGCGGGGTTTTCTCCCCCGCCCGCCCTCGCGCCCCGCTCCCGTCCCCCTCCCGCTGGGCCGCTAGGCCGGAGGTGGGGTGGGTAACACGGTGTGCCAGGTGGCTGTACCGAGTAGTCCGGCCCGAGATCGATCACGAGCGTCCCGGCGGGCAGGTCGCTGGGGGCCAGTTGCCAAACCGGCTTGCGATCCTCGTTGCAGATGAAGAGAACTCCGATGTCCTCCGGATAGAACTCGTCAACTGCCATGCGACCCTCGGTGTCGGAAACGGCGATGGGTCCCTCGCATGCGCCACAGCCGCAATTGGCAACTCGGCCGTTCAGCACGGCGTGAGATACGGGTCGCCCGTGGCTGAGGACGTGAACACGCAGCGGTCGGCGCACGAACCTGTGAACGTGGAGAGTCGTGTCTGGTTTCGGGAGATAGCTGAGTAGGGTCGGCTCCTCACGTTGAGGAGGCGAGCGAAAGACACTCCGGCTGTCACGAAGGACCAGTGCGTACTCGTAGTCACCGTCCGGAAGCGCAATCCGACCCGCACTGTCACTCACGAACTCACCGAGGGGGTCGGCGCCCGCCAGCACGCCGCAGTGGTTCGAACGGGACCAGAACATGTTGGCGGAGAGGCGCTCGCCGCTCAACGCCTCGCCGCGATCCCCCACGAGCGTCACGTATCGGGGCTCGGGCCGGCGGAGTGTCACCGCAAGCGCCGCATCCTCGTTTGCAGTGAGCGGGACCGACGTGCCCTGGCGGAAGTCAATCCTGGCCGAAACACTTCCAGGGTCTGGGACGGTGGCCTCCACGGCAGGCCACCTGAAGGGTTCCGATCGAATGGGGACGTATCCGTCCGCCTGTACGTAGATGTAGGCCTTCTCGAGGTCCATGCAGCGGGCCGGCCACCGTGCACACAACCACGAACGACTGAGTTCGACGCGAATAGCACTATCGAGGGGGGCGAGCGCGACTCGCTCCGTTTCGCCCCATGCAACCAGAAGCAGCTCAGCCTTCGAGACCCGGACTGCCCTGTTCGTTGTGTCGACGAACCTGATGACGAGCTCCCGGCCGCTGACGTATTGAGGTGCGATTAGGAAGGCAAGTAGGACCGGAACTGCTCTTTGTCCTGCAAGCAGCCGACTCGAGAGCCAGGGGAGGATTGGGTGTCGAGTGAGCCTTGGAGAGGCAGGCTTGGAGAAGGCCTGGGAACGGGAAGAGCCTCGTCGCGCAACGCAGGTGCACTCGTCGTTATCCATTCGCGGACCCCTCCGGGGTTGACGACCCATTAGACAGGTCGTAGTCCAGTCGTGCAAGCGGATTCTTGTGCGTGGGCGCTGGGTGGGGGCGCGACAGAGGCGCGGAGGGCGATTCACTCGCCCGGAGCGCGGGGGGTTCGGGGGGCACAGTTCGCGGCGGGTGGTGGTCGGGCAGTCTGGTGAACTGGGCGGGTGGGTGCCGGGAGGGGGGCGCGTCAGGGCGCGGAGGGCGATTCACTCGCCCGGAGCGCGGGGGGTTCGGGGGGCACAGTTCGCGGCGGGTGGTGGTCGGGCAACTCGATGATCCGGGAGGGTGGGTGCCGGGTGGGGGCGCGTCGAGGCGCGGAGCGGGATTCACTCCCGCGGAGCGCCTGGGGGTCTGGGGGGCATTCGCGGCGGAGGTTGGGTGGGGGGCCGCGAGGCCCCCCAGGATGAGGTGGTGGAGGCGGGGGGAATCGAACCCCCGTCCGAAGGACCTGTCCCGCCGGTATCTCCGTGTGCAGCCTGTGGTTCAATCTCGCCGCGCCGGCTGGACTCAGGCCTCCGACCGTGCGGCCAGCCCGTAAGTTCTCGGTCGTCGCTGCCGGGCGAAGCGACGACCCAGCCTACTTCGCGTCGTCGTGATCAGGACCGCAGGCGGGGTCCGGCGATCACGCCGTGGCTGAGGTTAAGCAGCCAGTGCCAGTTCAGAGTTGGCAGGTGTTAGGTTCGCCTGTTTTACGTGGCGGCGACCACGACACGCTGCCGGCGGCCCAACTGTCCCCCGTCGAACCCGGTACGCCCCCGAATTCACGGTACGAGAACAATGTAGCGCGTTTGGCGTCCGTTGGCGAGGGGACCGCGTCGGTCGGCGCTTGACGGGTGAACCTCCCACAGCGTAACGTGACCCGGATGGCGGAGCTGGAACCGATCTCGGTGATCGTCACCTCGGTGGGAACCGAGCAGCAGGCGGTCGAGATCTCCGAGGAGCTGGTGGCCCGCTCGCTGGCGACCTGCATCAACGTCATCCCCTGCCTCCGCTCGGTCTACCGTTGGAAGGGGAAGATCTGCACCGACAGCGAGTACCTGCTCCTGATCAAGACCCGACACTCCCTGTTTGCGGCGGTCTCCGAGGCGATCCGCGAGCTGCACTCCTACGAGCTGCCGGAGATCCTCGAGTTCGCGGTCTCCACCGCCGAGCCCAACTTCCACCGCTGGGTGGCCGAGATGGCGAGCGGTGTCCCGGCTCCCGAGGGCGACCCCGAGCCCGAGCCGGCCTTCGACTGAAACCGGACCCGTCGCGAACTCCCGTTTGCCAGTTCTCGAAGCCCGGCGTACACTGCGGTCGATGAGGCGTTTCGGCCTTTTGCGGGAGGGCTTGTGAAATGAAATGCGTTCGACTTGTCACGCTCGTGCTCGTGGCGGTCCTGGTGCCGGCCGCACTCCTCGCCCAAGCGCAGGGGAGAGTCAAGGGTACGGTCCGGGACGCCAAGGGCAACCCGATCCCCAATGCCAAGATGGTCGTCACCTGTCCGGAGATCAAGGTGTTCCGGCAGGAGCCCAAGGTCGACGGGAAGGGGAGGTACTCGATCCTCATCGTCGACGCGACCAAGAGGTACATGTTCCACGTCGAGGCCCCGGGCTTCCAGGGCCTCGAGCAGTTGAACAAGCCGCTGACCGGCCAGCAGACCCTCGAGCTGGACTTCACCCTGCAGACGCTGCAGGAGGTCCAGGCCGCGAGCGAACCGCCTGCGGTGACGGCTCTCCGCGAAGGGGTGGCGCTCCTCGAGCAGGGCGACAAGACTGCGGCGCGCCCCAAGTTCGTCGCGGCCACGGCCGCCGACGCGAACCTCCATCTGGCCTGGCTGCAGCTCGCGAACCTCGACCTGGAGGCCGGCCGGCTCGACGACGCGATGGCCGAGGCCGAGAAGTGCCTGGCGGCCTCGCCGAACTTCGCGGCGTGCCTGGCGGTGGCGGCCAACACGTGCAAGGCGAAGGGCGACAACGCCGGCTTCGAGAGGTACATGACCGCCTACAAGGGCGCCAACCCCGGCGATCCGGTGGTCTTCTACAACGACGCGGTCGGGTATCTCAACAAGGGTGACGACGCCCAGGCCAAGCCACTGCTCGAGAAGGCGCTGGAGATCGACCCGAAGTACCCCGACGCCCTCTACCAGTTGGGGATGATCTGCGTCCGGATGGGAGACAGCCCGAAGGCCAAGGAGCTGTTCACGACGTTCCTCCAGGTCGCACCGACGCACGTCGAAGCTCCGACAGCAACGGAGATGCTGAAGTACCTGTAGTCCGCACCACTCCTGGCCGCTGCCCGCGCGGGCACCGGCCGACCGCGCACGTCAGGGCAGGCGGACACCATCGCCTGCCCTTTCTGCGTGTGCCTCGACGTCAGGCATCGGGGAGGTCGAAGGGGGTCTGCTCGCGGATCTCGGCGACGCGGTTGAGGTCGTTGACCAGCACGATCCGCGCCCGGTGGTGCGGGATGTCCTCGCGGTCGAGCTGGCAGTAGGCAGCGACGATGACGAGGTCGTCGACCGCGGCGAGGTGGGCGGCGGCGCCGTTGACGCCGATCTCGCCGCCGCCGGCCGCGCCGGGGATGCAGTAGGTGGTAAAGCGCGTGCCGCGGGTGATGTTGTAGACGTCGACCTCCTCGAGCGGCAGGAGGTCGGCGGCCTCGAGGAGGTCGCGGTCGATGGTGATCGAGCCCACGTAGTCGAGGTCGCAGCGGGTCACGCGGGCGCGGTGGAGCTTGGCGCGGAGGAATGGTCGCAGCATCACTCGAGTCCTTCCACGAGCAGGTTGTCGATCAGCCGGGTCCCGCCGAGGTGGACGGCCAACGCGAGGAGCACCCGTCCCTTGACGGCCGGGACGGGCCGCAGCGTCGTCGGATCGACCGCGGCGGCGTACTGCAGGCGGGCCAGCGGCTCGCCGCCGACCGTGGCGGCCAACAGCCCTTCGAGAGCCGGTCCCCGGCGCTCGCCGCTCAGCGCGGCGGCCCGGGCGGACTGCAGGGCCCGGTGCAGCACGGTGGCGGCGCGCCGTTCCTCGGCCGACAGGTATGTGTTGCGCGACGACATCGCCAGGCCGTCGGCCTCGCGGGCCGTCGGCGCGACGACGATCTCGACCGGGAAGTTCAGGTCGGCGGCCATCCGGCGGATGACCGCCGCCTGCTGGGCGTCCTTGGCCCCGAACACGGCGACGTGGGGCTGGACGATGTTGAACAGCTTGGCGACGACCAGGGCGACGCCGCCGAAGTGCCCGGGGCGGTGGGCGCCGCACAGGCCGGCCGCCAGGCCCGGCGTGTCGACGACGGTGGCCGGCGGCTGCGGGTAGATCTCCTTGACGCCCGGAGCGAAGAGCAACACCGCGCCGGCGCCGGCGAGCAGCTCGCGGTCCCGCTCGAGGTCGCGCGGGTAGCGGTCGAGGTCCTCGCCGGCGCCGAACTGCGCCGGGTTGACGAAGACCGAAGCCCACACCTCGTCGGCGTGCTCGCCGGCCAACCGGACCAGCGAGAGGTGACCCTCGTGCAGCGCACCCATGGTCGGGACGAAGGCGAGGCGGCGCCCGAGCCGGGCCAGCTCCTCGCGACGCGCACGGACGGCGGCGATCGTGGTCACGAGCAGCACGTCACCCCTCCGCGAGGCAGCGGGCCATGACCGCCTCGAGACCCGGCGGATCCGGGTAGCACTCCTCGTCCGCCGGGTAGGTACCGACGCGCACATCGGCGGCAAACGCCTCGACGGCCGCACGGATCACGGTGTCCAACTCGGCGTAACGGCGGACGAAGCGGGGCAGCGGGCCCGTCGTCAGCCCGAGCAGGTCGGCCGCCACCAGGACCTGCCCGTCGCAGTCCGGACCGGCGCCGATGCCGATGGTGGGGATCCCGACGGCTTGCGTGATCGCCCGGCCGAGAGTCGGTGGGATGGCCTCGAGCACGAGCAGGAACGCGCCTGCCGCCTCCAGCTCGCGGGCCTGGCCGAGGAGGACCAGCGCCTGCTCCGCCTCCCGTCCCTGGACCCGGTACCCGCCGAAGGCGTGCACGGACTGCGGCGTGAGCCCGAGGTGGGCAACTACCGGCACCCCGGCGGCGCGGATCGCCGACACCTCGGCCGGGCGGTAGCCCTCGAGCTTGACGGCGCGGGCCCCTCCCTCGCCAACCAGGCGGCACGCGTTGCGCACCGCGTCGGCCACCGAGGCCTGGTACGAGCCGAACGGCATGTCGGCGATCAGGAGCGCCCGCCGCGCACCGGCGGCCGCCGCGCGGGTGTGGTGGACCATCTCGTCCATCGTCACGGAGAGCGTGTCGGCCCGGCCGAGCGCCGCCATCGCCAGCGAGTCGCCGACCAGCACGAGGTCGATTCCCGCGGCGTCGGCGAGCCGGGAGGAGGGCTCGTCGGTGGCCGTCACCATGACCAGCCGCCGCACCCCCTTGGCCGCCATCACCTCCGGCACCGTCACGGTGGTCTGTGCCGTCTCCGGCCGGGCGGAGGCACGGGCCTCGGATCCCGGACCCCGCCTCCGTCTCGTCTCTCGGCGGGTGGGGGATCTCTCCCCTCTCCCCTCTCCCCTCTGTCCTGTCTTCTTGTCCATCGGTCCCTCCGGGCCGACGGATCCGGGCCGGGCCGCGTCGCCCCCGGGTGGTGGGCGCGCGCCGACGGTGCTGGCGGGCCTGCGTCGTGGTGCTACGAGTGCCCGTCTCGGTCCCTAGCCGGATCCGAGCGGTACGTACACCTGCGTCCCCTTCCGGGTCCGCGCGATCTGTGAAACCAGGTTGTCGAAGTCGTCGCCGCTCTTCACGAAGTCGATCTCGTCGGTGTTGACGACGAGCAGCGGCGTGTCGTTGTAGCGGTAGAAGAAGGCGTTGTACTCGTCCTTCAGCCGCCGCAGGTAGTCGGGGTCCATCGACCGCTCGAACTCCCGTCCGCGGATGCGGATCCGCCGCAGGCAGGTGTCCACGCTCCCCTCCAGGTAGATCACCAGGTCGGGGCGGGGGAGCTGCACGGTGAGGAGCTGGTAGAGCCGGTCGTAGAGGCGGAACTCCTCGTCGTTGAGGTTCATCCGCGCGAAGATCCGGTCCTTCGGCATCGTGTAGTCGGCCACGATGAGCCGGGTGAAGAGGTCGCGCTGCGCGATCTCGACGTGCTGCTGGTGACGGGAGAGGAGGAAGTAGAGCTGGACCTGGAAGGCCGCGCCCGCCCGGCCACGGTAGAAGTCGGAGAGGAAGGGGTTGGTCACGTCCTCGAGGATCTTGACCCCCTCGAAGCGGGTGGCGAGCCGTTCGACCAGCGAGGTCTTGCCGATCCCGATCGGTCCCTCGACGGCGATGTGGCGCGCACCGAGCGCGGTGACGGTCATGCGGCGATCATCATATCAAGCACGTAGAGCGCCAGCATGAGCAGCGACAGCGCGCCGTTGGCGGTGAAGAACGCGGTGTCGAGGCGCTCGAGCCGTCCCGGGGCGATCAACGAGTGCTGCCAGACGAGCAGCACCGCGGCGGCGAGCACCCCGGCCCACAACCCCCAGCCGCCGTGCTGGAGCGCGGCGAAGGCGGCGAACGCCACGGCCGCGCCAGCGTGCAGTACCCGTGCGACTGCGATCGCCCGGGCCGCGCCGAGGCGGGCCGGCAGCGAGTGCAGCCCGTGGGCGCGGTCGAACGCCTCGTCCTGGAGGGCGTAGAGGACGTCGAACCCGGCGACCCAGCAGGTCACCGCCAGGGCGAGGACGATCGGCGAGAGCGCGAAGCTGCCGCGCACCGCGAGCCACGCGCCGACCGGCGCGATCCCCAGGCCGAGCCCGAGCCAGAGGTGGGAGAGGGCGAGGAAGCGCTTGCTGTACGAGTACCCCAGCACCCACACCAGGGCGAGCGGGGACAACGCCAGACAAAGCGGGTTCAGGCGCCAGGCCGCGCCGACCAGCACCGCGCCGCCGGCGACCACCAACCCCCAGGCGAAGCCCCGGGACAGCCGGCCGGTGGGGAGCGGCCGGCCGGCGGTCCGGGGGTTCGCGGCGTCGATGGCGTGATCGGCGAGCCGGTTGAACGCCATCGCCGCGGTGCGGGCGCCGACCATGGCGACGAGGATCCATCCCAGCACCCGCCAGGCGGGCAGCCCGCCGGCGGCGGCCAGGGCGGCGATGAGGGCGAACGGCAGGGCGAAGACCGTGTGCGAGAAGCGGACCAGCTCGCCGGCCGTGCGGAGCGTGGTCAGGGGACTCATGCCTCCTCGCCCCGCCAGCGCAGGTCGGCACGGTTCACGGGCAGGCCGAGGAGGTCGAAGAGGCGCACGCAGTAGTGGTCGACGAAGCGGGGCATCTCGTCGCCGCCGAGGTAGTAGGCGGGGATCGGCGGGACCACGACGCCCCCGGCCTGCGTCAGGGTGAGCAGCGCCTGCAGGTGGATCGCCGACAGCGGGGTCTCGCGGAAGCCGAGGAGCAACGGCCAGCGTTGCTTGAGCGCCACGTCGCCGACGCGCTGGCCGAGGCCGCGCGACACCCCGGCCGCCAGTGAGCAGGCGGTCGCCGCCGAGCACGGCAGCACGACCACGCCCGCGAGCCGGTGCGAGCCCGAGGCGATCGGCGCGTTCATGTCGGCCTCGGCCCACGTCTTCACCCTGCGTCGCGCGGCCGGCTTCAGGGCGAGGCCGGCGACGAACCCGGCGGGCGTCGCCCGGTCGGCCCCCAGCTCGTCGGCGACGACGAAGCGGGCACCGTCGGAGAGCACCACGTGGAGCGTCTCGACCTGCGGGTGGCTCGCCGCCAGCTCCGCGAAACGCGCGGCCAGGCGTGTCCCGCACGCCCCGGTCACCACCAGCGCCAGCTCAACGCCCATCCGTGCCTCCCAGGCGGCGGACCATGCCGAGACGCGCCTGCCCGTCCTCGCAGAAACGCCGGGCGACGCCGAAACCCTCCCGGCGGTAGAGCCGGACGGCCGCCGCGTTGACGGCATCCACCTCGAGCGCCAGCCAGCGCGCCCGGGCGTCGCGAGCGCGGGCGAGCGAGGCGCGGAGGAGCAGGGTGCCGAGCCCGCGCCGGCGGAGCTTCGGGTGCACCGCCAGCGAGGCGAGCGATGCCTCCGGCGGCCACAGGAGGAGGGCCGCGGCGCCGACCACGCGATCGCCGAGCTCGGCGACGAGGGTGGTCCAGTCGGGCTCCTCGACCACCTCGAGCCACTCGCGGGCCGTCCAGGCCCGACGACCGAAGCACGCGCGATCGAGCTCGAGGAGCGGTGCCGCGTCCAGAGGCCGGCTGGTCCTCACGATCAGCGCGTCGGGGATGTCGGCGATCTCGGCAGGTGGAAAAGAATCTTTACAGTGCATGAGGCCGCTCTCGACGGTCTCCTTTCCGCAACTGACAGAAGAGCTTACCACCTGCAGGTCGGATCACGGGAGCCCGTGCTGAGCAACAACGTCTTCTGCGGCAATCGTTTAGATCGAACGCGCCGTCGTTGGCACCGGGCTGGCACCCGAGCGGGGCGGGAGGTGATCGATGCACGACGGAGGCTGATCGCACACCGCACGGAAGCCCACCCACATCGAACGACGAACAGAGGATCGCACCAGCAACCTCAAAAGGAGACTACGCATGAAGGCACGCACCATTCTGACCATCGTCCTGATGACCGCTCTCGCGGGCAACGTCGTGGCGGCCACGGCGGCCGCGGCCGGCCAGGTCAACGTCAACACGGCCTCGGTCCAGGAGCTGCAGCGGCTCCCCCGGGTCGGCCCCGCGCTGGCCCAGCGGATCGTCGAGTTCCGCACCGCCAACGGGCCGTTCAAGTCGCCCGACGAGCTCACCAGGGTCAAGGGGATCGGCGAGAAGAGCATCGTCAACCTGAAGCCGTACGTCACGGTGAACGGACCGACGACGCTCTCCGAGAAGGTCAAGAGCGGGCAGAAGCCCAAGGCCGAACCGGCTCCGCTCGACGAGCGCAGCCGCTAGACGCGTGTGATCGGGAGAATTCAACCAGACGAATAACGACAACGAGATGGCGTGGACGGGGCGGGGGCGGCGTGGCGCCGCCCCCGCGTTCACGGAGGCCCGCCTGCATGGACAGCGTGGCGTGTCGCTCATGGAAGCCCTGGTGGTGGTCAGCCTGATCGGACTGGCGGTCGCCGTCGCGACCGCCAACCTCGTGCGGGTGCGCGAGACGGTCGACTTGCGGCGCCTCGGCCGGCAGATCGCCGCCGACGCGCTGCACGCGAGGATCGAGGCCTTCACCTCATGCACCAACGTCGGTCTGGTGTTCGCCGAGGAGCACGGCAAGTGGTACTACTGCCCGGTCGAGGACCGCGACCACGACGGCGTGTCGCGCCGCGACTTCCTGTCCGGGGTCGATCGCCCGATCGGACCGCGCGTGTGGGTCGAGTTCCTCTCCGGTGGCGTCCGCCTGGGGGTGCCGGCGGGCTGGCAGGTCCCGGACCCGTCCGGCTCCGGCACCCTCCCGCCGGACGACGGGCTGCGGATCGGGCTCGCCGCGATCATGAGCTTCTCCCCGACGGCCGGGGCGACCCCATGTTCGGTCTACTTCAACGACGGTCGGGAGCGGATGCTGGCGGTCCGGGTGGCGGGCGGCAACGGGCGGATCCGCCTGCTCGAGTGGCAGAAGGGGTGGCTCGTCTGGCGCGAGGTCACCGCGACCGCGCGTTGATCGTGTCCTGCGGCGACAGTCGGGTGATCCCGCTGGGCAGGACCAGGGCGTCCGCGAGGGTGCAGCCGGCCTCGACGCGCGCGCCGGCCGCGACCACGCAGCGGGCGAGCCGGCAGCCGGCGCCCACCTCCGCTCCGGCGATCACGACAGTCGCTTCGAGCTCGGCTCCGTGGCCCACCGTGCAGCGAGCCCCGACCCAGCTCCCGTCGAGGCGCACGCCGTCGCCCAGGGCGGCCTCCGGGTGGGCTCGGCCGGTGCCCGCGAGCAGCTCGACGACGAGCGCCCGGTAGGCAGCGGGATCCCCGGCCTCGCGCCAGTCGCCGGTGACGACCGCGCCGCACAGGCGCCCGTGCCGGCGCAGCTCGTCCCACACCGGCGCCATCTCGGCGGGTGGCGCGGGCAGGGAGGCGACGACCTGCGCGCCGAGGAGCTGGAAGCCGGTGAACAGGTAGCGATCGCCGCGGCTCGCCGCGCCCGGCGGCAGGAACGCCCCGACCCGCCCGTCCGGGGCGAGCTCGACGGAGCTCCAGCGCGCCGGGTCGGGATGCGGGAGGAGGGCCAGCACGGCCGCCTCGGGCGCCCCGGCGGCCAGCAGGGCCGCGAGGTCGAGAGCCGCCCAGACATCCGCGTTGGCGGTGAGCACCGGTCCCGCCCCGAGCTTCGGGCGGGCGCCGGCGACGCCCCCGGCGCCGCCGAGCAGGCGCGGCTCCCAGGAGAACCGCGGCCTGGCCGGGGCCGCCGCCTGGCGCGCCGCGGCGGCGACCAGCGCCGGGTGCCGATGGAGGTTGATCACCACCCGGCCGCAACCGGCCGCGCGCAGGTGGTCGAAGGCGCTGGCGAGCAGCGGGCGCCCGAGCATGTCGAGCGCCGGCTTGGGGATCAACGACGAGAGCGGCTCCATCCGTTCCCCCCGCCCGGCCGCCAGCACCATGCCGTTCACGTGAAGACCATGTCCTCGGGGGCCTCGGGGTGGAGCCCGCGGTGGGCGAGCCAGAGGTCGAGGTACGAGCCGCGGGCGGCGTCGGCCGGGTCGAGGCCGAGCCTGACGCTGCCGGCCAGGACGTCCCCGGCGTCGCCCTCGAGCTCGACGAAGCAGCCGAGGGGGGTCTCGTCGAGGCATACGACCACCCCGCCGAGCCGCCACGACTCGCGCCGCTTCTGGTAGCGGCGGACCGGGGTGAACCCGAGGGCGGCGAGGAGCGCCAGGACGTTCGCACCGTCCCGGACGCCGGTCTCCAGCTCCTGCCTGGACTTCACGCCGCCGGCGAAGGTGGCCGGCCCCTTGAACGTCATGGTCCAGACGTCGCCCCAGCGGCGCACCCGGAGCAGTCGGCCGGTCGCGCGCAGGCGCCCGGCGGCGTCGTCGAGCACCCAGTTCTCCTCGAAGGTGACGGGCTGCTCGAGAACCGCGCCGGCGCCCGTCAGACGCCGGCGGGTCTCGTCGAGCCCGCCGACCGGCACCTTGATCTCCTGCTCGATCGCCATTCTCGCAGTATACGGACCGGGATCGTCCCGCGTGCCGGCCGCCGGTTTCGGGCACACTACACTGGCGCCATGCGCGCCGTCGTCTTCGGGACCGCCGGACACATCGACCACGGCAAGACCTCGCTGGTCCTGGCCCTCACCGGCGTGGACTGCGACCGGCTCCCCGAGGAGAAGCGGCGGGGGATCACCCTGGTGCTCGGCTTCGCCCATCTCCCCGACCCGAGCGGCGAGCTCGAGGTCAGCTTCATCGACGTGCCGGGGCACGAGCGTCTCGTCCACACGATGATCGCCGGCGCCGGCGGCATCGACCGGGCGCTCCTGGTGGTCGCCGCCGACGAGGGTGTCATGCCGCAGACCCGCGAGCACCTCGACATCCTCGCCCTCCTCGGGGTGCGCGGCGGAGTCGTGGCGCTCAACAAGTCCGACCTCCTCGACGAGGACCTCCTCGAGCTGCGCCGCGAGGAGCTCGGCGAGGCGCTCGCCGGCGGCCCGCTCGCCGGCGCGCCGATCGTGCCCTGCTCGGCGACCACCGGGCGCGGCATCGCCGAGCTTCGCGAGGCGCTCCTCGCCAGCGCCGGCACGGTGGTCCGCGAGGAGGAGCGGCACCGGCCGTTCCGGCTCTCCGTCGACCGCGCGTTCTCGCTGCCCGGGGCCGGCACCGTCGTCACCGGGACGGCCCGTTGGGGTCGCGTCCGCCCCGGCGACGAGCTCATCGCCCTGCCGTCGGAGCGGAAGATTCGGGTCCGCGGCGTCCAGGTGCACGGCGCCACCCGTGACGAGGGCGCCGCTGGCGAGCGCCTCGCCCTCCGGCTGGCCGGCCTCGGCGTCGACGAGGCGCCGCGGGGCGAGCAGCTCCTCGGCCCCGGTCCGTGGCAGGCGAGCGGCCGGCTCGTCGTCGAGCTGTCGCTGCTCGCCGACGCGCCCCCCCTCGCCGAGGGCGACCAGCTCTGGCTGCACCTGTTGGCGGCCCGGGCGCTGGGCCGGGTTGAACGGCTGCTCCCCGACCCGGTCGAGCCCGGGCACGGCGGCCGGGCTGTGCTCCGCCTCGCCCGGCCGGTGTTCGCCGCGCCCGGCGACCGCGTGGTGGTGCGCCGGGTGTCGCCAGCGCGTACCGCCGGTGGCGGCAGGGTGCTCGACCCGGCGCCGGGCCCGGTCCGTCGGCGCGATGCCGCCGTCCTCGCCGAGCTGCCGGATCCGACGCGCGATCTCGACGGCGCCCTCGCCGCGTGGATCGCGGCGGCCGGCACCGGTGGTGCGGAGCTCGGCGTCCTCGCGTCGCGCGCCGGCCTCGAGGCGAAGGCGCTCGAGGCGTGCCTCGGCCGCCTCCTCGAGCAGGGCCGGATCGTCGCGACTGCCGGACAGCCGCCCCTGCTGGTGGACCGGCGCGCCGTGGCGGCGGTCGAGGCCGAGGCCCGCGCCCTGCTCGGGCGGGCCGGGACGGTCGGCCTACCGCTCGCCGAGCTGCTCTCCCGCCTGCTGCCCGCGGCGGCCTCGCGCCTGCGCGAGTTCTACCTCGAGGCGCTGCGCCGGGCCGGGGCGCTGCAGGAGGTGGCCGGGCGGGCGGTGGCCGCCGACCTCGCCCCGGTGGACGACCCGCTGGCGGCCCGCATCGAGGCGCTCTACCGCGAGGCCCGCTTCGCCGCGCCGTCGCCGGGCGAGGCGGCGAGCCAGCTCGGGGCGAAGGACAAGGTCGTCGAGGGGTTGGTCCGCTTCCTCCTCGACCGCAAGCGGCTCGCGCGGGTGGGTGGCAAGTGGGTGCTGCACCGGGCCGTGCTCGACGACGTCGCCGACTCCCTGCGGAGCTGGGGCGTCGACACCTTCGACGTCGGCCAGTTCAAGGACCGCTTCGGCCTGACCCGGAAGCTCGCGATCCCGGTGCTCGAGTGGCTCGACTCCGAGCGGGTCACACGCCGGGAGGGCGAGCTGCGGCGGATTCTCCCGCCGCGCGGGGGTAGGAGCTCTGCCGGCTGACGCGGAGCACCTCGGACTCGAGGCCCGAGACCTCGACCTCGAGCTCCCCGTCGAGCTGCACCCAGGCGGCGACCGGCCCGTCTGACCCCCGGCCCGGCGTGAACGTCCAGCCCGCCAGCGAGGCGAGCAGCCACCCGCGCAGGCCGTCCGGGCACGACAGGAAGACGACCCGGGCGCACCGGCCCTGCGGCGTGATCTCGGCCAGCAGCCGCACCTTTTGGTTCCAGGTACGCGACGACGTCCGGGCCCGGAAACGCTTCGCCGCCGGCATTTGGTCGAGCTGCTCGACCGGCGTGCTGGGGAGCGCGAGGTCGCGCGCGTCAGGGGAAGGCATGGCGACCGCGTCGGGATTGGGCGGCTCGCCGGCGGCGGGTTGGACCGCCTGCATGCGCAGCACCTCGCCGCCGCGCACCCGGCCCTGCAGGTCGACGGTGAACGTCAACCACGTCGCCACCGAGGCCCCGAGGGAACGGGCCGGCGTGAAGTCGGTCTCCTGCAGCGCTTCCTGGATGTCGGTCGCGATGCCGGGGAGCGGCAGCCGCAGGAAGACGACGCGCCGGCAGGTGCCGCTCGGGTCGATGTAGCCCGCCCCCTGGACGACAAACGTCGTGTCGAGCTTCTCGCGCAGGGGAGTCTGTACGTGCAGCGGGGCCGCCACCAGGTCGGCGGCGAACGGGTTGGTCGGCGGCACGGCGGGGAGCTCGATCGGGACCGTCATCGGAAGGTCGACCCGCACCTCCCACGGTTTCTGGGCGGCGGCGGGAATCGCGGTGAGCGCGAGTAGACCGACGGCTGCGAGGCGCATGACCCGATTGTAGCTCCCCCCGCCTCACGCCCTCGCCCGGGTGGGTGGGGGCCGGACCCTGGGCCCCGGGTCCCGGACCCCTGCTTCTATCCCTTGGCTTCGGCCCACGAGCGCCCGGCGCCGACGTTGGCGACCAGCGGCGCGCGCAGCGTCGCCACGCCCTCCATGATCTCCCGGGTGAGGCGCTCGGTGTCGGCCACGGCGCTGTCCTCGGCCTCGAGGATGAGCTCGTCGTGGACCTGGAGGAGCAGGCTCGCGCGCCGTCCGTTCTCGGCCAGCGCGGCGTGCAGGCGGATCATCGCCAGCTTGATGAGGTCCGCGGCGGTGCCCTGCACCGGCGCGTTGATGGCCATCCGCTCGGCGTTGCCGCGGACCTGCTGGTTCGACGCGTCGAGGCCGGCGATCCAGCGGACCCGGCCGAACATCGTGGTCACCTTGCCGGTCGCGCGGGCCGCGGCCTTGGTCGCCTCGAGGTACGCCCGCACCCGCGGCATGCCGGCGAAGTAGGCGTCGATGAAGCGCTGCGCCTCGGCCGAGCTGACGCCGAGGTCGCGGCCGAGGGCGAAGGCGCCCATGCCGTAGATGAGGCCGAAGTTGATGGTCTTGGCGGCACGCCGCTGCTCGGACGAGACCAGCTCGGGGGCGACGCCGAAGACCAGCGCGGCGGTGGCCTGGTGGATGTCGGCGCCGGTGGAGAACGCCCGCTCCAGCGCCGGGTCCTCGGAGAGGTGGGCGAGGACGCGCAGCTCGATCTGCGAGTAGTCGGCGCCGACCAGGAGGCACCCTGGCGCGGCGACGAACGCCCGGCGAACCTCGCGGCCGAGCGCCGTGCGGATCGGGATGTTCTGCAGGTTCGGGTCGGAGGACGACAGCCGGCCGGTGGCCGCGACCGCCTGGTTGAAGCGGGTGTGGACCCGTCCGTCGGCGGCGACCTGGCGCGGCAGCGCGTCGACGTAGGTCGACTTCAGCTTCGACTGCTCGCGGTAGTCGAGGAGCAGCGCGGGCAGCCGGTGACCGCGGGCGGCCAGCTCGGCCAGCACCTCGGCGTCGGTCGAGGGCGCCTTGGTCTTGGCGGTCTTGCGCAACACCGGCAGGCCGCGCCGCTCGAACAGGACCTCGGCGAGCTGGGCCGGCGAGTTGAGGTTGAACGGGCCGCCGGCCTCGGCGTGGATGTCCCGCTCGAGCTCGGCGAGCGAGCCTTCGAGGCGGCGCGACAGGTCGGCGAGGACCGAGCCGTCCAGGGCGATGCCGCGGCGCTCCATGTCCTCGAGCACCGGCACGAGCGGGAGCTCGATGTCGCGGTAGACCGCCGTCAGCCCCTCGGCCTCCATCCGCTCACCGAGGACGGCGGCCAGCTCGGCGATCGCTGCGGCGCGTCCCGCCGGCCCGGCGAGCGCCGCCACGGGCACGCCGTGCCGGCCGCACACCGCCTGGAGCTCGACGTTCTCGCCCGGGGCGAGCAGGTACCCGGCGAGCAGGGCATCGTCCGCCACTCCGGCCGGAGTCGCCCCGGCGTCGCGCAGCCGGGCGAGCAGCGCCTTGGCGTCGTGGCACCACACGCCCGGACCGAGCCGCGGGGCGAGCGCCCGGGCCAGCTCGGCGGCGTCGCCGCGCGCGACGGCGACCCCGCCGCCGGCCGCCACCGCGAGGGTGTCGCCGTCGAGGACGACGCCGCCTCCCGCCCGCGCCAGGAGCGCCGCCGCGTCCACGGGTGAGGCCTCCCGCGTCGGCGTGGCGACCACGACCGGCGCCGGGATCGCCGGGGCCGCACCCAGCTCGGCGAGCAGCGAGGTGAAGCCGACCCGCCGGTAGAAGTCGGCCAGCTCGTCGCGGCGCGGTGGCCCGACGGCGAGGGCGTCGAGCTCGACAGCGAGCGGCAGGGCGGTGCGGATGGCGACCAGGGTGTGCGACAGCTCGACCTCGTCGCGGTGCTCGGCGAGCGCCTTGCGCGCCCGGGCCGGGGTCACCTCGTCGAGGTGCTCGTAGACGGACTCCACGCTGCCCCAGGTCCGGATCAGCTCGCGGGCGCCCTTCTCGCCGATGCCCGGGCAGCCTGGGATGTTGTCCGAGGCGTCGCCCATGAGCGACAGGACCTCGCCGACCTGCGCCGGCGACACGCCGAACGTCTCGGCGACGCCGCGCTCGTCGAGGCGACGCTCGAGGCGGGTGTGCCACATCGTGATGGCCGGGTCGCGCACGAGCTGCATGAGGTCCTTGTCGGTCGAGGCGATGACCACCTCGAAGCCAGCGGCGGCGGCGCGGACCGCGAGGGTGCCGAGCACGTCGTCGGCCTCGACGTCGTCCTCCTGCAGCACCTCGACGCCGAGCAGGCGCAGCGCCTCGATGGTGAGCGGCACCTGGACGCGGAGCGGGTCCGGCATCGGCGGGCGCTGGGCCTTGTAGCGGTCGTCGAGGCGGGAGCGGAACGTCTCGCCGCCGGCGTCGAACGCCACGGCCACGTGGGTCGGGGCGAGGTCGCGGAGCAGCTTGTGCTGCATGCGCAGGAATCCGTAGGCGGCGCCGGTCGGGGTTCCGTCCGGCGCGGTCAGGGGCGTGCGGATCGCGTAGAACGCGCGGTACAGGTTCGAGTGACCGTCGACGAGGAGCAACCGGAGCATGGCCGGACGATACCACGAGGGAATCACGCCGTTCCGCTGCGGCCTGGCTCCCTGGACCCTGGACCTTGGACCCTGGACCCGGGACCCCGGACTCGGACCCTGGTCGTTCTATGCTGCCCCCGTGGTGACCAACACCGAGCTCGCCGAGGCGCTGTTCAGCCTGGCGGAGAGCCGGGCGCCGGGGGAGGAGCGGCTCGCGCTGCTGCGTGCCGCCTATGCGGTCTTCGACCACCCGCACGAGCTGGCGGCTCGCCGGCGGCTCCCCGAGGCGGTGCCCCTGGACGCGTTGCCGACGGTGGCGATGCTGCGGGCGTGCCGGGGCGGCGACGCCCTGTCGGCGGCCGTGCAGCGCCTCCTCGGCCCGCACGCCAGCCGTGGGGGACCCACCCGCGGGGGGTACCTGTCGGCCGCCGAGACCGCGACGTGGCTGGCGTCGCCGGGCGCCGCCGACCCGCGCCACCTGCGCGGGGCGGTGCACTGGCACACCCGGGCCTCGGACGGTGCCGCGACGCTCGATGCGATGGCGCGCGCCTGCCTCCGTCGCGGCGCCTCGTGGGCGGTGGTCGCCGACCACAGCCGGGGCCTCGCGTGCGTCAACGGGCTCGACGCGGAGGGCGTGGCCATCCAGCGGCGCGCGGTCGATGCGTGGAACCGGCGCCACGGCGACGAGCTCCACATCCTGCAGGGGCTGGAGGCCGAGATCCTCGACGACGGTCGGCTCGACCTCCCGCGCGGGCAGCGCGCCGGACTGCTGGTCCTGGCCGCCATCCACACCGAGCTGACCGAGCGGGGCGACCAGACCACGCGCATCCTGCGGACCCTGGACGAGCCGGGGGTGTGGGCGCTGGCCCACCCGCGCGGCCGGCTGTTCGCCCGCCGCGGCGGGGTGCGCGCCAACTGGGAGGTGGTGTTCCGCGCCGCCGCCGCGGCGGGCGTGCTCATCGAGGTCAACGGCTTCCCGCGCCGCCAGGATCCCGACCCGCCCGTCCTCCGCCTCGCCCTCGACGCCGGCTGCCGGTTCGTCCTCGCCTCCGACGCCCACCATCCCCGCCACCTGGAGTTCGACGCCACGGCGCTGGCCCTGGCCGCGGCCGCCGGCGTTCCGGCCGACCGCATCCTCAACTTCGACCCGCTGGACAAGCTCCAGTCGGCAGTCGAGGGCTGACTGTCGACCTCCCGAGCTACTCCAGGCCGGCGAACAGGTCCGTCGAGATGTAGCGCTCGGAGGTGGACGGCACGACGAAGACCACGAGCTTACCGGCGTTCTCCGGGCGGGTCGCGACCAGGACTGCCGCATGGGCGGCGGCGCCCGAGGAGATGCCGGCGAGGATGCCCTCCTCGCGGGCCAGGCGGCGGGCCATGGCGAACGACTCGTCGTTGGTCACCTGGACCGTCTCGTCGATGAGCGAGGTGTCGAGATTGGCCGGAACGAAGCCGGCGCCGATCCCCTGGATCTTGTGCGGGCCGGGCTGGCCGCCGGAGATCACCGCGGAGTGGGTGGGCTCGACGGCGACCAGGCGGACCGTCGGCTTGCGGGGCTTCCACACCCGTCCGACGCCGGTCATCGTGCCGCCGGTGCCGACGCCGGCGACGAAGATGTCCATCCCGCCGTCGGTGTCGCGCCACAGCTCCTCGGCCGTGGTGCGCTCGTGGACCTCGGGGTTGGCCGGGTTCTCGAACTGCTGCGGCATGACGGCCCCCGGCACCTCGGCGAGGAGCTCCACGGCGCGGCGGATGGCGCCGCGCATCCCCTCGGCGGCAGGGGTCAGGACGAGCTCGGCGCCGAGCAGGCGGAGCACCTTGCGGCGCTCGATGGACATCGTCTCCGGCATCGTGAGGATGCAGCGGTAGCCCTTGGCGGCCGCGACCATCGCGAGGGCGATCCCGGTGTTGCCGGAGGTCGGCTCGACGATGACCGACGCGCCGGGCTTGAGGCGCCCGTCGGCTTCCATCGCCGCGACCATCGCGGCCCCGATGCGGTCCTTGACCGAGTGGGCGGGGTTGAAGAACTCGAGCTTGGCAGCCACCGTGGCGACGCAGCCGGCCGTGACCCGGTTGAGCCGCACGAGCGGCGTGTTGCCGATGAGTGCCGTGATGTCGTTGGCGATGCGCATGTTTCCCCCCGTGAGGTCAGATCTCGAAGTCGGCGGTTGCCGTGGCGGCTTGCTCCGCGGCGAGCAGCGCGGCCAGGTTGAGGCCGGCCAGGGCCTGGCGCTGAGACTCGGCCAGCCGCGACTCCAGCCACTGGGCGCCCGCCCCGCCGCTCGTGGTCCGCTCCGGCCGCGGCAGCACCTCGAGCAGCGAAATGTCCGCCGGCGGTCGCGCCAGGCGGGCGCCGCCCGCGGGTCCTCGCGAGGTGACGACCAGGCCTGCCCGGGCCAACTCGGCCAGCAGGCGGGCGAGGAACGGCTCCGGCACGGCGCGCCGGCGGGCGATGTCGCTCGCCCGGCGGGCGCCCGGGAACGCGGCACTGAGGGCGAGCAGCGCCTCGATCCGGTAGAGGTTGGTCTTATTCATGACATTCATAATCGTATACATCATAAATATTGTCAATGGCCGACACGGCGCTGAGGTTCGCACCTCCGGGGTGCGCTCGTGAACGGGAGGTACAATGTCGGCCGGGAGGACGTCACATGGGTTTCCTCGAAGAGCTTCCGCAACGCGCCAGGGCCGTCCGCGGCCACGTGGCGCTGGTCGAAGGGTTCGACGCCCGCATCATCGAGGCCGCGGCCGCGCTGCGCGCCGACGACATTTGCGCGGTCACCGCGCTGTGCCCGGCCGGTCAGCAGACCGCCGAGCACGACACGCTGCGCGCCGCCGGTGTGGTGGTCACCGACCCGGCGACCGACCCGCGCCGCGAGCGGCTGCTCGACATGCTGTTCGCCAGACGGGCGGCGAAGGGCTGGACCCGCGAGCAGGCCGACGAGGCCCTGAAAGACCCGCTCTACTTCGCCTCGATGCTGGTCACCGCCGGCGAGTGCGACGCGTCGATCGGCGGTGCGGTGCGGACGACCGCCGACACCGTGCGGGCGGCCCTGCACTGCATCGGCCCACAGCCCGGGATCAAGACGGTGTCGTCGTCGTTCATCATGGCGCACCCCGATCCGCAGTGGGGTGTCGGCGGCCTAATGGGCTTCGCGGACTGTGCGGTGCTGCCGAACCCGACCGCCGACCAGCTCGCCGACATCGCGTGCGGCGCCGCCGCGACGTTCAAGGCGGTGGTGGGCGCCGAGCCGCGCGTCGCGCTGCTGTCGTTCTCGACCAAGGGCTCCGCGGACCATCCCGACGTCGACAAGGTGAAGCAGGCGGGGGCGATCCTCGCCGAGCGCAAGGTGGACTTCGCCTACGACGTCGAGCTGCAGGCGGACGCCGCGCTGATCCCGCGGATCGGCGAGCGCAAGGCGCCGGGCTCGACGGTGGCGGGCAAGGCCAACGTCCTCGTGTTCCCCGACCTCGACGCTGGTAACATTGGCTACAAGTTGACGGAACGGCTTGGGGGCGCACGGGCGCTCGGGCCGCTGCTCCAGGGGCTGGCCCGACCCGCCAACGACCTGTCGCGCGGCTGCTCGGCGCGAGACGTCGTGGAGACCTCATTCCTGTCGCTGCTCCAGGCGTCACTCGTCAAGGGGGCGAAGGCTTGAGGGTCCTCATCGTCGGGAGCGGCGCGCGCGAGCACGCGCTGGCCTGGAAGCTCTGCCGGGCCGAGGGTGTCGACGAGCTGTACGCCGCCCCCGGCAACCCCGGCATGGCCGGCGTCGCGACCTGCGTGCCGATCCCGGCGGACGGGACCCTCGAGCTGGCGGAGTTCGCGACCTCGCTGCACATCGACGTCACCGTGGTCGGGCCCGAGCTCCCGCTCGTCCTCGGCATCGCCGACGAGTTCGCCCGGCGCGGCCTCGCCATCGTGGGTCCAAGCCGCGCCGCGGCGGAGCTCGAGGGCTCGAAGGTGTTCACCAAGGAGTTCTGCGGGCGCCACGGCATTCCGACGGCGCGCTCCCGGGTGGCGAGGAGCCGTGACGAGGCGGCGGCGGCGGTGCGCGAAATCGGCCTGCCGATCGTCTTCAAGGCCGACGGCCTGGCGGCAGGCAAGGGCGTCCTGGTCTGCCACCGGGCCGACGAGGTCGAGTCTGCGATGGTGCGCTTCTTCGAGGACCGGGCGTTCGGCGCGGCGGGGGAACGCGTGCTGGTCGAACAGGGCCTCGTCGGCGAGGAGACCTCGTTCATGGTGCTCACCGACGGGTCCACCGTGATCCCCCTCGCCTCCGCGCGCGACTACAAGCGCCTGGAGGACGGCGATCGCGGGCCCAACACCGGCGGCATGGGCGCGGTCTCCCCGGCCCCGCTCCCCGCCGAGGTGGCCGGCGCGATCCTGCGCGACATCGTCCACCCGACGATCGCCGGCATGGCCCAGGAGGGCCGGCCGTACCGCGGCGTCCTCTACGCCGGCGTCATGATCACCGGCGACGGGCCGCAATTGCTCGAGTACAACTGCCGGTTGGGCGACCCCGAGACCCAGGCGGTGATCCCCCGGTTCGACGGCGACCTCCTGCCGCTCCTGCGCGCGGCGGCGCTCGGCGAGCTGGGCGGGATGCGGGCGGCCTGGAAGCGCGAGGCGTGCGCCTGCGTGGTCCTGGCCGCCGACGGTTACCCGGGCTCGCCGCGCCGGGGGGACCAGATCACCGGGCTGGCCGAGGCGCTCGCCCTCGAGGGCGTGCTCGTCTTCCAGGCCGGGACCGCACTGGAGGATGGCCGGCTGGTGACCGCGGGCGGCCGGGTCCTGTCGGTGGTCGGCCGCGGCGCCACCGTGGCGGAGGCCGCCCGGACCGCCTACGAGGGCGCGAGCCGGGTGCAGTTCGCCGGCGTGCAGTTCCGCCGTGACGTCGGCGAGGCCATCCCATGAGCACCCGGGTCGTCATCGTGATGGGGTCGCAGCGCGACTGGGACGTGATGAAGGAGACCGGGGCCGAGCTCGATCGGCTCGGCGTGGACTGGACGGCGCACGTCAGCTCGGCGCACCGCTCGCTCGACCGGACGCTCGCGCTCGTGCGCGACGCCGAAGCGGGGGGCACGCGGGTCTTCGTCTGCGGCGCCGGGATGGCCGCGCATCTGGCCGGGGTCGTCGCCGGCGCGACCGTCCGGCCGGTGCTCGGCGTGCCGCTGCCCGGCGGGCTGTCCGACGGTCTCGATGCGCTGCTGTCGACGGTCCAGATGCCGGGCGGCGTCCCGGTGGCGACCGTGGCGGTCGGCAAGGCAGGGGCGAAGAACGCCGCCGTCCTGGCGGCGCAGATCCTCGCCGTGGCCGACGAGCCGCTCGCCGCGAAGCTGCGCGCCGGCAAGGTCGCGCAGGCCGAGGCCGTGGGCGCGGCAGACGCCGAGCTGTTCGGTCCGCGGAGGTCGTCGTGAGCTGCGTCGCGTCGTGCGTCTCCGGCGAGCCGGGGCGGCGGCTCACGCGGATCTCCTTCGATCCGGATGCTCCGGTCCAGGTGTGCGCGGTCGCGGACGGGCTCGAGATGACGGCGGGCGGGTGGTACGTCGTCGCGACCGGGGACGGGGAGCGGGTCGGTCGGGCCGTGGCGTTCGGCGTTCCGGTCCTCCCGACCTGCGGCGACCGGGCCATGGGGACCGTGCAGCGTACGGCCACCGACGCCGAGCGCGAGCGTGCCGGTCAGCTCGCCATCATCGCCCGCGACGCCATCGCCTACTGCCGGGCGCGGGCCGGCGAGCTCTCCCTCGCGCTGCGGCCGGTCACGGCGGTCCTCCCCCTCGACCGCGACGTGCTGTTCATGACGTTCGCCGCCGAGGAGAGGGTCGATTTCCGGGAGCTCCTGCGGGACCTCGGCCGCCGCACCCGGCGCCGGGTCGAGCTGCGCCAGATCGGCGTGCGCGACCAGGCCAGGACCTCGGGCGGATGGGGGCCGTGCGGCCGTACGCTGTGCTGCGCGACGTTCATGACGCGCTTCAACTCGGTGACCATCCGGATGGCCAAGGCGCAGAACCTCTCGCTGTCGCCCAGTCGGATCTCGGGCATGTGCGGTCGGCTGATGTGCTGCCTCGCCCACGAGGCGACCGAGGGGCCCGGCCGGCCGAAGCGCGAGCCCCCAGCGTAAACCGATGCTCCCGGGAAAGCGTATTTGTTGTGGGAACGGCCGAGGTGTATAGTGCGTCATAGTCGACGGTGGTGCCATGAGGGAATCTGATCGCTCCGGAGGCGAGAGCCTCACGTCTAGACGCTTGATTCGCCCGTCGATCTCCGAGGTCGGGGATCGCTCGGGCGT
Source organism: Acidobacteriota bacterium (assembly GCA_016213675.1). Lineage (GTDB taxonomy): Bacteria > Acidobacteriota > Thermoanaerobaculia > Thermoanaerobaculales > Thermoanaerobaculaceae > JACQZW01. The sequence continues at coordinate 20,078 of JACQZW010000003.1, read as the reverse complement.
GCGCACGTCGATTCACCGGAAGCAGGCCCCGCCGGAGCAGACGAACGCCGAGAACTACTACTTCCTGAAGCAGATGCAGAACAAGACGCAGATGGTCGTGATGCTCGACGACGCCAGCGAGCTGCACGGCTGGATCGAGTGGTACGACAAGGACTGCATCAAGCTGAACCGGAACGACGGGCCCAACCTGCTGATCTACAAGCGCTCGATCCGCTACATGTTCAAAGAGGAAGAGCTTCGTCACCGTCGCCGTCGGGTTCGCGAGTAGCAACGCCTGCCGCGGCGAACAGCGCCTGGAACAACTCGAACGGAGTCAGGAGCCGCCGCTGGCCGAAGCGGTCGGGCGGCGCGTGGTGCAGCAGGTGCAACGCACGGCGCGCGATGTAGCCGAAGTTGTCGCGCACCTGGAGCGTCGCGGTGTCGTGGTGCATCGCGCGCAGCACCTCGAGCTGGTCGAAGACGGCCTGGTCGGGATCGAGGCGGGCCAGGTAGTCGACCACCTTGCGCGGGGCCGGCCGGGCGCCGAGGCCCAGTCCGGCAGCGATCTTGTCGAGCTCGTCCTGGACCTTGTCGCGGGCGGGGGCCGCAACGGCGGTGTCGCGCAGCACGATCGGGTGGCGCTGGCAGTTTGCCTCGTGGACGTCGTTCGAAGCGACGATCCAACCCAGGTTGTGGATCGCCAGGTTTCCGGACACATGCTGCTGCAGGCTGCGCACGAACGGCTCAACGGCCGACTCGAACGACTCGCGGACCCCGTCGAACATGTTGAGGACAAAGTAGACCCCGAACGAGGCGATGTTCTCGGCCAGGGCCTGGACCAGGTCCGCCTCGCCGAACGCCTCGAGGAGGTCGCCGAGGAACGCGTCGAGGTTGACGATGCGGTCGTCGTAGTCGTCCTCGACCCGGTCGAGGAGCCCGTTGATGGTGTCGAGCTGGCGGTCGGTCCGGCGCGGGGTGACGAGGGGTCCCTCCGGGGCGAAGACCAGCCGAAGCTTGCGGAACAGCAGCGCCTTGACGATGTCGGCGGCCGCCGCGGTCGCCGCCGGGTGGTGCGGGGTGAAGACCAGGATCCCGGAGTTGGAGTGGGGCAGAAAGTCCAGGACGTTGGAGTCCATGCCGGCGCGCAGGTCGAGGACGACGTAGGTCACGGGGAGAGCGTTGACCGCGCGCATCAGGCGGAAGCGGTGCTCGTCGTTGAGGTTGGTGAACTCCTCCATGGCGTGGCGGGGGGCGGCGACGAAGGCGAAGTTGCGGAACTGCCCGTGCGGGTCGAGGGAGTCGGGCAGCGGCGTCAGGCAGCGGTCGAGCGGCTCGCCCTTGCGGAAGAAGTGATACAGATCGCGCGTCACCGGCGCGTCGACGGTGTTGCGGATCGACGAGGTCCCGGTGTCGAGGTCGACGAGAGCAGTGGGCGCGACCCGCGACAGGGCGAGGGCGAAGTTGATGGCGAAGGTGCTCTTGCCGACCCCGCCCTTGCCCGAGGCCACCGGGAGGATGCGCTTGACGCTCATGTCCGCGGGTCGACGAGCAGCGCCTCGACGCGGGCGCACACCATGTCCAGCGCCACGGCGTTGAAGCCGCCCTCGGGGATGATGAGATCGGCCCAGCGCTTGGAGGGCTCGACGAACTCCAGGTGCATCGGCCGGACCGTCTCGAGGTACTGGTTGATGACGCTCTCTACGCTGCGGGCACGCTCGCGGACGTCGCGCTGGAGGCGGCGGAGGAAGCGCAGGTCGGCGTCGGTGTCGACGAAGATCTTGATGTCGAACAGCGAGCGCAGCTCGGGCTCGGCAAACAGCAGGATCCCCTCGACGAGCACGACGCGGCGCGGTTCGACCCTCTTGGTGCGCGTCGTCCGGCGGTGACAGGTGAAGTCGTAGATCGGCACCTCGACGGCCTGCCCGGCCTTGAGGACACGGATGTGCTCGGCGAGGAGCTCCGACTCGAGGGCGTGGGGGTGGTCGAAGTTGTGGTGGAGGAGGACCTGCTCGGTTGCGTTCGTGAGGTCCCGGTAGTAGGAGTCGTGCTGGAGGTAGGCGATGCGGTCGAGGCCGATGCGCGCGACGATGGCCTCGGCGACCGTCGTCTTCCCGGAACCGGTCCCGCCCGCCACCGCAACGACCACCACGTCGCTCATCGCACCACCCTGTCCCGACCCCGCCCGAGACCCGCGGCAAACCGGACCGAGGCCGCTCGCGGCTCGCCTGGCACTGGCCCCTGCGGTTCGCCCGCCATGATACCCCGCTTTCGCGGTCCGGCCGTGCCCCCGAAGGCGGTGGATCGAGTAGGCTTGACGCCGTGACTCGCGGCCTGGCCGTCCTCCTGCTCATCGCCGCCGCCGGCATCTGGGGGGCGACGTTTCCGGTCGTCAAGGGCGCCCTCGTGGATGCCGACCCGTGGACGTTCCTCGCCCTCCGCTTCGGGCTGGCGGCGGCCCTCCTAGTGCCGTTGCTGCGGGCTCGCGGCTCGTACGGGCCGGGGATGGGGCGGGCGGTGGCCTGCGGGGTGGCGCTGTTCGTCGGCTACGTGCTGCAGACCTGGGGCCTCGCCAGCACGACCCCGGCCCGCTCCGCCTTCATCACGGCGCTCTCGGTGGTGCTCGTGCCGCTCCTCGAAGGGTTGCTCGGCATGGGGCGGACGACCGCCCGCGTGTGGGGCGGGGCGGGGCTCGCGCTGCTCGGCCTGGCGTTGCTGCTTCGCCCCGAGGCCCAGCCGATCTCGCTCGGCGACGTGCTCACGGCCGGCTGCGCGGTCGCCTTCGCGTTCCACGTGCTCCTCCTGCAGTGGGCCGTGCAGGCCATGCCGCCGGCCCGGGCGAGCGCCGTCCAGGTGCTGACCACCGCCGCCCTGGCTATCCCTGCGGCAGCCTGGCAGGGCCAGCGACTGCACGTCACCCCCCGCCTGGCCGGCGCCGTGCTGATCTGCGCCGTCCTCGCCACCGTCTTCGCCTTCTGGGCGATGACGGCGGTGCAGCGCGTGCTGACCGCCGCGGTGACCGCGGTCGTGCTCGCCTTCGAGCCGGTGGCCGCTGCCCTCGTCTCGCTCGCCCTCGGCGAAGACCGCCTGTCGTGGTCGCTGCTCGCCGGTGGTGCGGTGGTCGTGGCCGGGGTGCTGCTCGCGACAGTCAAGCGGAGGGCCGCCGCGCCGGCGTGAGGCAGGGGCAGTAAGGACAGCAAAGACAGCAACGACAGGAAAGGCAGCAACGACAGCGAAGACGACGAGGGGGTTGACAAACCCGGAGGCGGGACTTATCGTACTAGTGTCATGGTTAACTATTACAACAGGTGACTGAGATGCCCATCGCCTTTCGACTCGACGCGGCGTCCGGCGTGCCGTTCTACCGCCAGATCATCGACCTGATCCTCGGCGGGATCGCCACCGGCGCACTCACCCCCGGCGAGCAGCTCCCGACCGTACGGGCCCTCGCCGTGGACCTTCAGGTCAACCTGAACACCGTGGCCAAGGCCTACAAGGAACTCGAGATCCGTGGCGTGCTGGCGACCCAGCAGGGCTCCGGGACGTTCGTCTCACAGGCGGAGGTGAGAAGGGACGAGGTCGAGCGGCGGCGCCAGGTCGTGCAGCTCGCCGACGAGCTGCTGGCGCGCTCGGCGGCGATGGGCGTCCCGCTCGCCGAGCTGCTCGCCGAGCTCGTCGAGCGGGCGGAGGCGCGGCGATGAGCGCCGCGTTGCGGCTCGTGGCGGTGCTGCTGGTCGTCGGCGGCGTCGCGGCGGAGGGTGGGCGGGTGCTCGAGGCGCCGGGAGTCGCGCTGCTCCTGGCCGTCGGCCTCGCCGGCTACGTGTGGTTCCTGGCAGCGATGCGACGTGCCATGGCGCCGTCGCGAAGGAGGAGAACGTGATACCGATCATCCCAGCAGTCAAGAAGTTCCGCGAGCGCAAGGCCGAGGAGGCGGTGCGGGTCGGGCAGGTCGCCTCGTCCGCCGCCAACGACGCGCGCCGCTTCGTCAACGGCGTCTCGGCGGCGGCGGCGGTCCTCTTCGTCGGGTTCGGCGTCGCGGTCGGCGTCGTCCTCTCCGACGCCCTCCCGACCGACGACGCCAAGGGCCTCTACTTCGTGGGCGTGGCGCTCGTCTCCCTGCTCTTCCTGTTCGGCATCAAGGTGGCCAACCAGTGGGAGAGGGCGGTCATCCTGCGCTTCGGCAAGTTCCGCGGGCTGCGCGGCCCCGGGCTGTTCGTCCTCGTGCCGGTCGTCGACGTCATCTCGCACCTCGTCGACCAGCGCGTACGAACCACCGACGTGACTGCCGAGTCGGCGCTCACCCGCGACACCGTGCCGGTCAACGTCGACGCCATCGTCTTCTGGCTGGTCTGGGACGCGAAGAAGTCGATCCTCGAGGTGCAGTCGTTCTTCGACGCCGTCTTCCTCGCCAGCCAGACCGCCCTGCGCGAGGCGATCGGCCGCCACGACCTGGCGGAAATGATCACCGAGCGCGAGAAGCTCGGTCAGGAGCTGGCCAAGATCCTCGACGAGAAGACCAACCCGTGGGGGATCACGGTGCAGTCGGTGGAGATCCGCGACGTCCGCATCCCGGCCGAGCTCGAGGACGCCATGTCCCGCCGGGCCCAGGCCGAGCGGGAGCGCCAGGCGCGCATCATCCTCGCCACCGCCGAGACCGAGATCGCCGACCTGTTCGCCAGTGCGTCCGAGCAGTACCGCACCAACCCCACCGCGATGCACCTGCGGGCCATGAACATGCTCTACGAGGCGATCAAGGAGAAGGGCGCGATGGTCATCGTGCCGTCCTCCGCGGTGGAGACCATGGGCCTGGGCGGCATGCTCGGGACCACCGCGTTCGGCGGCCAAGTCTCGGGCGGCGCGGCACCGCGGCACGCACCGGAGTCGACGAGTCCGAGAGGCTGAACGGCCCCAAATGAGGCCGTCGGGACGCCGCCGCAGGGGCGGCGTCCCGCGTTACGGGACCGGGGCGCCCTGCGGCTCGGGGCGGGTGGCGGAGGAGGCGTCCGTCCCCACGTAGTTGTTCGAGCCGAGGTAGAGGAGCGGCGTGACGCGATCGACGCGCAGCACGCCGTCGGCGTCGAAGGCCTCCGCCACCGCGTGGATGCACTGCACCTCGCCGACGAAGAGCGTCTGGTCGCCGACCTGATGGCGCTCGAGGAGCAGACACTCGGCCGAGATGTACGCGACGGCCAGCGACGGCGTGCCGAGCACCTCGCCCGCCTCGACCTCAAGGCCGAGGGCGCGGACCTTGTCGACGTCGCGTCCCGACAGCCGGCCGAGGGCGGCGGCGAGCGGCGCCTCGGTCACCGGCAGGAAGTTGACGGTGAACTCGCCGGTCTTCAGGGCGAGGTGGTGGGTGAACGTCTTCGGCGACAGGCACACGCCGTACAGCGGCGGGTCGGAGGACAGCGGGGTGGCCCACGTCACCGGTGCGAAGTTCGTCGTCGCCCGCGCGTCGTCGCGCACGCCGACCACGCACACCAGGCGCGGATAGTAGAAGTAGCAGGAACCGGGGACGGCGGACTGGCGGGCCATGGCGAACCTCCGCATCCATGATAGCCGTTCGACGGCCCAAGACGCGTGAGCGTCGTGACTTGACAGTGTTTCCACGGTCGGCTAGCGTGCCTCTTCGCGCGGCGCAGAGGAGGTCCGGTGGCGCGTCTTCCCGAGTCCCAAGGCAAGCGAATCCTGGCCGCGGCGGGGATCGCCGTCCCGCGTGGCGAGGTCGCTCGCACCCCCGCCGAGGCGCAGGCGGCAGCCGAGCGCCTGGGCGGTGCGGCGGTGGTGAAGGGGCAGGCGTGGACGACGTCACGGGCCGGCCAGGGGCTGATCCGCTTCGTTTCGACGCCCGCCGAGGCCGAGGCGGCCGCGACCGCGATCCTGGGGCTGTCCGTGCGGAACTTCCCGGTCACCGAGGTGCTCGTCGAGGAGCGCCTCGCGATCGCCTCCGAGCACTACGCCGGCATCATCCTCGACGACCGCCGCGGCTGCCCGGTGGCGCTGGTCTCGTCGCGCGGCGGATCCGGCATCGAGGAGATCGCCAGGGCGCACCCCGAATCGGTTGCCGAGCTGCCGTTCGACGTCGTCGAGGGGCTCGCCGACCATGCCGCCCGCGAGCTGTGGCGCCGGGTCGGGGTGCGCGGCCAGGCCCAGCAGCGGCTGGCCGCAGCGGTGGTTCGCCTCGCCGAGGTCGCCCGCCGGGTCGAGGCGCGCGCCGCCGAGGTCAACCCGCTCGTCGTCACCCCGGAGGGCATGGTCGTCGCCCTCGACTGCCGGATCACCGTCGACGACGCGGCCGTGTTCCGCCACGCCGAGCTCGGCATCGACGTCGCCCGCGAGCTCGACCACCCGCCGACCCGCCTCGAGCGGATCGCCTGGGAGGTCGAGCGCGACGACTACCGCGGGACCTTCTACTTCCTCCAGATGCGCGAGCAGTTCGCCCGCGGCGACCGCGTCGTCGCGTTTCACGGCGCCGGCGGCGGCGGCTCGATGATGGCGATGGACGCGCTGCAGCGGCAGGGCTTCTCGGTCGCCAACTTCTGTGACACCTCGGGCAACCCGCCCGCCTCCAAGGTCTACCGGGCGGCGCGCATCCTGCTCTCGCAGCCGGGCGTCGACGCCTACTTCGGCTCGGGTTCCGGGGTCGCGAGCCAGGAGCAGTTCCACTCCGCGCGGGGCCTGGTCAAGGCGTTCCTCGAGGAGCCGCTCGCGGTGCCGGCCGTGGTCCGCCTGGGCGGCAACGGCGAGGAGAAGGCGATCGAGATCCTCCAGGGCTGTGCGGCCGAGCTCGGCGTACCCGTCGAGTGCTACGGCAAGGACACGCCGGTCGACGCCTGCGCCGCCCGCCTTGCCGAGCTGTTGGCCGGCTTCGGGCCGTCTCCGGTGCGAGCACGCCCTCCGCGACCCGCGCCGGCCCGGCCGTACACGTTCAAGTCGCCGACCGGCGAGATCACCTACGACCATGCGGTGTGCGCCTCGTGCGCGAGCAAGGCGTGCGTGGCCGCGTGCGTGCCGCAGATCCTCGAGCTCTCCGGCGACGGCCTGCCCGTGCTCAAGGTCACCGCGGAGGAAGCGGCGCGCGGACGGTGCACCGAGTGCCTGGCCTGCGAGGTCGACTGCCGTGCCCACGGCGGCGGCGGCGGCCGCGTCGAGCTGCCGATCGCGGGCCTGGACGACTACCGGCGGTCGCGGGGGATGGAGTAGCCATGGCGATCCTCGTCGACGAGACGACCCGGGTGCTCGTGCAGGGGATCACCGGCCGCGAGGGACGGGCACGGGCCGCCCTGATGCGCGAGTACGGCACGCGACTGATCGCCGGGTGCACGCCCGGCCGCGGCGGCGCGACGGTCGACGGCGTGCCGGTCTACGACACCGTGGCGGAGGCGGTCGAGGCGCACGGCGGCTTCGACGCCAGCGTCGTCTACGTCCCCGCCCCGCTGGTCAAGGACGCGGCACTCGAGTCGATCGCCGCCGGCGTCAGGCTCACCGTCCTGGTCGGCGACCGCGTCCCGGTGTGGGACGTCATGGCGATCGCCCGCGCGGCCCGCGCCGCGGGGGTCGACTTCCTCGGCCCCAACACGCTCGGCGTCCTGTCTGTCGGCAAGGGCGTGCTGGGGATGATCGGCGGTCGGGCGGAGTCGGCGCGCGCCTGGTTCAAGCCGGGCACGATGGGTGTCGCCTCGCGCTCCGGCGGGATGACCTCGTCGACCGGCTACTACCTGTCTCGAGCCGGCGTCGGCCTCTCGACCCTGGTCCACGTCGGCGGCGACTCGATTATCGGCCTGCCGATGCCCGAGGTCGTGACCCGCTTCCAGGCCGACCCGGGCACCGAGGCGATCGCGCTGTTCGGCGAGATCGGCGGCTCCCAGGAGGAGCGCGTCGCCGAGCTGCTCGCCTCGGGCGCCGTGACCAAGCCGGTGGTGGCCTACATCGGCGGCCGGGCGGCGACCTCGGGGGTGCGCTTCTCCCACGCCGGGGCGATCGTCGAGGGCGGGCGCGGCACCCACGAGGGCAAGGTGGCGGCGCTGCGGGCCGCCGGTGCGGTGGTGGTGGACACCTTTGACGAGCTGCCGGCGGCGGCCGCGGAACTGGTGAGGAGCTGACGATGGCGGAGACCTGGAAGACGGCAGTCACCTCGATCGCCCCCAACGAGATCCGCGTGCGCGGCATCCGGATCGACGAGATGATGGGTCGCATTTCGTTCGGCGAGGCGGTCTACCTGATCCTGCGCGGCGAGCTGCCCGGCGCGGCGGTCGGCGGCGTCATGGAGGCGATGCTCGTCGCCTCGATCGACCACGGCGTGACGCCGCCGTCGGCGCTCGCGGTGCGCAACGCCGCGACCACCGGCGCGCCGCTCAACGCGTGCCTGGCGGCCGGCGCGCTGGCGGTCAACCGGCACCACGGCGGCGCCGTCGAGGACTGCATGCGGCTGCTCGCCCGGGGCGCCGCGACGGTCGCCGCCGGGGCGGCTCCGGCCGACGCCGCGAAGGCGCTGATCGCCGAGGAGAAGGCGGCCGGCCGGCGGCTCCCCGGCTGGGGGCACCGCGTCCACACCGACGATCCCCGCTCGGGCCGGCTGCTCGCCCTGGTCAAGGAGGCCGGCTCCGCCGGTCCCCACATCACGGTGGCCGAGGCGATCGCCGCGGAGCTGGCGAAGGGCGGCAAGGTGCTGCCGCTGAACGTCGACGGCGCCATCGCCGCGGTCCTCGCCGACCTCGGCTTCCGGCCCGAGCTGGCCAACGGGTTCTTCATCCTCGCCCGCACGGCGGGGTGGATGGCCCACGTCGCCGAGGAGGTCGCGCGCGAGAAGCCGATGCGCCGCATCGATCAGGCGGCGGCCGAGTACGACGGACCGGCGCCCAGGGCGCTGGGATAGGGGACAGGGGAGAGGGCAGAGGGGAGAGGGTCCCCCGCCCACCCCTGCAAGCTCAAGGAGGAGAGAACATGGCCAACTACAGAATCGCCTGGCTGCCGGGAGACGGCATCGGCAACGACTGCATGGAGGCGACCCGCCTCGTCCTCGACGCGCTCCACTTCGACGCGTCCTACGTCCACGGCGACATCGGCTGGGAGTTCTGGTGCGGCGAGGGTGATCCGCTGCCCGCGCGCACCATCGACCTGCTCGGCAGCGTCGACGCCGCCATGTTCGGGGCGATCACGTCGAAGCCGATCCGCGAGGCGCAGGCCGAGCTCGTCGACGAGCTCAAGCCGAAGGGCCTGGTCTACCGCTCGCCGATCGTCAGGATGCGCCAGCTCTTCGACCTCTACACCTGCCTGCGGCCCTGCAAGGCCTACCCCGGCAACCCGCTGAACTACAAGCCGGGGATCGACCTCGTCATGTTCCGCGAGAACACCGAGGGGCTGTACTCCGGCGTCGAGTTCGCACCGATGAACGCCAAGCTGCGCGACACGCTGAAGGAAGCCTCCAAGCCGTTCGCGGCGTTCGCCGACGTCCCGCTCGAGGACGTTGCGATTACCTGCAAGATCAACACGCGGAAGGGGTGCGAGCGGATCATCCGGGCGGCCTTCGAGTACGCCCGTGCGCACGGCTACCCGAAGGTGACGATCATCCACAAGGCCAACGTCGTGCGCGCCACCGAGGGGCTGTTCCTCGAGACCGGCAAGAAGGTCGCCGCGGACTACCCCGGCATCGCCATGGACGACGCCAACGTCGACGCCATCACCATGTGGCTCCTGAAGAACCCCGAGAAGTACGGGGTGCTCGTCGCGACGAACCTGTTCGGCGACATCGTCTCCGACCTGTGCGCCCAGATGGTCGGCGGCCTCGGCTTCGGCTGCTCGGGCAACATCGGCGAGAAGCTCGCGGTCTTCGAGCCGACCCACGGCTCGGCGCCGAAGTACGCCGGGCAGTACAAGGTCAACCCGATCGCGACCATCCTCGCGGCCAAGATGATGCTCGACTGGTTGGGCGAGAAGGCGCTCGGCGCCCGGCTCGAGCAGGCCGTCGCCGCCGTCATCGCCGACGGCAAGGTCCGCACCTACGACATGGGCGGCCCGGCCTCGACGATGGACATGGCGAAGGCGATCGCCGCCAAGCTGTAATCCGGTCCCGGCCGACGCAGGAACGCCGGGGCTCCCACGCCCCGGCGTTCTCGTCTCGTCCTTGGGTTGGGAGGGGGCTCCGCTCTTCAGTCCCCTGTTCCCAGTTCCCTATCCCCTAGCTCGCCGGCAACACCACCGTGACCGTCGTGCCCTTCCCCTCCTCCGAGACGAGCTGGACGGTCCCACCCAGTGCGCGCACGAGGTGCTTGACGATCGCGAGTCCCAGGCCCTTGCCGCCCTCGGCGGCGGCCGGGCCGCGGCGCACCCGGTAGAAGCGCTGGAACACCAGGGGCACCTCGGCGGCGGGGATGCCGATGCCGGTGTCCTCGACGCGGATCTCGACCGCGCCGTGGTGGGGCGCGACGGAGAGCGCGACGCGTCCCCCCGGGCGGTTGTAGCGGATCGCGTTGTCGGCCAGGTTGGTGAGCACCTGGGCGAGGCGCATCGGGTCGGTGGCGGCGCGCTCCGGGCTTCCCGCGACCTCGACGGTCACCCCGGCCCGGGCCGCGGCGGCGGCGATGTCGGCGGCAACGGCCCGGGCGGCGGCGAGGACGTCGACCTCCTCGCGCGCCAGCGACACCCGCCCGGACTCGATGGCGGCCAGCTCCTCGAGCTCCTCGGCGAACGCCTGGAGGCGGCGGACCTGCCGCTCGACGGTGTCGACGAGCATGGCGTCGACGTTCTCCGTGCGTAGCTCCTCGGCGACGCCGCCGAGCACGGTGAGCGGGGTGCGCAGCTCGTGGGCGAGGTCGGCGACCAGGGCCCGGCGGGCCCGTTCGAGCTGCTTCTCGCCGGCGGTGTCGCGCAGCACGACGGCGGCGGCGAGCACCGGGTGGGGCCGCGCGCAACTGCGCCCCGCCAGCTCGGCGCCGCCGGGGCCGGCGGCGGTCGTGTGGGTCGTCGCCCGCGTCGCGAGGGTCTCCTGGACGGCGGCGAGCAGCTCGGGCGCCCGGGCCGCCTCGACGAGCGGCCGGCCGACGGCGAGGCCGCGGCCGAGCAGGAGCATGGCGGCCGGGTTGGCGAAGCGCACGGTGCCCGCACCGTCGAGCAGCACGACGCCCTCGCCGACCTCGCCGACCGCGGCGCGCATCACCTCGACCTCGCGGGTGAGGACCTCGCGCTCGTGGCGGAAGCGGCGGTCGGCCTCCTCGGCCCGGGCCTCGAGGTCGGCCGACTCGGGCAGCTCGGTCCAGGCCGCGAGGTGGTGCCCGACGCGCCGGTGGAGGCGAGCCTCGAGCCGCTGGGCGACGAGCCCGGCCGCCAGCGCCGCGGCCAGGGCGGCGAGCAGGCCACCCCAGGGGGAGCCGGCGGTGCGCGCCTCCCGGGCGATGCGGACCCAGCCGGCCGGCCGGTCGTGCCCGCCGAGCAGGTGTGCGACGTAGATCGTCATCCGGTCGGTGGTCGCCGACCGGCGCTCGGCGACCCCGGTCTGGCCGCCGCGCGCGGCCTCGAGCTCGGGGCGGCCGGCGTGGTTCTCCAGCCGGTCGAGCAGCTCCGGAAGCGTCCACGAGTCGGCGTGGACCCGGCCGTCCGCCGCGATGAGCGTGACGCGCGCGCCAGAGGCCGCCGCCCACTGGCGGACCTCGATGTCGGCGTCACGGGGCGACAGGGAAAGCAGCACCTCGGCGCGCGGGGCGATGCCGACGACGGCCCGGCCGAGCGCCGCGATGTCCTCGGCGTGGCGGGCGGTGTGCCGGCCGTGCTCGAGCCAGAGCGCGCCGGCGAGCGCGACCACCAAGGTGGCGCCGCCGACGAGCAGGCCGGGCCGCTGGCGCGCCGTCACGGCTGCCCCCGGAAGCGGTACCCCGAGCCGATGAGCGTCTCGATGACGTCCTCCGCGAGCTTGCGGCGGAGCGTCCGGATGTGGGCGTCCACCGTGCGCGGGTCGACGTCGGTGGCCAGGCCCCACACCGCGTCGAGGATCTGCTCGCGCGATGCGACCCGGCCCTGCTGGGAGACGAGGTTCCACAGCACGTCGAACTCCCGGCGGGTGAGGTGGACCTCGGCGCCGTGCCAGACGACGCGGAAGCGGGCCGGGTCGACCTCGATGCGGGCGTCGCGGTAGATCCCGCCGGGCACCCCGCGCTCCCACTGGACGCGGCGGAGCAGCGCCCGGACCCGGGCGGCCAGCTCGCGGAGGGAGAACGGCTTGGGGAGGTAGTCGTCGGCGCCGAGCTCGAGGCCGAGCACGCGGTCGGACTCGCCGGCGCGGGCGGTGAGCATGAGGACGGGCGTGGTGCGCGTCGACTCCCAGGCGCGCAGCTCGCGGCACAGGGTGAGGCCGTCGGTGTCGGGCAGGTTGAGGTCGAGGATGATGAAGTCCGGCACGTGGCGCTCGCAGGCGGCGAGGAACTCGTGGCCGGTGGCGAACGTCGCCACCTCGAAGTCGCCGGTGCGCTCGAGGTGACGGCGGACGAGGCCGGCGATGTCGGCGTCGTCCTCGACGAGGAAGAGCGCGACGCTCATCCGAACCGCCCCGACACGTAGGCCTCGGTCTGCTCCTCGGCCGGCGTGGTGAACACCTGCACCGTCGGGCCGTACTCGACGAGCTTGCCGAGGAGGAAGAACGCGGTGCGGTCGGCGACCCGGGGGGCCTGCTGCAGGTTGTGGGTGACGATGACGATGGTGAGCCGCTTGCCGAGCTCGGTGACCAGCTCCTCGACCCGCGCGGTGGAGATCGGGTCGAGGGCCGAGGCCGGCTCGTCGAAGAGCAGCACCTCGGGCCGGACGGCGAGGGCCCGGGCGATACACAGCCGCTGCTGCTGGCCGCCGGACAGCGACGACGCCGACGCGTCCAGCCGGTCCTTGACCTCGTCCCACAACGCCGCCGCGCGCAGCGCCTCCTCGACGGCCAGCTCGAGCTCGGCGCGGGTCGGCCGGCGGTGCAGGCGCAGCCCGTAGGCGACGTTGTCGAGGATCGACGACGGGAACGGGTTGGAGCGCTGGAAGACCATGCCGACGCGGCGTCGCAGCTCGACCGGGTCAAAGCCCGGCGCGTACACGTCCTCGCCGTCGAGCAGGACGCGGCCGCCCACCGAGAACCCCTCGATGACGTCGTTCATCCGGTTCAGGCAGCGCAGGATCGTCGACTTGCCGCAGCCCGACGGCCCGATGAACGCCGTCACCCCTTGCGCCGGGATGTCGAGCGTCACGCCGTGCACAGCCGCCGCCGGTCCGTAGCGGCAGGTCAGCGCCTCGAGCCGGAAGCGGACGGCGTCGTTCACCCGCGCGGCTCCTCGCCGTGCCGGTGGCGGATGTCCTGCCCCTCGGCGAGGTACACGACCTGCTCGGCGATGTTCGTCCCCTGGTCGGCGATGCGCTCGAGGGAGCGGGCGATGAGCAGCAGCGAGAGGGCGCGCGGGATCGTCGCCGGGTCCTCCATCATGTAGGTGAGCAGCTCGCGGAACACCTGCTCGTGCATGGCGTCGACCTCGTCGTCGCGGGCGATCACGGCGCGGGCCGTGGCGGCGTCGGCGTTGACGAAGGCGGACAGGGCGTCGCGGACCATGGCGGACGCGGTGCGCGCCATCTGCGGCAGCGTGATGAACGGCTTGAGCGGCGGTACCCGGTTGAGCGACATCGCCTGCTCGGCGATGTTCACCGCGTGGTCGGCGACCCGCTCGAGGTCGGGGGCGATCTTGATCGCGGTGATGACGAAGCGGAGGTCGCGGGCGAGCGGCTTGTCGCGCACGATCGCCTCGATCACCCGGTGATCGACCTCGATCTCGCGTTGGTCGATGACGCTGTCCGAGTCGATGACCTGCTGCGCGAGAACGCTGTCGCGCTCGACCAGGGCCCGGACGGCGAGGTCCAGCGACCGCTCCACCTCGCCGGCCATGGTCAGCAGCAACCGCTTCAATGCGTCGAGTTCGTGCTCGAGTGGGGTTTCCATGGTCACTCCTATCCGAACCTGCCGGTAATGTACTCCTCGGTCAACCGCTCGCGCGGGGTGGCGAACATCGCCGTCGTCTCCCCCTCTTCGATCAGCTCGCCGAGGTAGAGGAACGCCGTCCGATGCGCGACCCGCGCCGCCTGCTGGAGGTTGTGGGTGACGAGCAGGACGGTCACCACGTCGGCCAGCTCGCGGACCGTCTCCTCGAGCCGGACGGTGGCGATCGGGTCGAGCGCCGAGGCCGGCTCGTCGAGCAGCAGGATGTCCGGCGAGGAGGCGAGGGCGCGGGCAATGCAGAGCCGCTGCTGCTGGCCGCCGGACATGTCGAGGGCGGACGCGTCGAGGCGGTCCTTCACCTCGTCCCACAGGTTGGCGTGCCGCAGCGAGCTCTCGAGGGTGGTGTCGAGCGCCGCACGGTCGTGCACGCCGGCGAGCGACGGCCCGAACAGCACGTTGTCGCGGATCGACATCGGGAACGGGTTCGGCTTCTGGAACACCATGCCGACGGTGAAGCGCAGCTCCTCGAGCGACCACGCGGGGTCGTAGACGTCGCGCCCCGAGGCGTTGAGCCGGCCGCGCCGGAAGAACCCCGCCAGGTGGTCGTTCATCCGGTTGAAGCAGCGCAGAAGCGTCGACTTGCCGCAGCCGGAGGGACCGATCAGGGCGGTGATCCGGCGCGCCGGCACCGCCAGGTCGATGCCGCGCAGCACCTCCTGGCCGGCGAAGCCGGCGACCAGGTTGACGGCTTCCAGGGCTGGACGCGGCGCGCTCACACCACCGCCCGCTTGAGCCGCCGCCGCAGCCGGGTGCGCAGCACGATCGCCGTCACGTTGAGCAGGACCACGAGGACGAGCAGCACCAGCACGGTCGCGTAGACCATCGGCTTGGCCGCCTCGACGTTGGGCGACTGGAAGCCGACGTCGTAGATGTGGAAGCCGAGGTGCATGAACTTGCGGTCGAGGTGGAGGAACGGCGCGGTGCCGTCGAGGGCCAGGCTGGGCGCCAGCTTGACGACGCCGGTGAGCATGAGCGGCGCGACCTCGCCGGCGCCGCGGGCGACGGCCAGGATCGCGCCGGTCAGGATGCCCGGCGCGGCGTACGGCAGCACGACCCGGCGCAGCGTCTGCCAGCGGGTCGCGCCGAGGGCACGGGCGCCGTCGCGGACCGCCTGCGGGACCGACTGGAGCCCCTCCTCGGTCGCCACCACGACCACCGGGACGGTGAGCAGCGCGAGGGTCAGCGAGGCCCACAGGATGCCGCCGGTGCCGAACGTCGGCGTCGGCAGGGTGTCGGCGAAGAACAGCCGGTCGATGCCGCCGCCCACGGTGTAGACGAAGAACGCGAGGCCGAAGGCGCCAAAGACGATCGACGGCACCCCGGCGAGGTTGGCCAGGGCGAGGCGGACCGCGGCGGTGAAGGCGTTGTCGCGGGCGTACTCGTTGAGGTAGACGGCGGTGACCACGCCGAGCGGCACGACCGCGACGGTCATCAGCAAGACCATCAAGGCGGTGCCGAAGATCGCCGGGAAGATGCCGCCCTCGGTGTTCGACTCGCGCGGCGCCCCGGCGAGGAACTCCCACCAGCGCGCGAGGTAGACGGCGAGCTTGGCGGGCGTGCTCAGCCCGTTCGGCGCCACCGCCCGGACGATGCCGGACACCGGGATCGCCTTCTCCTCGCCGCCGGCGGTGGCGATCACGAGGGCGCCCTCGGCGAGCGCGGCGCGCAGGCCGGCGAGCCGCTCGAGGAGCGGGGCGAGCGCCTCCTGCTCCCGGGCTCGCGCCGCGTCGAGCTCGGCCTTGAGCGCGGTGGTGTCGCGCCCGGCCACGGTCGCCGCGTTGAATCGCGCCTGGAGCCTGGCGACCGGTGCGTGCAGCCGGTCGGCGCGGGCGAGCAGCGCGCGCTCCTCGTCGAACCGGCCGGCGGCCTCGTCGATCGCCTTCGCGAGGGCGGCCGCGAAGCCGGGCGCCGTCGCGTCGACGGCGCTGCGCGGGCCCTCGAGCCGGCGCGGGGTGCCGTAGAAGGTGCCGTACTCGCGCCGCTCGAGCAGCCAGGCGTCGCGCGGCTCGCTGCGCTCCTTCACCTCGACCTCGCGGACCCAGACGAAGTCGGCGCCGGACAGCTCGCGGTTGCCGACCTTGATGCGCACCCGCGTCGCCCCGGCCACCGCCGGATCGACGTCGCGGCCCGACTCCTCGCCGAGCAGCCGGGTACCGTCGGCGAGCACGAGCTCGACGAGCGGGTGCGGCCAGAAGAACCCCGCCGCGACGCGGACGACCACGGTGACCAGGCCGACGATCATCGCCAGGGCGAGGAGCAGGGCGGCGGCGGTCAGCCAGCGCTGGGCGGTGCCGACGGCGAGAAAGCGGCGCACGCTCATGCCGCGAGCCTGCCGAAGCGCTTGCGCAGCCGGGTGGAGATCAGTACGGCCGCGGTGTTGATCACGAAGGTCATGGCGAAGAGCATGAGCGCGGTGAGGATGAGCACCCGGTAGAGGGTGTCGCCGAACGCCGCCTCGGGCAGCTCGACGGCGATGCTCGCCGCCATCGTCCGCATCCCGTCGAACGGCGACAGCGAGAGGATCGGCGTGTTCCCCGTCGCCATCAGCACGATCATCGTCTCGCCGACGGCGCGGCCGAGGCCGGTCATGACCGCCGCGAACAGCCCGGGACTGGCCGCCGGGATCGCCACCGTGCGCGCAGCCTGCCAGCGCGTCGCGCCGAGGGCGAGCGAGGCGGAGACGAGCGACGGCGGCACGTTGGAGAACGCGTCCTCGGCGAGGGTGAAGATGATCGGGATGACGGCGAAGCCGAGGGCGAAGCCGACCACCACGGCGTTGCGCTGGTCGTAGGTCACGCCGGCCGAGGCCAGCAGCCAGGCGCTGAAGTCGCCGGCGAACAGCACCCGTTCGACCGTCGGCGCGACTGCCGCGACGGTCGCCAGCGTCGCGGCGAGCGCGCCGACGACGAGGAGCAGCTCGCCGCGGGGGCGCAGGCGGCGCCGCCAGGCGAGCGGCGCCTGCTCCCACGCCGCGGCCGCGGCGATCACCCCGAGCGGGAGCACGACGAACGCCGTCAGCACGCCGACCACGTGCCGCTCGAGGACCGGGGCGAGGAGCAGCGCGGCGAGGAACCCGACGACCACCGACGGGAGTGCCGCCATCAGCTCGATCGCCGGCTTGGCGACGGTCCGCAGCCGGCTGGGGGCGAACTGCGAGAGGTAGAGGGCGGCGGCGAGCGCGCACGGCGCCGAGAAGAGCAGCGCGTACAGCGCCCCCTTGAACGTCCCGACGACGAGCGGGACGAGCGACAGCTTGGGCTCGAAGGAGCCGCTGCCGCCGGTCGACTGCCAGACGAACTCGGGCTCGGTGAACCCCTCGTAGCGGACCGGCAGGAACAGCGTGCCGGCGGTCGCCTCCGGGTGCGGCACCTCGAGGCGCCAGCGGTGCACGACGCGCGCCGCGGTCAGGGCGAAGACCCCGTCGCGCCGCGGCGAGAAGCCCGCCTGCACGGCGTCGGCGGGGAACGACGGCAGCTCGAGGCCGACGCGCCGGCTGGTCAGGTGGGCGAGCTCGGCGCCGCCGGGCCGGCGGACGAGGAAGGTCTTGTCGCGCGGCGAGGGGGCCAGGGCGACGACCGGGCCGTTGCCGGTGAAGACCGCGGCGGCATCGAGCATTCGGGTGCCGGCCACCGCGCCGGCGACCACCTGCCACGCGGTGACTTCCCCACCGGCGTCGCCGAGAAGCATGGTGGTGTCGCCGAGCAGGAGCGCTCCCGCGGTCGGCGGCCGGCGCAGCGGGACCGCGGCGACGAGGGCCGGCGAGAAGGCCTCGCCGTCGAGGCGGAACACCGAGAGGTCGCGGGCAGCGCCCAGCCACAGCTCGCGGCCGTCGCGGGAGATCGCCGCAACCGCGGCCGGGGTGCCCAGCCGGATCTCGACGGCGTCGGCCGAGCCGCGCAGCACGGCGGCTCCGCTCGCGGTCGCCGCCACAACCACGGGCGCATCGACGTCCCCGCCGGCCGCGAGCAGCCGGCCGAGCCCGGCGCCGACCCGGCGGAGCAGTGGCCGCGCGGTCGGCTCGAGCCTGCGCTCCCCGCTCTCCCAGCCCACCTTGACCCGGACGGCCCACACCTGCACCTCGTCGGCGGCGTCGCGGATCGCGAGGAGGCGGCCGGCGGCGTCGAGGACCGCTTCGCGCAGGGGAGGGCGGGCGCCCTCGAGCGGCACCGTCCGTCCGGCCCCGTCGAGGCGGGCGGAGTGGAGGACGCCGTCCGCACCGAGGACGATGACGCCCTCGCGGAAGTCGTCCTCGAACGCGAGCAGGGGCGCGTCCGGCGCCGTCGCCGAGGACTGCGGGCGGGCCGTGCCGCCGCCGAGGAGCGGCAGCGTCTGGGCGAACAGGAAGACCATCAGGAAGGCGACGGCGAGCAGGACGAGCGAGCCGCCGGCAGTGATACCGCCGGCGACCAGCCGGTCGACGAGACGGACCCGGCGGAGGCGCGAGGGGGTGAAGTTGCCCATCGGGCGTCGCGACTAGCGTAGCGGGATCCGGGACGGCGTGCGCCGCCCCGGGATCGCGCCTCGACGTGGTGACGTCTCGAGTGTCATCGGAGTCGCGGGGGCGCTCCTCAGTCGAGCTTCTTGAGCTCCTCCGCGACGACCGCGGCCGGCAGCGGCAGGAAGCCGTCCTTGACCACGATCTCCTGCCCCTCGCGAGACAGCACGAAGCGGAGGAACTCGCGGGTCAGCGCGTCCATCGGGGTGCGCGGGTCGCGGACCACGTAGATGTAAAGGTGGCGGGACAGCGGGTAGGTCTTGGCGAGCGCATTCTCGTAGCTCGGCTCGTACGCCTGGCCCTTGACGGTGGCGGCGAGCGGCAGCGGGCGGACGCCGGAGGTGCGGTAGCCGATCCCGGAGTAACCGATGCCGGCGAGGTCGGAGCTGACGCCCTGGACCACCGAGGCGGAGCCGGGCTGCTCCTTCACGGTGTCCTTATAGTCGCCCTTGAACAGCGCGTGGTCCTTGAAGAACCCGTAGGTGCCGGAGGCGGAGTTGCGGCCGTACAGCGACATCGGCTTCTTCGCCCACTCGCCCTTGAGGCCGAGTTGGCCCCACAGGGTGAGCTCGTTGGGGAAGCCGCCCTTCCTCGACTTGGAGAAGATCGCGTCGACCTCGGGCAGCGACAGCGAGGCCACCGGGTTGTCCTTGTGGACGTAGACGGCGAGGACGTCGAGCGCCGCGCTGATCTGGATCGGCGGGTAGCCGAGCTTGGCCTCGATCGACTCCATCTCGGAGTCCTTCATCTCGCGCGACATCGGCCCGAGCTGGGCGGTCCCGGCGAGCAGCGCCGTCGGCGCCGTCGACGAGCCCTTGCCCTCGATCTGCACCTTGACCGTCGGGTGGCTCTTGGCAAACCCCTCGGCCCAGTAGGTGAGGAGGTTGTTCATGGTGTCGGAGCCGACCGAGTTGAGGTTCCCCGACACCGCCTGGGCGCGCTGGTACGCGGGGATCGCGGCGTCGACCTTGACCACCTGGGCGTGGGCGCCGGCGGCCATGACCACGGCGGCGACGGCGGCGAGCGAGCGAGCGTGCATTCGATCCTCCCGGCGGGGGCTCCCGCCGCCCCGGATTCCACGCCACAGGTGTGAAGTTCCTGTGAAGCCGTCGCGACCGCCACGCCCCCACCCGTGGAGCGGCCGCCCCCGGCCGCGCACCCCTTCGCGCGACCCTGCGGGTCCGGGCGTCCCCTCCCGCCGGCAGACGGTCGGGGTGAAGGCGTGCTCGTCGACTTCTGGTCGTCATCGCGAGGAGCAAAGCGACGAAGCGATCCCGAGGCGCTTGGAGGGCCAACTCCACGACTTGCCGTCAGTCACGGACCAAGGTCCGTCCCCTTCTTGGTCCACCCTGCGGGCGGGGGCGCCCTCTCCCGGCGGGAGAGGGTCGGGGTGAGGGCGTGCTCGTCGACTTCTCCTCGTCATCGCGAGGAGCGCAGCGACGAAGCGATCCCGTGGCGCTTGGAGGGCCAACCCCACGGCTTGCCGCACGTCACGGACCAAGGTCCGTCCCCTCGTCTGGCCCCTGGGGTGCGCGGCCCCCTCGTCCCGGCCTCGCCCCCGCGAGGCCAGGACGAGACTGCTCCGCTCGCGACCGG